>DAOMFV010000022.1:0-52086 GCA_035430005.1 Gemmatales bacterium
ACGAGGAGCCCCATCGCCCCATCCTTGGGATGATCTGAAAGCAATATCGCCCGGTCCGCTTTCCCATCATTGTCATCATCGACCAACTGCTTCACATACCCTCTGCCGCTGACGATGATGTGCCCTTCCGGCGAGATCGTCATGCAGTAGATATCATTCGCCAACTCAGGCCCTGCAACCTGCTGGATGATAAACCCCGGAGGCAGAATAAAGCCCGGTTCGGAGGCTGGGTATTTACTCCTCCCCTTACCAAGGGGAGGTTGGGTGGGGTTCAAGGTTACGGAGAATTTACACCCTCCGACTCCCCCTTGGAAAGGGGGAGAGAATGAAAATGACCCACTACCGGATACTGGTTCTAAATGTTCGCTTGCGAGAAGGAGTGCAGAAATGCAAAACAGGCTGACGACGTAGATCGAGTATTTCATCTACAAATCATAACGTCGAGATCGGTAGCCCCACAAGTCTGGATACGTTCATTTCTTCCGCTCGATGCCCGAAAGGCTGACCTGGATCTCCTTCGTGTCAGCCACCTTCTTCAGCTTCTCGGTCAGTTTACCAATCAACTTCCGCTCCAACGAGGGCTTCATCTGATTCACCGCATCGACTGTCCAATTACCGACTACTTTGGCTGCCGAGCCACCCAGGCCGGGCACATGAGTAAACACGAGGCGATCATAACTCGCCTTGGCATCCATCACGTGCAGCCGATATTTGATCACGGGAAAAAGGTTCACTCCCGGCTCTATGGTGAGCTTGGATTCGCAGGTGATGACCATTTTGACCGTGGCACCTCCACGTGCGAATCCGTCGAACAACTTAATGCCAGCCTGCCAGTTCTGTTGTTCAACATCAAACTCAATGTCGGCATCAACCTTGATCTGAAAGCTCAGCGAATTATTTCCGAGGCTCTTGACGTCGTTGACTTTGAGCTTGAGATGATCTTGTGACGGCTGATCGAGAGTCACCCGGTACTTGCGCCAGGTGCCGTGGTTCTTGTCGGCGTATTGCAGTTCGGGCTTAGGCGTCCACTTCATGCCATTAACCGATTTCTTCTTGTCGCCCCAGTGATCGCTGCCTTCGTAAAGAGGTGTGGGCAAAGCAGTAAAGACAGCCTTCTCCAGCGCCCGCTGAAAGCTGGCGACACGTTCAGGCGAAATCGACTTTACAGCGGCGGTATCTTGTGCCGGAAGGAAAAAGAAGATGGAACAAATCAGCATCCATGTCATGGCCCTGGTCTCCTGCATGGTCGCAGCATTGTTACAGCCGACACGATTCAACCCACACGGCTCAATACCGCTGGCCAGCCCACAAAATCGATCAACCCGAACTGCGAGCCATCCACTATAATGATACTCAGCACCAAGCATCCTGCTGAGTTAATAATGCTTCACCAAAATGCGTCTGCCGAGACTTCTCGCTACCTCCGTGGCACTCGTGTGCCTACCCTGCTCTTTCGAAACAGTGGCGATGCCTCCAGGCATGTCGCTCTGATGATCGAGAGCCTGATTCGCCAGAACAACTCCGCGGGCCGCTCGACCGTTCTTGGCCTGGCCACCGGTTCGACACCCATAGGCCTGTACCGTGAACTGATCAAACGGCATCGAGAATCGCAGCTCGACTTCAGCCGAGTGGTCTCCTTCAATCTTGACGAATATTACCCGATGGAGCCGGATGACGTCCATAGCTACCACGCCTGGATGCATGCCAACTTCTTTCAGCACGTGAACATCCGACCGGAGAACATCCACATTCCCGATGGCACCACGCCGCCGGACAAGGTCGACGAGTATTGTGACCGTTACGAAGGCATGATCAAGCGTGCCGGCGGAATCGATATTCAGATCCTGGGCATCGGCCGTTCCGGGCACATTGGGTTTAATGAACCAGGCTCGATGGAAACAAGCCGCACCCGTCTGATCTCGCTCGATTCGGTCACCCGGCGCGACGCAGCCAGTGGTTTCTTTGGCATTGAAAATGTGCCTCACCAGGCGCTCACGATGGGTGTCGGTACCATCCTCGAGGCTCGGCAGATCGTGTTGCTCGCATTCGGTGAGCATAAAGCTCCAATTCTACGGCCCGCCGTCGAAATGCGACCGACACCGGCTGTGACAGCCAGCTTCCTGCAGGAACATAAGGACGTCACTTTCTGTGTCGATGAAGCCGCTGCCAACGACCTGACCGCTGTCCGCACACCTTGGGAAGTAGGCCAGGTGCAATGGACCCCCAGCAACATCCGCAAGGCTGTCGTCTGGCTCTCCCTCGAATCAAAGAAGCCGTTGCTGCTCCTGACCGACGAGGACTTCCGCAACCACGAACTCTACAGCCTGCTGCGTGAACATGGCCCGGCCCAGAAGCTGGCCCGCACCGTTTTCGACGAAATGGCCAATACCATCTGTTACGATCCCGGTACCTTTTTCAAACAGCCCGCCGAACCCAAAGTCACCAGCAGTAAGAAAACGGTACTTTGCTTCAGCCCTCACCCCGATGACGATGTCATCAGCATGGGTGGTACACTGATTCATCTCGTTAATCATGGCAATACGGTACATGTTGGCTACATGACGAGCGGCAACATCGCGGTTTTTGATCACGATGCCCTGCGGTTTGCCGATTTCATCGCTGAGTTCAACAAGAATGCCGGCATCGATCCCAACAAGTCCAAACAGGTGACTGATCGTATCAGCGAGTTGCTAAACAAAAAGAAACCTGGTGAACGTGATACCGCTGAGGTGTTGTTCATCAAAGGGCTGATTCGTTCAACTGAAGCCAGGGCGGCGGCGTTAACTGTCGGCATCTCGCCCGAACAGCTTCACTTCATGGACATGCCGTTTTACCGCACCGGCACCATTGCCAAGATGCCGATTGGGCCTGAGGATGTAAAAGTCACTGCTGATCTGATTCGCTCCCTCAACCCGGCACAGATTTACATGGCGGGCGACCTTTCCGACCCACACGGCACTCACCGCTTATGTGCCGATGCCATCCTCGCTGCGGTCACAGAATTGCAAACGGAAGGCATGAACCCGGAAGTCTGGCTCTATCGAGGAGCCTGGCAGGAATGGGAACCCCATGAAGTGGATCGGGTGGTGCCGATCAACCCCGATGATATGGAACTCAAGAAGCAGTCAATCTTCAAGCATCAGTCACAGAAAGACCGGGCCATGTTCCCCGGCGGAACCGATGAACGTGAGTTCTGGCAACGGGCTGAGCAACGGAATCGCCACACCGCGGCTCTATACGATCAGCTCGGGCTGCCTCAGTTCTATGCTCTGGAAGGGCTGGTCTTATGGCGTGGTGAGGGATTGTAATTTGCTCACCTTATCACGGAGATGCCCAATCTCTTTTGCTACGGTCACAACGATGATGGTGTCTGTGGGTTCTCGTACAATTGGTTGAAGGGATCACTCATGGTAACTCACGTGACAGCCATCCGTATCAGTCTGACAGTGGCTGTTTTGGCAATTCTCGGTTGCTCCTCCGAGAAGGTAATCCCTTCAACGACTCAGTCAGCACAGCCAATTACAACAACATTTGAAAAGCTGCTGGATGGCGAGATACCAGCCGGGCCGTTCGAATTCAAAGCGGTCTACTATTCCAAAAGATGGGATAGGAAAAGGCTAAAAGAATTCGTTCAACAAGCAGGTGCCGCACCGTTTACCGGGAAGGATCCCAGTCTCTACAAATTCCTCGACATGAAACCTGGGATCGACATGCCCGATGCCGTCGATGGGGATACGCTCATTCTTGTTGCCAACAAAGCAGAGAAGAAACCTGTTAGTGGTGAGTACAAAATCAGTATTGTTGTCACCGAAGTTCGCCGTCCGTAGGCAGTATTCCCTGAAGAAGCCTCCGGTGCGACACACGAACGCGGTCAAGCCCTAGACCTCAAGTGGCCGACTGGTTGACAATGTCCCGAAAATACTTAAGCGTCTTGGCTAATCCTTCGGTCCGATCCACTATCGGCTCCCAGCCAAGCAGCTTGCGGGCTAGTGAAATATCGGGTTGCCGTACTTTGGGATCATCGGCCGGCAGCGGACGATAGATGATTTCACAATTTTCGCCGATGAGCTTCATGATCTCCTGAGCGAACTGCAGAATGGTGATTTCCGAAGGATTGCCTAGGTTTACCGGCTCGTGGTAATCGACCTTCAACAGCCGAACAATTCCTTCTACCAGGTCATTCACATAGCAGAAGCTGCGAGTTTGACTGCCATCGCCATAGATGGTCAGCGGCTCGCCACGCAGAGCCTGACCCATGAAGTTGGGTAGAACACGGCCATCATCCAGCCGCATCCGCGGGCCATAGGTGTTGAAGATGCGGATTATGCGGGTATCAACACGATGGGCACGGTGATATGCCATCGTCATCGCTTCGGCAAAGCGCTTCGCCTCATCGTATACACCCCGCACCCCAATCGGGTTCACATGACCCCAGTAGTCCTCCGTCTGTGGATGAATCTGCGGATCGCCATACACTTCGCTGGTGCTGGCAATCAGGAACCTGGCGTTCTTGGCTTTAGCCAGGCCCAGGGAATTATGGGTGCCAAGCGAACCGACTTTCAAAGTCTGGATGGGGTACTTGAGATAATCAATCGGGCTGGCCGGCGAGGCGAAATGAAGAACGATGTGGACTACGCCTTCGATGTTGATTTCTTTCGATACATCGTGCTGAATGAAAGTGAATCGTGGATTGTCACGAAAGTTCTTGAGATTGATCAAAGCGCCTGTGATTAAGTTATCAAGGGCAATCACGTCGTGGCCGTCAGCCAGGAAGCGTTCACACAAATGGGAGCCGATAAAGCCCGCCCCGCCGGTAATGACTACTCTCACTGATGCCTCTCTGTTCTGACGAATAGGATGCAATTCTATCATGCTGTTTTAGCGAACGATGAACAACCACCAAGTCAGGTTTAGTATTCGAGAGGTTATCGAGAGTAAGATGTGTGCAATATGACGGATGGAGCATTCGCAAAAAGAATGGACTCCGCTTGCGCCATCAATTACAGTATCTTCAGCATAGTGAGCAACGGATCTGAATATGAGCAATGCCGCAGATATTGGAACAGACACGCTGAAGCAGGTCACAGTGCGGCCACGTCGCAAGCCTCAAGAGAAGATCGACAGCAAGCTATTGCCTCCCTATGTGGTCATCCTGCATAACGATGACTTCAATACGTTCGATTTTGTCATCGAAGTTATCATGAAGGTGTTTCACTACCCGGTTGAAAAGGCGGTGGCTCATACCCTGGAAGCCCATCAGACGGGCCGCAGCGTCGTCTGGTCGGGCAGTAAGGAAGTAGCTGAGTTGAAGGCCGAGCAGATCCACTCCTGTGGTGCTGATCCCGAAGCCAAGAGCCGGGGCGCTCAGCCATTGCAAGTATCGATTGAAGCCCAATAACTACCCTCGTGCCGAGAAGGCCCAGTCCCACGAGAGGGGCTGCTTCAACAGTGCCTTGCCCTCAGCGAACTGGTCCCAAGGCAACCCTGCTTTACGCACTCGGATGTTCTTCCACCCAGTTTTCTTCAGCCGATAGGCCACTTCTTCTCGCAGCCAGAGATGCTGCTTGATCTTGTCAAACGTGAACGTCGCCGTGTTCAAATCGTAGCCAAAGAGTTCCGCCTTCTTGGCAGCGAACTGCTGGGCTTCCTCCAGCGTCATGTCGCGCTGGAGACCTATGTCGGTCAGCAACATGACATGGTAATTCAGCCCTTCGAGCGAAGGAACAATGCCCAGTAACCTGCCCCCGGGCCGCAAAGTCTGCCGCATGGCAGAGAGTGCTCGATCCAAAATGCCTACATCATGGCTCACCAGGCTGTTCATGGTGACAGCGATGTCAAGCTTGCCGGGCAAGAGATGCAATTGATCAAAGGGCAGGTGATAGAAGCTGACGTTCTTGAGCGCCCTGCACCGCCGCTTGGCCTCCCCCAGCATGTCGGCGGAGAAGTCAACCGCCACCACCGATTTGAACTGCTTGGCCAACTGTGGTACGAATGGCCCGGTGCCACACCCCAAGTCGCCAATGACCAGCGAAGCCTTGTTCTTAAGACGCGAGATCGCCCGCAGCACCGGATTATCCCCATCCTCGTGATACGGATCGACGAAGAGATCATCGTATTTCTGGGCGACTCGTCCCCAGGCCTGGGCTTGGTCGTGCATCTTCTTGGACTAGTCCTTCCTCATCACGAGGTTCTCAATGAAGAACTCCATCATCCGATTCTGATTCACGCCTGTATGACCAAGGTCTGGCCCCACCTGCACTTCAAAGCTCTTGCCGGCTCGCTGCAAAGCTTGAATAAGCTGCATCGCATTGTTTGGGTGTACATTGTCATCCGCAGTGCCGTAGTAGATCATCAAGCGACCCTTGAGATCTTTGACGTAGGTCATAGCTGAGCCTTCATCATACCCCTTTTTGTTCTCCTGCGGAGTGTAGAGGTAGCGTTCGGTGTAGATCGTGTCGTAATGGCGATAATCGGTCACCGGTGAGGAGGCGCAAGCCGCCTGGAAGACATCGGGGTGACGCAGCAGACACAGAATGGAAGCATAACCACCGTAGGAGGTGCCATAAATGCCAACTCGGTTCTTGTCCAGGTAGGGACGTGACCAGAGCGACTTGACTCCTGCTGCCTGGTCGTCAATCTCGGTAACACCGAGTTTGAGATAAATCGCGTCGAGAAACTTCTTGCCCCGACCGGCAGCGCTGCGGGAATCGAGGGTCGCTACCAGAAAGCCATATTCGGTCATGGCTGAAGGCAACGTGAACGTCTCACGAGCGCCGTTGGTCTCCGGCCCGGCATAGACACTGACCAGCAGAGGGTACTTCTTGTTTGGATCAAAGTTCGAAGGGAAGTGCAGCATGCCATATAGATCGGTAACGCCATCGCCAGCTTTGTAGGTGAAGAACTCCACCTTCTTGAGGCCGAGTTCCTCGAACTTGCTCATGTCGCTCTTGGTCAGTTCTGCAACCACCTTGCCCTGATCATTAACCAATCGTGCAGATTCCGGCATGTCATGAGTAAAGTAAGTATCGATGAACGACTTACCATTGGGAGCAAGATCGACAGCATGGTTAAAGGCCGGATCGGTCAGCCGCACATCGCCCTTGCCATCGAGGCCCACCCGGTGCAGTTGCAGCTTGTAGGGGTTATCGCCGTCATGGGCCATGTAGTAAAGGAATCCACCCTCTTCATCAACACGGACAATATTGGCTACTTCAAAGGGGTGATTGGTCAGCGTGGCGTGCAGCTTGCCCGAATGATCATACAGATAGAAGTTCTTGAATCCGGTGCGATCCGAAGTCCAGATGAACCGGTTGTTATCCTTGAGCAGCCGCTTGCCTGGTCGGTTCTCCGTCCAACTGGGCAGCCATTCTTCACGAATGATCACCCGTGTCGAACCAGTAGCTGGATCGGCGGCACAGAACTCCATGATATTCTGCCGACGGTTGGTACGGTTGAAGAGCACTTCCTTGCCGTCCGGTGACCAGGCGATCTGGTAGACGTAATAACCCACGACACCGTCTTCCAGCGTCTTGCCGCTGCGAGCATCGACTCGAACCGACTTCTTGCTGGCCACATCGTAGACGAACAGATCGACTTCAGGATTATCAGTGCCCGCCTTGGGGTACGGCTCGATGTTCATGGTGCCTTGAAACTTGGTCTGGCCCATCTGCAGGAAGAAATCCTTCACCTTGCTCTCGTCAAAGCGGTAGTAGGCGAGCTTGGTGCTGTCAGGCGACCACCACATGGCGGTCGTCTGGTAGAGTTCCTCGCCATAGACCCAACTGGCGGTGCCATACTTGATGCGGAGTTTCTCGCTGCCATCGGTGGTGACCGGCGTTTCGTTTCCGCCCTTGTCGTCGGTGATAAAAAGGTTGCGATCCTTGTAGACTGCCTTGAGCTTACCATCGGGAGACGAAGTGGAGGTGAACTGTCTGCCCCGTGCCGGGCCGCCCACCTGGGGTTGCCCATCGCCCCCGCCGTTTCGTCGCCGTCCACCAGTCTTGGCCGGTGGTGTCTCTTCCTTCTTGGCAGCTTCACTGGCTTTGACTTCCTCTTCCTTGCCTGATTCAACATCCACACGGAAGCGTTTGTCGTCTTTGCTGTACTCGAAAGCCTTGCCGCCCTCTTTCCACGAGGCAATAACAGTGCCCCGCTTGACGGAGCCGCCGATCTGCGAAGACATCTTCTGATACTGCTCATACCCCGGCATCGTCTTCAAACGATCTTGGCCAACCGCACTCTGGTTGATAACAACGAATGTGGCTGCTAGAAACAGTGCAACGAACAGCGGAGAAGTCTTGTTCATAGTTTCACTCGAACAGTAAGTCGGTTAAGGTGAAGAGTTCGCATCGATCCACGGAGCGAGAAGTCTTTTCTTTTCTGGCTCCTGACTTCTTACTCCCGGCTATTACTCAATCATATCTTCAGAAACAGCTTTCGCCGATACATCCAGAACAGGATTAACCAAAGAACCAGCATGATGGCGGCACCCATGAGAAGTTGCTCATATTGAGCGCCATACTCATTGAAAATCTGAAATGGGCCACGACCCAGGTGAGTGATGAGCGAACTCTTGATGAAGCCATCAATGAGGTGGGATAAGCAGTAAATAGCAATCGAGTTAACGCCAAAGATCAGGAACACGAAGAAGACATATTTCCCGCCCAATCCATCGACCATCGCCACAAAGAAAGCCAGCAAAAGGAAGCACCAGCCGCCACTGAAGAAGACCCAGGTCGGTGTCCAGATGCGTTTGACGTTCGGGCAGATACTGAAGTAGTTCAATAGGTAGCCAACAGCGAGGCAGATCAGCCCAGCGACGACGAAGACGCCAAGTTTCTTCCGCAGGCTCCAATCCATGCGTAGCCAGCGACCGGCGATCAGCCCCAGGATCATCGTCCCCAGTGTCGGAATGAAGCTCAGCGTGAGGTAGCCGCCTCCGTTGAACAGGAAGGGAGCCTTGCGAGGGAAGAGGTTGAGGAACCATTTATCGAACTCCCACCCCAGGTTGGCGTTCTTGTTCCAGTGATAGATGAACTCGTCCCCCGTCACCGGATAGAGTGTCCATGCGTACCAGTAGCCGATGACGATGACGAAGAAGGAAACCCACACGATCCAGTTCTTCGTCCAACCTAACAGGAACAGGAAGAAGTATCCCAACCCGATCTGCGTGAGCGTATCCTCAAACGTCCAGTTCGTCATCGACGCCCCCGTCGAACGCAGAAACACGCCAAGCAGCACCAGAATGACAGACCGCCACAGTGCATGCAGAGCCAGCCAGGGGAACTTCTCACCCTTCGCCAACCGATTGGCCAGCGAGAAGGGTAATGCCACCCCCACTAGAAAACTAAAGCTCGGCTGAATCATGTCATGCAGCGAACACCCCACCCACGCCACGTGAGTAGTATGGAAGGCAACCCACTTCCAGAATTCACTCTCCGGATACAGCTTGGCAAACCCCGAAAGGTGCAACACCTCCGCCACCATCAGGAACATGACGAAGCCACGGTAGATGTCAACCGAAGCGAGCCGTTGCGTGGGCGGGGGCAGAGGAACAGGGACAGATGGGTTTTCTGGCATGATCTCACTTGTCCGTGATGCTTACCTAAGCGATGACAACATCATACTAATTCGCCGGACCGGCAAACTACGGCAACCAAGCCTCAATCTCCACATAGCTGCCTGCTTGAATCACAGCTACGGTAGCCAGCACTTCGGGAATGGCAGAGAGAAGATGCTTGGTTTTGTTTGACTTGGCTTTGATCACGATGACCGCTATTCCTGCTTGCTGAAGATTCTGTTGGAACCTCAGGTTCTGGTCAATCGTCAAGAGAATGCCGATACCTTCCTGCTTCATCAGCGTTAAGAGTTCGCCATTCTTCTTGCCACGCCAACCCATTTGCTGCACCGTGCAATAATCGATGCTCTTCAAGTAAGGATGCAATGGCCTCGGAACGCATTCGCCAAGCAGCACTTGCATGAGGTATCCATGCCTCCAGAGCTTCTTTCATGACCGCTGTCGCCTGCTCTCGAGTAACCGTGGGAAAATCCTCAACGAATGCCTCCACGGTATCACCATCGGATAGATAATCAACGAGAGCCTGGATCGGCACACGGGTTCCCGCAAAGACCGGAACCCCGCCCATGATTTCAGGATCAATCGTAATCAATTCGACAGCGCTCATATCGCTATCTTAACGATGATGGAGATTGGAGTACAAGGGGAAAGCCGTGGCCGGGTGCCTTGGTTTGCGGTACTCCTTTAACCATGCAGATCAACAACATTCCCAACTTACTTAGAGCCGAGCATGGTTAGGTCGAGTACGACCAAACCATGGCATCCGTGCTTGAAGCCATCAAGCCCCACATGATAGAATGCTGGCAACTTTATGCCCTTTGAACGAACTATGAAGAGATGGTTCCTGCTCTCTATTGGGTTAAGCCATGTATCTAGTATTTCCGATGGGAGACGGTGCTATCCCTGATCGCGCATGGTACAGGAAGCATCGCACTGAATGCCAGAACAGTGTCTGCCGTCACTTAGGGCGACTCCCTATCAAAAGCATGGAGATAAATTACTTTGAGGACACAGCGCTATTGTCCTTTATCAATGGCGTTGAATGCCATTTAGTTAATCAACAAATGTCTGGCTTGCTTGAGCCACATTTCTCTGCGTGCTTCAAGAAGGGTATCGTTACTGTCAACGGTTCTCCTCTGCAGGATTGGGTGTCATATTTTGACACGCATCCCATAACGATTCGTGGCGACCTCAAGTCTCAATGTACGAAGTGCAAAGTATGTAACATGATAAGCTACTTTGCTCACGGAAAACTCTACGCATTACGGCGTGACATTGCAGGAAGAAAGATCGCTGGAACCAATATGGGTGGGTTGTTAGTCGATCAGGAGTTGCACAGTATCATCACCAGCCGAAAGTGGAAGAAGGTAAGTATCAAGCCTCTTAACATTATTGATGAGCCAATAGATGGATTCCCCTGCGATTTATCATCTATCACTCCCGAGCAGGAGCGCTCGCCTCAGTTCTGACACACGCACACAAAGCACCAAGATACACGGAAACAAAAGTATCGAGTGCCATGGCTGGGTTATCGGGTGCTCCGGATGACCCAGCGAACCTAGCGATGCCTCGACGCCAACAAGCAGGTACATACATAACCCTGTCACAAACCCCGAATCTGTTCACTTGCCAAGTAGTATACTAATGTACAATAAGCGTAGACAACACTAATGCTAATTCCTCCCAGACCACAATCATGCCGATCTCAAACCCCCGTACACTACTGAACACCCGCCCGCCACCCTGCCCCACGCGTGCACGGGCAAGTGCGGTACTTGAACCACTCCAGAATCAACTTGCGGAGTTCCCCAACCCCCGCGCATCTCCGCATCTTCAATTCTTGAAGTTGAACCAACCCTACCCCACGCGCGCACGAGGTACTGCGACACTTGAACCACCCAAGAATCAACTCGTAGAGTTCCTCAACGTCCGCGCATCTCCCATCTTCAATTCTTGAAGTTGAATCGCGCGCACACGCCACTGCGGCAAGTCAATTTGGTAGGTGTACACTACTGAACAACACGCGCGCACACGGCGCTGCGCCAGGTCATTCTGGCAGCCTGCCCTTCACCAGACCATACAATACCAACATGGCCACCAAGACTGTTGAACTTCTCGATAAACGCACCAGCCGAACGATTTCCTTGAAGGTCGTCGATAACGGCGTAGCGACGACACGCACCGAACCGGTGGACCGGGGCAAACCCAACTGGCTGCGGGCTACCCTACCCTCTGGGCCGAACTATCAGCGCCTGCGGGACATGAGCAAGGAACTCGGCCTCTTCACCGTCTGCCAGGAAGCCCACTGCCCCAACATCGGCGAATGCTGGAGCCATGGCACCATGACCATCATGGTGCTCGGCGGCGTCTGCACCCGCGCCTGCAAGTTCTGTGCGGTCGATACCGGCAACCCCAAAGGCTGGGTCGATATTGACGAACCCCAACACGTCGGCATGGCCATCTCGCAGATGGGCTTGAACTACGTCGTCATGACCTCGGTCGATCGTGACGACCTCGACGATGGCGGCGCAGCCCACTTCGCCCAGTGCGTGCGCGAGATCAAGCAACGTGATCCAAGAGTGAAAGTGGAAACCTTGACCCCCGACTTCCAGGGCGATCTGAACGCCGTCGAAACCGTCCTTGCTTCTGGCGTCGATGTCTTCGCCCATAACATTGAAACCGTACGACGACTCACCCCCACGGTGCGTGACCATCGAGCGACCTACGATCAAACACTCAAAGTTCTGCAACACTCCAAGAAGCATTGGCCCGATGTGCTGACCAAGAGTTCCATCATGCTGGGTCTGGGTGAAACCGAAGACGAACTGCGCCAGACCATGCGTGATCTCAGGGCGGTGAAAGTCGATATCTTCACACTCGGCCAATACTTGCGGCCTACCCAGCATCATCTCCCGGTAGACCGCTACGTTCCCCCCGCCGACTTCGACAAGTTCCGCGACTGGGGCATGGAAGAGGGCTTCCTGGAAGTCTTCTCCGGCCCGATGGTACGCAGTTCCTACCGGGCGGAGAAAGTATTCATGGATGGGGCTGCGAAACGATAGTCACTTCACAATAGAGCGAACATCCTCATTCATCCCATCCCGACGACCAATCAACTGACGTAACAATTTCTCGTGCTCATTGGCGTTGGGGAGTGAACGGCGTATCGCACGGATCGATGCATCTCCAAAGGAAACCAGAAAGTCATCCTCGTCCGGCACGCAACCGAGCTTGGGGAGCTTCATGTCATCGTCCTCGATGAGGATGTCATCGGGCTTGGTCCAGATAACGGGGTTACTCGATTCAGCAATCATGATGGTGTTCGAGGTGCCATCTTGAACGGTAAGCTGTCCCAGGGTGACACTGGGTTTGCCCAATTGGAACATGGGGAGAAACTTCTGCTTATCCAAACGGGCCGGCTTTTCCGGAGCGACAAAGACTTGTAGGTAGGTCTTGCCCGGCCCAGGATCCGTCGCGCCAGGGCAAGCATAGATCTTCGGCATCATGGGGATCAGCTTCTTGTTGTGCTCGCTGTCCCAGGGCTCATCGAAGTGGAATTGCTTGTAGAGATGATCGTATTCGATGTAGGGCAACAAGGATACCCGCCAGGAGAGGAGCGGTTTGTCATTCGAACCTGGTGCGGGAACTGCACGAGTACCCTTGTAGGTCGCCGGGGAAGGCAGTCTATTGTAGTCGCTGTGGAAATTGTGCATGGCGATTGCCAACTGTCGGAGATTCATCTGACGAGTTTGCCGGTCCTGGAGCATAATTACTCGAGTGAGGGTATTAGACACGGCTGACCTGAGTTGTGGGCCGGCGTCTGCTGCCTTCAGCGTGAAGTTCACTTTGGTTCCTTCGGTAGTTATTCTGCTCGTGGCCGCTGCATCAGCCATCGTGGTGAAGAACTTCTTGAGGTCTCGCAAGCCGGCCAACCCAGGCTGATCAGTCATATTGCTGAGATGATGCAATCCGAAATCTCCTAGAAGTGCCCACATGTCAAAGAAACGCTGAAAACGTGTGGCAGCCTTTTCAGTAGCAGTATTGACGAAAATATGGAGCATAACGTCTTTTTGAATATCCAGGATGAGATGCATCTGTTCCATTTCTAGTAGCGTTTCAAACATCTTTATCCCCAATAGCATCTCCGGATCTCTCCGATTGCCGGCGCCCATCTGCAGCAAGGCTGCCAATTGATTGCGCATCTCTTCAGTGAGTTGAATCCCCAGAGCCAGGTCATGGCCACGAGCCGCTTTGAGCGATGAGCTCATTGGCCCATCTTTGGCTCCCTGCTTCTGCTGTCGTGCCATCTTCTTGAGCGTTTCCAGGTCGCCGATGGCAGCGATTGAGGGCTGGAGCAATACTGCATAGAGCTTTTGGCCAGGAAGAGCTCCCACAGGCGAAAACTCTATTCCTTCATGTTGAACATTGCGGGTATCAGAATGGCCTTCATCGAACTGGTTGAGTCTACTGGCGAAGTAGGCCTTCACCCCTTTGACGTATTTCTCTCGATCCAGGGGAGCTGTTGAAGTGAACAGCACTGCTGCACCTGGAATCTGTGGCACTTCCCAGGAATCTATCACCAGAGTGGCTGAGCGTAAGTTCTTACGAGCGATGCCAGAGATACGCTCACTTTCCTTGAAGACTTCATCCTCAAACTTTTTCCACTTGGCAGCCGGGATATTCTTTTGAAGTTCGTCGAGGATGTCGCTGTTCCACAGCGACTTGCCTTCCACATGCAAAAAGCCTATCGCATCGCCGGGTACGAAAGCAAGGGGATCACTCGCCTTCGAATCTTGAAGAGTTGAACCCGCGACTTCCCATGTGCTCTGCCCAAGCAGCACTGCAAGCGAAACAACGAGACAACTGATTCTGGTACGCATCATCTGCTCCTGGTGAATGGTCACAAGATACCGCAGTGCCGGCACGAATGCATCAACGAAATCAATGAATTATCAAACGAAACAAGCCCCAGAAAAACTCTGGGGCTTGGGTAGTGTCATGATAAGGCTAGTAGACCTTTACCTTCAACGGCCCATCAACAACAGGTTCCAGATCGCTACTCTCCAAATCCGAACCCTCTTCGAGGGCTGGAATAGGAATGGCTGGCATAGTCCCCATGAGCTGCTCATCGTGAAGCTCCAGGTCGGAATCGCTACAGCTCATCTGTTCGGCGACCTGTTCCAGAGCAATCTTGCGACGGCGGGCCATACGTTCGCTGCCTTCGGGGATCAGGAATGTCTGATCGCCTTGCAGCAGCTTGCTCACGCCCCGGGTACGGGTCTTGACGTTCTCCTCAGCCGGCTTGTCTTCCGCCTGGTAACGAACCAGCATGCCTTCGTAGTTGCGAAGGATAACCGAGTCGTTGCTGGCTGAGACGAGATAGTTCGGCATCAGAGGAATCTTGCCGCCGCCGTGCGGGCTGTCGACAACATAGGTTGGCACGCCGAGACCTGACATGTGACCACGCAGCCCTTCCATGATCTCCAGCCCCTTCCAGACCGAAGTGCGGAAATGCCCTGCCCCGATGACCGGGTCGCAATGGAAGATGTAGTAAGGCCGCACTTTGATGCGGAGCACTGCCCGCATCAAGGCTCGCATCACTTCGACGGAATCGTTGACCCCCTTCATCAGTACGCTGTGGTTATTCACCGGGCAGCCGGCTTTGAGAAGGGATAGACAAGCTCGTGCCGATTCGGGAGTGACTTCGCGTGGATGGTTGAAATGTGTCTGAATCCAGACTTTACCATTGCTGCCGAGCAAATCGACCAGTTTCTGATCGAACAGTCGCTGGGGCAGCGTTACTGGCACTCGTGTTCCAATGCGAATCACATCGACGTGCTTGATATCCCCGAGCGAATCGAGGAAGTACTTGAGCTTACCGGTGTTGAGGGTCAGCGGATCGCCACCGGAAACGATGACATCCCGGATTTCGGTATGTTTGCGGATATAGTCGATCATCCGCTCGTCGTCAGCGGTGACCGATTCCCAGCCGCCCCGGGTCAGCGTCTTGCGCTTACGGGTGCAGAACCGGCAGTACATCGTGCAGACGCCGGTGATGGCGATCAGGCAGCGATCAGGATACCGGTGGGTCAGCCCAGGAACGGGCATATCCTTGTCTTCTTCGAGGGGGTCTTCCAGCTCGAAGCCTGAAGGATTCTCCAGTTCCATGTGGGATGGGCACGATTGCAGGCGGATCGGATCGGACGGATCGTCTGGATCGATCAGCGAGAAGTAATAGGGAGGGATAGCGGTCTTAAACTCGGATTCGAGCTTGAGCAGAGAGGTGATCTCATCACGAGCGAAGGGGAGAAGCTCGGTGAGCTGTTTGGTGGTCTTGATGGCGTGTTGAGATTGCCAGCGCCAGTCGTTCCACTTGTCGTCAGGGATGTCTTTCCAGAAAGGATGTCGTCTGGGACGACTTGGAGGCTCCTCTTCATCAAATGCGACCAACGCGGCAGGTCGCGAGGGCAAGCCTCGACGCGCTTCGATCTCGTTCATCTTGGACTCCTGAGAACCACGATATCCCATACGCTGAGAACGTACGAGGACGTTCCACGGCACGGGGACATTACCGAACTCACGATGGAACACAACCCCGATTCGACCTTTTGCATGCTTTTCCGTCCCCCAACGACGACGACCCCGTCTTGCATGCAAGCGGGGCCGTTAGTCAGTAGTGTTGGAGACATCCGAGTCACAGTAGCGTCGTGCAAGAGGGTTGTGCTTCAGTGCGGCTAGTCCCACTAACCGTTGAACCAATAGTAGACCTTCTCGTATACATGGCAAGCCGAACTTGAGAATTTCTGAAACTATTTCGTCGGCGACTACTTCGGAATGTCAATCCCTTTCTTCGCCGACTGCTCCCGGATGACGCCGCGCACCGCTTCATCGAGTGTCGCTTCCCCCTTCTTGTTCTGCTTCTTCTGCTCGGCAGAGAGGTACTCTGCACGATCTTTGCTCAGTTGGTTGATCTCTTTCTTGATCTCTTCACGTTCAGCTAACTTTTTCTCGACGTGTCGCTTTCGTTCCTCCGGTGAGAGCTTCTTAAAGTCATCGGAGAGTTCGTTGTCAGGCAACTTGCTGAAGTCGAGCTTAGGATCAGCCTGGAATCGATCTACCAGGTCAGAATCAGTCATCTGGTAGTTGCCACTGGCTTTGGCGATGCCTCGGCTAGCTGCTGAACTGAGCCCGCCTCTTCCCCCGCCGCCGAGGGCATTGACATCTTGAACTGACTGATTAGCCATCTTGGAACTACGTTCAGCCCCATAGAACACATAGGTGCTGTTAAGTTTGGAACTCAGGTCAGCCAGTCGCTTATCTTGCGGTGCAGCGATGACAACATGGGCACTGTCCTGTTCAATGGCCATGAACTTGCCTTCGGCCCGCTCAGCAAGGAATTTCCAGCCGGCTGCTTCGGCATGGTTACGTGGCCCACAATAGATGGTATTGATGGTGACATTTTGCCTCGCCGCTGTCTCAGCCAGCGACGCCAGCTTCACTTCCGGGTCTTGATCGGCAGGCTCGTTGCCACAGACGAAGATGACCTTGAAGGCACCAGTGTCTTTAGACCAGTCAAGCTCTCGTAGAGCCGCCTGGCTTACCCTCGCAACGTATTCGGTGCCACCCTGGGTGCGCAGACCAAAGAGCTTCTCCGAAACTTTATCAAGATCAGTTGTTAGCCCCACCTCTTGCCTTACCCAGCCATTGGAAGGGGTGTAGGTGTCGTTACCGTAGCTATACAGGGCCACCCGTAGAAAGGGGGTAGGCTTGGCTCGTCCAAAGTCGTTGACGATATCCCACAGCTTTCGCTTGGCTGAATCGATCAGACCATCCATGCTGTTGGAACAGTCCAGGCAGATGACCAGATCGACGGGCTTGCCTCGCACCGGCGGATCGGCCCAAGCGGAGGCAACAGAAAGGCCAGAAAGAAGTGTAGCCAGCATCAGAAGAAAGAGACGGCGTAGCATGATTGGCTCCTTACCAGTAGACGTGATACTGATATGACGAGCCAAAGGTGTGAATGGATTGTAGCGAAGCTACAATCCCGTCCTCGGTCTCCGACCGAGGACGGGCTGCAATCCCGGCTCTGCCTGGATGAACCATAGCGATGAGCTTGATTTTTGCTTATGACTTCCGGCAGAGCAGGTGTTGCAGTGCGACCCCAGTTGGAAACCGGGGTCGAAGATGCTTCTATTATGCAGCCAGACGTGGTGCAGGCTCCTCGTACTCTTCCATGCGCATGGCCACACGCTTGGAGACGCCCGCTTCCTGCATGGTTACCCCATACAGCACATCGGCAGCGACCATCGTTTTCTTGGAATGCGTGATCAGGATGAACTGGCTCAGATGCAGGAACTCACGCAGCACCGCGGCGAAGCGGCCGACGTTAGCTTCGTCCAGTGCAGCATCCACCTCGTCCAGGATGCAGAACGGACTGGGTTTGTTCTTAAAGATGGCCAGCAGCAAGGCAACAGCAGTCAGTGTCTTCTCACCGCCGCTGAGCAGAGACATGTTGCGCATCTCTTTGCCAGGCGGCCTGGCGGTAATATCCACGCCAGACTCCAACAAGTCGTCCGGGTTCTCCAGCACGATGTCTGCCATGCCGCCGCCAAAGAGCTTGCGGAAGAGTTCCTGGAACTGTACCCGCACTGCTTCGTAGGTCTCTTTGAAGAGTTTCTTACTGTCTTCGTTGATGCGAAGGATGATCTCATCAAGAGCTGCCTTGGCTTCGGAAAGATCGGTTTGCTGCTGATGCAGGTCTTTATTTCGAGTTTCCAGGGTATGCAACTCATCGAGCGCATCGAGGCTGACATTACCCAGCCGGCTGATCTTGCGGCGAAGTTCATTGATTTCCTGTTGCGTTGCAGCGACATCGAGCCATTGTTCGGGAGGCTGATACCCGGCATAGGCATCGCCCAGGACTACTTCATGCTCTTCGAGCAGTCGGGCAGCGAGGTTATCGAGTTTGAGGCGAATCTCACCCGCTTCCATTTCCCGTTGATGGATCTGATCCACCAGTTGCTGCCACACCTGGCGGATGGTCACGCTCTTTTCACGTAGCAAAGACGCTTCCTGCCGCAGCTGTAGTGTCTGGGTCAGCGATGAGGCCAACTCTTCATCTAGCCTGGTACGATCGCTGTGAGCAGTTTCGACGGCTGTTTGTGCATCGACAAGAGTTGTCCTGCTTGTCAGAAGCTTGTCAGCATGTTCCGTTCGTTGTTGGCTTAAACCAATCAAGTCTGATAGCTTGTCAGCATGTTCCTGCCGAACTGATTCGAGCTTTGACTCCAGCACTGCCAGCTCCTGCTCCACTTTGGCTAATGCAGCGGAAGCAGCCATGATGGCTTCCTGCTCTTTCTCCCGTTGTTGCTCCAACTCTGAAAGTAGGGATTCAGATTGCTGCAATTCAGCCTGGAGCTGCTGGGCAGCCTGTTCAGCCAGGGTCGCTCGTTCCTGGGCGACGGCCTCTTCATAGTTCAGGCGAGTTAATTCTTCGTCGAGTGTATGCATCTCATGCTGGCTGATCCGGGCTTCTTCTGCCAGGTCTTGCCCCTGTAGTCGCTTCTGTTGAAGTCTTGTGCGTAGTGAAGCGGCTTCCTCGGCCTGTACCTGTAACGCCTGTTCGGTCTGTTCTTCTTTGGCATTGAGTCTAGCCAGCGTTGAACGTAGCGAACTGATCTCCTGTTCGCACTCAATGATCGCTTCATCCAGCTGAACAATCTGTTCCCGATGCTCTCGTAGCTCAGACTTTCGGGAGAGGAACCCATGCTCTTCCCGGTCCGGCCCCATGCTCACGAGGCCCTGTGCATCTAGCAATTCCCCTTGAGGCGTGACCCAGGTCTGGCCAGGATAATGCTGCGCCCATTGTCTGGCCTGTTCGAGCGATTCGACAATCCAGGTACGAGCCAGGAGATGTTCAACCAGCCCGCTAATATCGGGATGAGTCGTGCCTACATAGCGAATGAGCGATTCCAGCCCCGGTACTGTGGAATGATCGCCGGTCTTCAAGGCATTCAACGGTAGATAAGTCATGCGGCCGGTTAAAGCTTCGCCCAGACTCAACAGGGCTGTTTGCATGGCTGCATCGTCTCGGACGACGAAGGCTTGCACCCTGTCTCCCAGTACGGCATCAACGAGTGTCGCATGCTCACGATCGACCATAATCAGGTCAGCCACCATGCCGATGATCGTTGACCACGGGCCTGGCTCTTCTTGCCCGGCCAACTCCAGCACCATGCGGACCCCCGCACCCAAGCCTTCCCGGCTGCGTTCAAGATGATCGAGTACTTGAATCCGGCTATCGAGTCCGCTGCGGCGTTCTCGAATGCTCGTCCATTGAGCAGTCTTTGATTCGAGATGCAGCGTGCACTGCTCTTTCTCTTCTCGAATAGCAGCCAGAGTGCTACGCCACGTCCACATGCGGCTGGCGCTGTCCTGTTCGGTGGCTTCGAGTGATTTCAACTCGATATCAAGCTCGGTAAGCGTCTCTTTCGTCTGTGAATGCTTTTCACCCAGACGTCGGCGATGCTGCCGAAGGCTGTCAGACTGCGATTTGAGGCTTACCTGGTCGTTGTGAGATCGTGCAGCAGTCTGAAGACGGTCGTAGAGCGTTTCCTTACTCTGCTGCATGCGTTTGCGGATGTCTGCAAGTTGCTTAACAGTTTCAGCTTGTTGAGCCTCGGCGCTTTCGGTCAGTTTCTTACACTCAAGTCGATTCTTGACCGCCTCATCCAGTTGTAGCTGCAGCGATACCAACATTTCGTTCAGTCGGGTTTCCTGCTGATTCAAATGGAGTTTACGTTCAGTCAACTGGGTAAGCGTTTGCTCCAATGAACCGATTGTCGTCGTCTCATGCCGAATGGTCCCATCAAGGGTGGCAAGCTTTTCGCGCAGCTCACTCAACGTGGATTCCGTGCGACGTGTCAACTCCTCTGCCTGGGCCAGTTGTGATTCCAGTCCCGATAGCTGTTGCTCCTGTGCCGAGGCTTTCCAGGAGTGCTGATCGAGTGTTTGCTTGAGCGTCGTCAATTCCGTGCTAGCTGTCTGCCATTTGAGGGTATCGTGATGCCATTCCTGCAAAGCCAGATCGACACGCAGCTTCTTGAGGCCATTGTTGTAGTCTCGGAACTTCTCGGCCTTGGCCGCCTGCAAGCGTACGGATTGCAACTGTCTGGCGAGTTCTTCCTGTATGTCGCGAACACGCTGCAGGTTTTGTTCAACCTGTTCGAGCTTACGCAGGGTTTCGAGTTTCTTCGTCCGGAAACGACTGATGCCGGCTGCTTCTTCAAGAATAAATCGACGTTCCTGTGAAGAAGCCTGAAGCAGGGCTTCGACTCGGCCTTGAGCGATGATGCAATAGGCATCGACGCCGGCTCCGCTGCCCAGGAACATATCCTTGATGTCCTTGAGCCGGGAGATCTGTTTGTTGATCAGGTATTCGCCAGTACCGTCACGATAGACCCGGCGGGTGATCTGCACTTCGTCGCTATCAACGGAAAGGAATCGCCTGGTATTGTCCATGGTCAGCGTGACCTCGGCCATACCGAGCGACTTACGAGTGCTGGAGCCGTTGAAGATCACGTCCGTCATGCCGCCGCCACGCAGGCTCTTTGCCGATTGTTCTCCCATGATCCAGCGAACAGCGTCGACAACGTTGCTCTTGCCGCTTCCATTGGGCCCGACCACCGCGGTGATCCCTGGCCCGAACTCGAAGACGGTGCGCTCAGCAAAACTCTTGAAACCGATCAGTTCCAACTGTTTGAGCATGGCGTCCGTTAGTCAGTAAGAAGATTGGCTCGAGCCAGTTCAGCCCACGGGACGAGTCGGGGCATGCCGTCAATCACCAGCTTGGCGCTGAGATTGTGACCGTTCGATGCCTGGCGAAGCAGATCGACGAGATCGGCGTAGGAGGCCCCCATCTCAGTACAGCGAGCCAGGACCTCGCCCAATTCAAAGGAACATCGACGTTTGGTGGTTTTGCCGCTCGCTTCTGTCATGCTGATGGTACAGTCGGTCTCCCCTTCTCTGGCGGTGATGATCAGTTCTGGCCCTGCGGTCAAGCTGAACGGAGCGAGCATCGCATGACCTTTGCCAAAGAGAACGACCTCCGGCTTGCCCGTAGTGGAAAGATGGACAAGCGGTTTGGACTGTGGGGCGACTTCATAGATACAGCAGGCTGCTTCCTTGGCCCTGTACACTTTCATCGAAGTGTCACTGGGATGGGAGGTGCGCAGTGCAACGAACGCTCCGTAGCGGGTCTCCATGCTATCACAGCACATCAAATCTCGCAGACGGGCGGCACAGGCTGAGTCATCGACGACTGCCAAAGCTGTTAAGGCATAAGGCCGTAGTTCCGGCGAGGCCTGGGCTACCTCTGCAAGAGTATCAGCAGCTACGCCGCCTACTCCCAGATAGGCCAGTGCTTCAGCAGAAGCAAACCGCACCTTGATATGTTCGTTCTTGCAACCCTTGGTCAGTTGGTCACGCACTTCGCCACCAAGAGCTTCCAGCCGCAGTGCAGCCTCGAAGCACTTTTCCTGGTTGACAAGGTCTTCCGCACATTTGCGTTGCCAGATCACCCGCTCAGCGCTGGCGGCTTCGTGAGGGATGCGGCTGACTACTTCTACAAACCGGGGGACATTGAGCTTGTACTGATCAGGAACTCGGAGCGTGATGTTCTCGCTGTTCTTGGCATCGGCGATCTTAGCGAAACTGCCCGAACTCTGAACTCGGAACCGTTCGTCGATAGCGTTGCTGAGCAACATCGCTTGTTGAGCTTTCTTGGTGTATTCGCTGTGAACCACCAGAGCTAGGGGCCGCTCCTTCTTCAGGCGGCCCCCAGCCACAATGCGGCCTTTTCGATGTTCACTCTCTTTGCTGTCCGTAATCATGACGGGGCCATTGGCGATAGCCCATTCCATGCCGGTCCGATAGTTGGGCCCGCCGTCTCGTCCCTTTTCAGAAAGCTGGCTGATATCGGCCACGTCTTTGAGCGAACTGAGTAGCAGAAAGCCGCCACGCAGGCTGGTCGTTTGTCGATCTTCATCAAGACATCGAATCTCGGCATCGAAGAGGTCGCCGGGACGAGCTCCGGCAGCAATCTTACAGGTAACCAGGACGACTGCGGCATCCTTGGAAGCCAGGAATTCGGTGGGCTTTTCCATCTTCTGTTGAGTGAGCATTCCCAAGGCGGCTGACCGAGCTGCCCCTTGTGGCACATTGCCACCGGTTCCCTGGAGGCCCACGACAACGCCGTAGCCCAGTACTTCAAGCGGTTCGAGTCCGTATGGGCTGGCAGTGGCTCCGATGAGTTTGGGAGTCTTTTCCTCAGTCGAAGGAAGATGCAGGATTTCCTTATTGCAACCGACTGTTGTAAGGGTCACTGCCATCATCGCTGCGCATGCCGCCAGAAAATTCTGCTTCGGTTTCATGACATCCCCTCACGTCCACAATGGATCTGCACTGGCAGACCCTCCCCTGGCAGGTCGGCACAATAGCGTGAGTTTTCATGATGTCAAGTTCAGGACGCCGGGCAACGCACTCGGACTACATCGGCGCCAGTAGAGCGGCGAGGATGCGTAGTTTGGGCAGGTGCTAATCAGGTGATAGTCTCGGGCTGATTGTCGAGGCGGATCATCATCAGCACGATGGTTGCCAACACAGCAAGGATGGTACCCAGGTTGAAAGCGTACCAGGCACCATAGGCTTCGTAGAGGTAGCCAAACAGCACACTTGCCGGCAAGAGCATGATACCGGTCACAAAATGGAACCACCCAAAAGCCTGCCCTCTCAGGTGAAGAGGTACCAGCTTGACAACAAGAGCCTTCTCGGGCGGTTCGCTGAGTGCGTAATAGAGGGCATAGAGCAGAAACAGGGTGCTGCCGGCCCAGGCAGTTCCGATCCAGGCCATGCCGGTGTAGATCAAAGCGTAGACGATCCAGCCGAGTGTGAGCAGACTCTGTGGAGGAAGTCGATCAGTCAATCGACCCACCAAGATATTGCCATAGCTCTTAAGCACATGAAACACGCACCAAAGCAAAAGCAGGTATTTCTCATCGACGACGCCCAATTCCTTGAGCCGTACCAGCAGAAACATGTCGCTTGAGGAACCCAGCGAGAACACACCAATAGCTAGAAGGTAGTACCAGAACCTGCTCCCCAGTTCTTTGATCTGAAATCTGAACGGCTCCTTGGGCTTCTCCACACGAGGCTGTTCCTGCAAGCCGACAAACACCAGCAATGTGACGATGATGCCGGGAATGATGGCCAACAGCATGAGGGTGCGGACGCCGTCTGGCATCCACCAAAGGAAAAGAAAAGCTAGCACAGGCCCGAGTGCGGCGCCGAGATGATCCATAGCCCGGTGAAAGCCAAAAGCATAGCCACGCTGATCGGGGGCGCTCGAATCAGCAATCAAGGCATCACGGGCCGATGTTCGAATACCTTTCCCGAACCGATCGCCGCTTCTGATGAGGAAGACCTGCCACCAACTCGTGGTCAGGCCCAGAAGGGGCCGCAACAGCGCTGGCATCGCATAGCCTGCTACGATCAAGCCTCGCCTGTGCGGCATACGATCCGACCAGGCGCCGGCGAAGAGCTTGAGCAGGCTCGCCAGTGCGTCTGCCACACCCTCGATCCAGCCAATAACCAGCTTCCCGGCACCGATACTTAATAAGAAAGCCGGCAGCAGCGAGGCGATCATCTCGCTGGCGACATCGTTGAAGAAGCTGGCCCAGCCGAGCAGCTTGACGTTGCGATGCAGCGGTGCGGTGGACTTATTCATGAGGCAAGGTGGTTCCGCACCAGTTGATCAATGAACTGGCTGTATGGGATGTCTGCCGTGCGCAACATCCGTGCCAGCCCGGCAGAGGAGCCAAGATCGGGATTGGGATTCACTTCCAGAATGTTCGGCATCCAGGCTGTATCGAGTCGACAATCGATGCGGGCCACATCCTTGCAGCCAATGAGATGAAAGGCAGCAAGAGCGATGGACTGTAGGCGATCCCGCAAGTTATCATGGATCTGTGCCGGGCAGCGGGGCTGCATCGCCAGATCTTCCGCTGATCCCGTGTCCCACTTGCTGGCATAGCTGACGATAGGCCACTGCACCCCTGGTTGCGGCGTATAGACCATTTCAGCAATCGGCAGTGCTGTTGTCGCAGGCGATTCGATGATGCCAACATTGAACTCTGGCCCGGGAAGATAAGTCTCTACCAGCACTGGTGAGCCATATCTATGCAGAACAGAAGCGACTTGTTTGCGAAGTGACGCTTCGTCGCTGACGACACTGCCCTGATCAATTCCAATGCTTGCATCGGTACCCGCGGGCTTGACGATCACAGGCCAGCTTTCGGGCAATGGTAGGCTGGAGATGTTGTCAACCACGATGAACCCAGCGGTAGGCAGCCCTGCCCCACGCAGAAGCTGTTTGGTGCGTACCTTATCCCGACCTATCACCATAGCTTCGACCGGGCAGCCGGTGTAAGGCACGTTCAGCCAGTTCAGTAAACCAGCCACATGGTACTCGCTGGCTGGTCGTGTGCCGAAACCTTCAAAGAGGTTGAAGACGACATCAGGCTGCGTCGTCCGGACTGCGTTAAGCAGATGTTCTGGCGAATCAGTCAGCCCCAGTGTGGTCACTTGATGCCGATAAGGAAGCAGTGCCTGATGAACTGAATCGACCGTATGCAGCAAGTCCCGCTCTGATTCAGCATCAGGATGATCGTTCGGCAACACCGGTGCATTGTAGAGCAGCAAGACCCTGGCCATCGCTCACCAACTCGGAGATTGAGGAGAAGCAGTAGTCAGCATAGCTAACCGTTGACTATACACCATCGCATCCAGACAAAACTGCCCCTCGATTCATGACCTTGGCCACCATCGTAGTGCATCCAGGCAAGTCGCATCGAAAGCAGAACGCTTCTGCTTCGGCCTGGTTCGGGAAGAGGGCAAAGAGTCCAGGTCCCCAGGAAGATTGTCCTCGACCAAAAGCCCCGTGCCTTGCCATGATTGCTAACCGCTCTTCCGTTTGCGGCGTGCTGTAATCGCCATGTTGAACGCTGCGATAGAACGACCCTGCCAGGCGATTGTAATGAGTAAGCTGTTCGGCAAAGACAGCAAAGTCACCTTGAGTAGCCGCCGGTACTAGAACGTCCCTGGCCAGTGCCCTCAGTTGTGATGAAGTTCCGACATCAATCTCGCTCAACTGGTTGAAGGCTCGACGCTCTTCTTCCGCATGCAATCCCTGTTCCTGCCCTGGTTCGACGAGAACGAAAGTCCAGTCATCCGGCATCGGCATCGATTGAACCAATCCAGGTAGATCAGTGTTAGGCGACTTGCCGCTATCGAGAAGCAACCCGCCTTGATCAAACCCAATGATGCCTATGCTGGATCGCCGGCCTCTTCCCATTACTTTTGCAACATCATCTGTGGACCAGGGCAGGTTCGATGCCTTGAAACACAACTTGGCGATCGCCATTGCTAACTGCGTGCCTGTACCCCATCCTTGATGGGCTGGAGCCATCGATTCCACTTTGATAACGAGGGGACGCAACGAAGGGTATATGTCGATCAGCCTGGCGATGATCGACTCAACTCGTGCCTTGAACGGACCTGTTACCGCCCAGTGATTTGCCTGGTGACCGGTTGCCACCACGCTCGGAGCGCCGACCATTACCCCCAGTCCACCAAAAACCAGATCAAGCTTCGGCACAGGCAGCGGGCTGAACAATCCGAAGTGAAGCCGTCGGCCAGTCAAAATGTGGATCATGACTTCGGCCTGTCTGGTTGCTGGGCGATGTAGTTCTTGAGAAAGGCAAACGCTTCCTGTTCTCTGAGTCCGCCAGTCTTTTCAATGAGCGGACTCAACTTGTTCAGTTCGTCATCAATCTGTGTACGGGGCAGCATGTGGACTCGAGTCGCCAGGATACTGGCTTCCACGACGGCAAACATAGCCCGGTTGAATCCGAAGTGATCGCGCATCCGGCCGTCCCGGATGATGCTGACATCGATCTCGGCACGATCCTGCGAATCATCCAGTCGATCCACCTGGAAAGCAAAGAACCGGCAGGCATCACGCAGGATGTAGCCATTCACATGATCAGACATGATCATGATCGGCACTGGCTCAATTTGGCCGACCGCAGCCTGTGCCAGAAACAGGACGTCATCGACAACGTGAAACACTCCTTCAGGATGATGCACGAGGTTCTTATAGGTCTGCGAGGCCTTGAACGGCCTCAGGGTCATGCGTCGAAACTGTCTATCGACTTTTGGGCCCATGGGGGCGATGTTCACTTGGCCATCTGACCCGATGGTGGTGACGATTCCTTCGATAACAAGTGATTCGCGTGGCATGGTGCTAGGTTAGCGGGTCGATCACGTCCTTCAAGCCAGCGCAGCCAGCATGCCACGAGCTTTGTCCAGTGTCTCTGAGTATTCCGCATCGGGATCAGAGTCAGCCACGATACCGGCGCCGACGGGGAACTGCGCCCAGCCCCGGCCCAGGGTAAAGGTTCGAATGAGAATGTTCGTATCCATCGCACCGCTGAACGAGACGTACCCCAGGCAGCCACAGTAAGCCCCTCGAGCAGTCGGTTCGAGTTCAGCGATGATCTCCATAGCCCGAACCTTGGGGGCACCCGTTACCGAGCCGCCGGGTAGTGTCGCTTGCAGAACATCAAGAGGTGTCAGCCCTGGTCGTAACTGTGCTTTGACGACCGACACCAGATGATGCACCGAAGCGTTGCTTTCAATCTTGCAAAGCTCCGGCACCGTAATCGAGCCGAACTCAGCTACCCTGCCCAGATCGTTCCGAAGCAGATCGACGATCATGACGTTCTCAGCACGGTCCTTGGCGCTTTTCTCCAGTTCACGAATCAATCGTTGATCTTCTTCGGCTGAAACACCCCGTGGCCGAGTGCCCTTAATCGGCCGGGTCTCCATGTTTCCTGTGGCATCGATCTGAATGAACCGCTCCGGCGAGGAACTGGCGACAACATAATCTCCCAGATCGAAGTAACCGGCACACTGAGCCGGGCTTTGTTGTCGCAATCGTTCGTACAGTTTGATCGGCGATTCGTGGAACGGTACCAGTAATCGCTGGGCGAGATTGACCTGAAAGCAGTCGCCGGCATGAGTATAGTCAATACCCCGCTGGATGGCGAGACGAAAACCATCGGGTGTAAAGTTGCTCATCACTCCCGGATGGCCGGGTAGCAAAAAGCTTGGTGCCAGCTTCTCAGCAGACAGGATGGATGAGGTCATCCGTTTCTCTACTGGCCTACCTTCCAGCAGTTTCAGGATCCGATCAGCCCGTATCTCCGCTTGATCCGATTGTTCACAAGGTTGGGCTTCGGGCTGGCCTTGCGAGATAAGCACAGCTTCGTGAGTGACATGATCAAAGGCAATCACCCAATCGTACCAGCCAAGCACCAGATCGGGAGTATCGAAGTCGTTCCACTTCGTTTCGGGAATCTGTTCGAGCGCTCGATGGATGCCGTATCCCCATAAACCAGCCAGCCCACCCTGGAAGGGTGGCAGCTTTGGGTCAGATGGTTGTCGCCAGCGCAGCCATTGTTGCTTGAGATGAAACAATGCTGTACGAACTTCCGCAGGCTCGCGGGCCACACAAACCTCGAACGGGTCGGCGGTGAGGTACGAGTATCGCCCCAACTCCGGATGCTGGCTGGCACTATCAAGGAACAGCACATACGGTAGATGAGCCAGCCGGGTAAAACAGTCCCAGGGGTTCATCGACGCAGGCAGCGGTACGACCACAGGCTCAGCCAGCCGCATTGCCACCTCCCTGTTTCCGCTGTCGTTGCCTTTCCCGGTGACTGACTTCGGGAACCGTCAGATGGCCCCAGTTCAGTGCCTGATCTTGTACGTAGTTCTTACCGAGTGTCAAAGCCGTCACTGCCTTGCTGAGTTCATACCCAAGATAGAAAGCATGGGCGGGATCCATCTTGGGATCACGCTTGCACAGTTCCTGAAAGAGAACGAACGGATCGGTGTTCTTCAGATGCATTTGCCCATTCATTGCATGCAACTGCCCCTCTTCAGCAAACAGCCGGTAGTTGGGGTCAGTCAAGCTGGCGGCCAACTGGGAGAGTATCTCCTGCCCCTTAGGGCGCAGCTTTCGATCCCGAAGTGTGAGCAATCGGCTGTCAATCTTCTTGGGCAATCGTTTTTGATAGACAGCGTAGTAAGCCAACCGCCGGGCCAGATCACACTCTGCGATCGAACTGCGGGCAAAGTTGGCGACTGCGGTCGTCAGCACGCTACGGATGTCCCACTCCTGGCAGATCGACAACAGCAGCAAGTTGATTGGTCCCGAATCCGTCTCAGTCAGCTCGGATAGGTTGCCGATGCCCATCATCATTTCATGTTGGGGATACTTGAGTCGAGTCTGATGATAACGAACGAGCGAAGCGGCAAAACCAAATCCGATTGGTTCAAGAATCGGGTCGAGTCGATGAGGGACCTTATGGGTGGTCAGATACTCAACCGTGGCATTCAGGGTGTCCAGTTCATGTGGTGCATCGGGAATAGCGACTACCTCGCAGCCCCAGTCCCGGCAGGCTTCACGGTTAGCACTATTAACGCTCAGGATCAACTCGGCACCCGCCTTGGCTCCGGCAGTTGCCTCGTCTAGATTGAAGGTATCAATGGAAAGCCGTAGCCCCAGGTCTTTCAGTGCCTTCACCGCTTCGGGCAAGTCACCCCATGTGGAACCCGGCTCGCAGCCCAAGTCGATCAGGTCGGCTCCTTGCTTCTGCAATTGCATGGCTTGTTGAACTAGCTCATCAAGAGTAAGCCGTGGTGCATGATTGATCTCAGCGATGATGGCAATGTCGTAGCGGCCATAATCGACTGCTTCGTGTTGGCCAAAAAGATCAGGGAGATCACGAACGTCGGCTGGCCCGGCGGTGACGGGAATGCCGGTTGCCTTTTCAAGGATAGACCAGTCGCCACTGCATGCCCCCGGGACGTAGATGTGATCAATGCCCTCAGGTATTTGCAAGCGTCGAGATACCCATTCCGGCGTCATCAAGGCAGCGACCGTGATGTTCAGCACCAGAACTTCATAGTCAAAACCAGCCTGAGGCGCGAGGGTTCGCAGCACCTCCCGCAGCGAAGGCTCGGCCAGCTTACCGGTGATGAAGAGATAGCGAGGCATGCTTTCCATGTTGACGGAGGGTGCAGACTCTTTACGATGGTATCATCCCACCTGATCGAGGCATTTCCTCCTAGAGTCAACCTAGCGAGCATTCCTGATGATGGCGAATACCAGTTTCTGCACCCCGACGACTTTACGCAATCTCCCCCTGCCGATCCGGCTTACGCTGGGCATGTTCCTGGTCGCTGCGGGTATTGGATACCTGACGGCCCTGGTGCAACTCCACTTCGCCCACGCCTCGCCCGGCAATCTGCTGCCCACCCCTGATGATGCGGTCAAAGTCTTCCACGGCAACACCGGCCCCAAGATGACTCAGATGGAACGGCTGATCGAAGCGCCTGACAATCTGCCATTCAACGGTACAGGCAGCATGCGCAAGGCGTTCATTGAGAAGTCGGGCGAGTGGAAGAAAGAGATCAAAGGCAAGACCGACGCTGAAGTCGCAGCCATCAAAGCCGAGCGTGAAGGGGAAAGATTGGCGCTGCTGGCCTGGCTGCGAGCAGGAGCCACGAAAGAGAGCTACGACAAGAATGAGTTTGTGTTGCCCGAAGGCCTGGCGACTCAACCAGTCACCGCTGAGTTCATCAAGTTAGACGATAAGACGAGCAAGCCTGTTGTGCCCCGTGCGCTGCATATCCAGGCTCTGATTTCTACTCGCTGCGCCGGCTGTCATGGTAACGGTGGGGAAGCCCAGAAGTTCCCGTTCGAGAATTACGAAGCTATCGTCAAGTACAACAAAGAGCCGACTTCGGGTGCTATCTCGCTGGATCGACTGGCTTCCATCACCCATACCCACATGATGGCCTTCGCCGTGTTGTTCGGCGCGACGGGGTTGCTCTTCGCCTTCACCCGTTTCCCTTCCTTCATTCGTGCCATCTTCGGCCCGTGGGTGCTCTTCTTCCAGGTCGTGGACATCGGTTTGTGGTGGATGGCCCGACTTGATCCCCTCTTCGCCAAGATGATTCCCGTCAGTGGTGCGCTCGTAGGCCTGGGATTGGGTATTCAATTGCTGGGCGGCCTGTATGATCTCTTTGGGCCGAGACCCAAAGTGCCGCCCGTTTCGTAGTGCTCCATCGTCAAGGAAGAGCGATGCCGTACCAGTTTCGTTGTGCAACGATTGCCGATGTACCTACTCTGTGCCACCATCGTCGTCGGATGTTCGAGGACATGGGGCACCGTGATCCTGAACTTCTCGATCCGATGGCGGAGCGGTTTGCTGAATGGGTGGCCGAACGCATCGCCAATCAAACCTATCTGGCCTGGGTAGTCGTCAACGAAGCACAGGAGATCGTCGCCAGCGCGGGCCTCTGGCTTGTCGATTGGCCACCTCATGTCATGGGTCCCGATGGCCCTCGTGGGTACATCCTCAACATCTTCACCGAGCAGGGCCATCGTCGCCAGGGATTGGCACGACGATTGACGAATCTCTGCCTTGATGCTTGCCGCGAGCGAAACATCGCCATCGTCGCCCTGCATGCGAGCGAATATGGCAGATCACTCTATGAATCGCTCGGCTTCCTGCCTTCCAACGAGATGCGGATGAGGCTGGCTGCTGACAAAGATAGTGGAAATGGATAGCCACATCATCATCACCTGGGCAGCGTTCCTCTTTACCTACCTCGGCCTGGCTTTGGGCAAGATTCCCGGACTGCGACTGGATCGTACCGGTATCGCCTGGTGCGGAGCTGTGCTGATCATCGCCGGCGGCGTCATAAGCTTTCCTGACGCAGCTAGGGCGATCAACTACGAAACGTTGGGGCTGCTGCTGGCCATGATGGTGGTTGTTGCAGTGCTTCGGCGTGCCCGGTTCTTTGCCCGGGTAGCGACCCTCTTGGCGAAGTACGTTCATAGTCAGCATGGTTTCCTGGCACTGGTTATCGGTTTGTCGGGAGTGCTCTCGGCGATTCTGGTCAATGATGTCGTCTGCCTGGCCCTGCCGCCACTGGTACTGGGATTGGCCCGAAAAAATGGTTGGGACCCGAAGCCCCATCTCATCGCCCTTGCCCTGGCAGCTAATATCGGCTCAGCTTGCACCCCGATTGGCAACCCGCAGAATATGCTCATTGCCGAGTGGTCGCACATATCATTTGCTCGGTTCCTGACGCGACTAGCGGTGCCCTCCATCTTCAGCCTCGGCCTTTGCTTTATTCTCATCAGTTTGGTCTATAGGCGCAGCTTTACCACGATACTGCCCGTTACGAAGACCCTGCATGATGTAGTTTTTGTGAAGCCATCCAGAAGACATGATCGATTACTGACCAAGTCGATCCTGGTACTGGTAGGAACCATCATTGCCTTCCTCGCCGGCTTCCACCTGACGACCGTGGCGTTGGTGGCAGCTACGATTCTGCTCTTCGACCGTCTCTCACCCCGCTTTGTCTGGCGCGAAGTCGATTGGAGCCTGCTGGTGATGTTTGCTGGCCTGTTCGTGGTAGTCTCTGCGTTTGAAACGCAGGTTGTTCATTCGGGGCACTGGGATCAATGGCCCGCCCTGCAAAGAGATCCGGTGGGACTGCTCAGTCTTGCCTCAGCGGTGGTCTCGAACCTGGTCAGCAACGTGCCGGCCGTGATGCTTTTTAAGCCCATCATCCCGACGCTTCCTATGGAAATGCAGGAGACCGGCTGGCTGGCGCTGGCGATGAGCAGCACTTTTGCCGGCAACTTTACCATTTTAGGATCGATTGCCAACTTGATCGTTGTCGAGATTGCCCGAAGAGAAGGTGTGACTATTTCCTTGTGGGACTACTGTAAGGTCGGAGTTCCTATCACCCTGGCGTCATTAGCCATCGGTATCGGCTGGCTCTGGTGGTTCTAATCTCTTAGCGCACGGTCCGTCAAATGCAGGAACACCCGTTCAAGATTCGGTGACTCTGCTTCGATATGTTTCGGTCGTAGCTGAGATTCTCCCAGCCAGGCAACGGTCTCTGTTAACAGTGTCGAACCACCACGTGACTGTAGTCTGACATGACGGCCTTCTTCGGCGACCTGAACAACCACCTCGGGTTGCTGTTCTAATCGACGTAGTAACTGTGGCACGGGTTGTTCAAACTCCAACCTGACTTCACTGGGCATCAGAGTAAGCAAGTTCTCCAACTTGTCGTCAGCTACGATCTTACCATGATCCATGATCGCTACCCGGCTGCAAAGAGCCTCGACTTCTTCCATGTAGTGGGTGGTGTAGAGAATAGTTGTTCCTTCTCGGGTGCAGCGGCGAATCTCTTCAAAGAGATGATTGCGTGACTGCGGATCGACACCGGCTGTCGGTTCATCAAGCAGCAGCAATTTCGGTTCATGCACCAGGGCCGCAGCGAGGTTAAGCCGTCGCTGCATACCTCCGGAGAAGGTTTCCGCACGCACATCAGCCTTGGGGAGCAGTCCGACGGCGTCGAGCAGGCCTTCTACCCGTTCCTTCAAACGTGCTTCAGGAAGACGATAGAGCCGACCGAAGAACAGAAGATTCTCACGAGCAGTAAGGGCCCCGTAAACCGCGATCTCCTGCGGGGCGATACCGATGGCGGGGCGAATCCCCCGATTGCTGGGTGACAGCTTCTGGTTAAGTAATGTTGCGGTACCACTATCAGCTTCGCGGAAACAGGAGAGTATCGAGATCAGCGTCGTCTTGCCGGCGCCATTAGGGCCGAGGAGTCCATAGCACTCGCCGGGCTGCACTTCGAGGCTGACATCATCAAGCGCACGTTGTGAGCCATATGCTTTGACAAGATGTTGAACGCTGAGGATTGACATGATGTCATGATACGAACCAGCGTATGGGGAGGGCGAGGCTCCTGTCGAGCCGTTAGCGATGGCCAGGCGGCTCAGCAGGAGCTTCGCCCTCCCCATGCAACTTGTCCACTACGCAGCCTGTGACAGTTGCAGCCCGCCTTCCTCACTATGAATCTGCGCCAACTTCGCTGCCACCGCTGCATGCAGCAACGGAATCATGATCTCATGATGGCCGATGAGTTCGTAGCCACGGTCAGCCGGCCGTTCGGTGACATTGACTCTGCTGCGGTAGTTGCTGTTCTTATCGAGATTGACAGCAACCATACCATCAAGGCTGTGGGCAAAGTTACGCACCACACTGACTGCTTTGAGGAAGACCTCAGGCATGATTACCGCGCTGCCAAGATTCATCCAGACTCCGCCTGCCATCTGGCTCAGAACGCTGCACAGCAGACGAAAGTCAATCATCGTCGCTTCGCCGACCGCTGCCCCGCTGACATGGGGATGCATGTGGACAATGTCGGTTCCCATGGCCACATGCACGGTACACGGAATGCCCGCCCGATACGCAGCCAGGACGACGCTTGCTTCAGGGTTCCTCAGTTCGAGACTATCCATGTAGCGGCCCAGGGCATGGCCTAGACCATAGCCCTCGGCGCCGATACGGCTGGCGAGAGCAAACGCATCGGCGGTCTCTTGAGCCATGCCGAACTTGCCTTCAGGCAGTTGGCGGGCTACGTCTTCGCTGGTCTTGCCGACCAAGGCCAGTTCGAAGTCGTGAATTGCTGCGGAACCATTCATTGAAACCGATTGAATGATGCCTCGTTGAATCCAGTCAATCAGGTAAGGGCCACAGCCAGTCTTGATCACATGTCCGCCGAAGGCCACCGCTACCCGCTTGCCAGACGTGGCTGCCCGGCAGATTTGATCACGCACGCCCCGCAGTTCCAGCCCACCTAGTTGCCTGGGCAGGCTGTCGAGCCAATCGCCTACAGCCGTCTCCGGCCCAATGGGCTTGCCCAGCTCGTCAGCAAAAACCTTGCTGGGGCGAGACTGTAGTTCATAGGTCACCAGACCATGCAGATCAAACGGGGCAAGTTGTGGAGTAATCATAAGCATCCTTGCTCGAAAAAGGTAATGAAGAAGAGTCAGACTTCGGCGAAGAGCGATCCCTGCTCTCGCCGCCTATCACATTCAGCAGGGCCGACTCAAAGGCTGAGCGGCCCTGCGTGATCTCCAGCGCAATGCGGAGCGACCAGAGAGGCTTGTCGCCTAGCTGATCGATCCGCAGCTTCACCCAGTCCTTCTGGGTGGTGAGAATCCAGGTATCAGCAGGCAACTGAGCGGCCCACTGTTGGAGCATGTCAACATCTTCCCTTTGATACTGATGATGATCGGGGAAAGATTTCTGATCAATAATCGAACAGCCGAGTGATTGTAACGTCTTCCAGAAGCCGGCTGCGTTACCGATGCCGCAGAAGGCGGCGATCCGCCGACCTGTTAACCTTGTGACGGGCAATTCATCGACCGTGTTCTGTAAAGACAGAGGTGCGTGTTTACATTGTGCGACGATGCAGTTCGGTGCGATTCTGTTGATTTCGTTCAGCAGCCGGCTCAGGCTCTCATGATCCACTTGATCACTGCGAGTGATCAGAATCAAACCGGCACGGCGCAGTCCGGAACGAGGTTCACGCAGCAGGCCCCGAGGCAGACACCAGCCATACCCCCAGGGATTGGTTGCATCGACCAGCACAATATCGAGATCACGCTTGAGACGACGGTGCTGAAAGCCGTCGTCAAGTACGAGCAGGTCGCTTTCGAGTTCTTCGATGGCGGTGTTAGCCAGGCTGACTCGATCAGCGCCTTGCAGATGGGGCACGTCATCCAGGTTCGATTCGAGGACGAGTGCTTCGTCGTTTCGGCTTTCCGCGGAACCATAGCCCCGGCTCAATAAGGCGACCTGTCGATCCTGTGTACGGAAGAAGCGGGCGACGTACTCGACAGCCGGTGTTTTCCCGGTTCCACCAACGGTGAGATTACCAACGACGATGACAGGAACACTGGCCTGATGTTGTTTGAAGAAGCCAGCGTTGTAGAGTCGGTTGCGAGTCTGCATGAACACACAGTAGGGTAGACTGGCGAGCGCCAGGAGCGTGCGCTGAAGGGTGGGGAGCGTTCCCTTTCGTTTTCCGCTTACCAGCGATAACCACTTTTCCGAATCGATCTTCACAGCATCCCCAAGCTTATTCCATGATTACTTTCATTGGTGGAAGACTTATAGCTTAGGGAGTCCACTTTCTTCAACAGCAGTCTGAGAGCATCACTGGGCAATGGGCACAGTTGCTATTGACCTGCAATCGTCACTGCATGTGAGTTGCGATAAGCTATGATGAATCAAACCAGGTTGAATGACACCCTGGAGAGGGAAGGACGCACTGTTGATGCTCTGGGCACGACTGATACCGCTGGTACTTGGCATCGTAATGATGGGCCTGTCGCTCACCATCAGGCCGTTTGATCGCGGCCTGCTTACCATTCCCTTAACCCTCGCCATCGGCTTCTTGATTGCACGATGGTACACATCCATTCCCATGTCGACTATTGATAGCGCCTGGCAGAAATGCGTCCGCTATTCCGCTTGGCCACGGTCCGCCTGGTTGCCGGTCTGCCTGACGTTGGTACTGTCATTGCTCCCCAGCCTGGGTCGTGGGCACTTCCCCTATCCCGACAATCACGATGAGCTTTCTTACCATCTTGCGGCCGATACTTATCTTCATGGAAGGTTGGCCAACCCTACTCCTGACGGTTGGGAGCACTTCGAGAGCTTTCACATCAATGTCATACCCAGCTATTGTTCGAAATATCAGCCTGGAATGGGATTGATCCTGGCACTGGGTAAGTTGATGAGCCACACATATCTTGGTGCGCTCCTGGCTTTGGTGCTGGCTACACTCGCACTTACCTGGATGTTTCACCAATGGCTCCCGCCCCGCTGGGCTATGTTCGCTTCCCTGTTGGCCTGCTTTGGTCTCTGCGGCAACTGGAGCGATTGCTACTTCGTCGGCGGGCCGCTTGCGGTGATTGCCGGGGCGCTTCAACTGGGGATGTACCGTGTTTTGAAACGGCGTTACGTTTGCTGGTGCGATGGCATTGTTCTAGCAAGCTGTTTGGTCATCTTCTTGTGGACCAGACCCTTTGAAGGAGCGATTGTATCGGTCATTATTGGCGCTCCCCTGCTCTATCAGCTCATCCGTCGCCAGGGGATAGGGGTACTGCTCTGGCCCTTGATCCCCAGCAGCTTGTTCATTTTGCTCCCGGCCCTATGGTTCCAGGCTGAACTGAATCACGCCTGCACCGGTTCATACATCCAACTACCCTACCTGGAACATGAACGGCAATATGGCCAAACGCCATTGTTTCTGATCCAATCAGTGCGGAGCGATGTGCCCGACTATCGGCATGCCCAAATGCGTCTGTTCAACGAGCAGATGATCGAATGGTATCAGATGCAGCACAGTTCGAAGCATCTTTTGGAGGTGAGCAAGTTCAAGTTCGGGGTAGCCTGGACTTACTTCTACGGCCTGCTTTGGCTCTTACCCCTGGCGACGCTGCCGAAACTTCTACGCCGAGGCGAGTCTCGAATGTTACTGGCAGTCTGGTTCGGAACCTTGCTCATCCTACAAACGGTTACCTGGTTTCTGCATCACTACGCGGCACCCGCTTTCCCGGCCTGGTCGCTGGCTATCATAATGAGTCTGCGAATCGTGCGGCTGTGGAAATATCGTGACTATCCACTTGGTCGATTCCTCGTGGTGATGCTGACGGCAGGTTTTTGCAGCCAGATACTCTTTGAGCGCACGATGGCGAGCATCTATTCGAGAACCTCATGGTCGGAACACCGAGCCTTGCTTACGCAGCAGATGTTGAGTCAGGGGCCGGCTCATCTGGTACTGTTGGAGTATGGCCCCGGGCATAATACCGGCCAGGAGTGGGTTTACAATAGTGCTGACCTCGCTCATCAACCCATCATCTGGGCGCGATCAATGAGCCCGGCGAAAGATCGGGAATTGATCGCCGCCTATCCCCATAGAAAGGTGTGGCTGTTGCAGGTGAACAGCCAGGAGCACGGCAAGAAGCCAAGTCTCCAGCCTTTCGAACCCCAGCCGGGGATATTAGCGCCGAACCACCAATAACTTGAGCATTTGATCCACGACGATTTGAGCAAAGAGAGGGTCGTTGATATGCCGATGCGATTCAATCAACAGGACATGGGGCGCTTTCCAGAGATGAAGACTGTCAAGCAGCGCCTGGTTGGCTTGCTGATCGTCAAGTAATTGCCCTTCGCCGTCCCAATGCGACAAGCCTCCGCGCGGAAAGACAAAGGTCACCGGCCCTTTGCTCGCGCTCGCTTTGAATGCCAGTTCCTTGCCGAAGGCATCGTTGTCTTCTGGGGAGGTGCGAACAAGGGTAGAGATGTCATCGATTTTCAACGTTTTTCGAGTGTCCGACGGCTCGTAGGTACGATGGACAACCACATGATCAAGAGAGCCGGGTATAATGACTTGTGGCAGACCCAGCGTCGAGGCGGATGTTAATCGCATGGGATTGGATTCCGTATGAATGCCTAACCTGATTCCGGCAAGGTCGCCCAGAGAAAAATCAAGCACCGCCTGTATGGATGGGTCATGCAGGATTGCATGCTCAAAAGCGGTAGCCTGCCTGCTGCCGGTGACAAATAATTGGGTACGCCATCCTCCTCTTCTCAGTGAGTCCACTGCGGCCAGCGTACCAACCTCGACGGTCGGATCGATGCTGACAGCAATGGTGCGGTTCAAACTCATTGGAATTCCTCTATCAGCCAGGCGGAACCTTCTTTTCTCGAGAATGTTTCGGGAGAAGTCAAGATGAGGTTGCAACCTGTTTCAGGTAAGGTAAACTGAGTTAGTCGCTTGATTGCTTAACTCGTTTAGCGAGTGTCACCATGAATAATCGTTTTTTGATCGTGTTATGCGTTCTGTGCAGTACGGTATTGTTAATTCCACAAATGGCTCGGACCTATGAAGATGATGCATCTCTGAAAGAGAAGGTAAAGCCTGCCATCGAAGCTGGTGTTGAATATCTCAAGAGTGTGCAATTGGGTAGCGGTGTTTGGGTTTATCAGGGGAATCAGGGGAGCTTGAGCGATCCCCATACCATTGGTGCTACGGCCTTGGCTGCCATCGCCTTGATGGAATGTGGTGTGTCTCCAAAAGATCGGCAAATTCAGGCAGCTTCCAGTATCATTCATCAGGCAGTTGCCAATCCTGGGTTGACTGCCACCTACACTTTGAGCTTGTGTGTTCTGTTTCTTGATCGTGTGAACCGCGATAGTGGCCTAAAACACAAAGATGCTGGCCTGATAAATGCATTGGCGGGCAGGATTGCTACGGGCCAATTCAGCACCGGTGGTTGGCATTACAATATTCCTTCGACTGGCAGTGATAATTCCAACACTCAATTTGCCGTGGTAGCTTTGTGGGTCGCTCGAAAGTACAACAAGCCTGGTAGCATTTTGGATCAGGCTCTTGCCCGTGCTGAACAGAAATTTCGCAAGTCACAACACCAAGATGGCGGATGGGGGTACGATACTACAGCCGGGCAGGCGATTGCAAAGCCAACAGGCTCCATGACCTGCGCAGGCATCTTGGGTATTGCGCTCCATGCCGGTGCAAGAGGTCAAACTCAAACCAGTTTCAAAGGCCAGGGAGGGACTAGTGGGAGCGGTGATGTTGCTCAATCACTTGACGCCGATGCACAAGTAAGTAAAGCGAAAACCTTCTTGCTCAGAGCTTTACAAAGCACTGTTCAGTTTGGGAATGATGGTGTAAGCATGCACACTCCTCCCTACTTCTTATGGTCATTAGAGCGAGTGGCTACACTCTACAAATGGCGCAAACTTGACGGAGTAGATTGGTTTGAGTTAGGAGCCAAGTATCTATTGGCTCAGCAACAGCGTCGCGGCAATTGGTACTTTGGCAGAGAAGATCCAGGCGTTGAGACTGCCTTTTGCTTATTGTTCCTTGCCAAATCCAATTTGCTGGGCAATTTGTATGAAACAGCGCTTGGCGGTGGGGCAATTGGCGATGTGCCAAAATTATCAGAGAAAAGTCAAAAAGACCCCAAAACGGTTAGCAGCAAAGAGCAAGCTAAGGCCTTGACAGAGAAATTATTGGCCTCACTTCCTCCACAGCAAACCGAAATACTGAACGCATTGATTGAAGGAAAAGGCAGCGACTATACCGATGCCTTGGTCGACGTCATTTCCAAGCTGAATACGAATGCATCTAAAGAAGCCGCACGCGAAGCACTAGCTAACCGCTTCCAACGCTTGAAAGTTGATACATTGAGTAAATACATGGATCCTGAATTAGATCGTGAATTTCGTTTGGCAGCTGCCGTGGCGGTTCGCCTGAAAAATGACACGAGTGCCGCAGCCAGTCTCATCCCGCTTTTGGCCGATCAGGATATCGGGGTCTCCACCGCTGCACTCGATTCACTTAAGGCCATTTCAGGCCAGGATTTTGGCAAGTCAGTGGAGCGCTGGAGCCGATGGCTCGATACTGTTCCCAAGAAGCCATAGTATTTGTCGTTAACCGGAAAAGCAGACTCTCTTCAGTAGGGTCTGCTTTTCTTCATTCAGGCAAGCTGATGAATTGCGTAATCTTCTTGACGCTGTTGTTGCAGCCGCCAGCCAATCAGGAAAGCGTGCTCTGGTCTTTCAAAGTTGGACAAGAGTTCTTCGTGGAAGAAACGCAGCGGCATCTTTTCCAAGCAAAGAACACGGCTCTGGTCACCAGCTACTTTGACTACACCTATTTGTGGCGGTATTTCATTGTCAGTGAGAAGAATGGTCAATTTACCCTGCAAGCCACTCTCGAAAAAGTCCGGGTAAACAATCCTAATGAGGCGGGAGCCAAAGCCATCGAAGCCCTTAAACAGCACGAAGGCTCAAAATCATCCTGGCTTCTTGTCAGGAACGAGACAGGGTGGACTGCGGAGCCAGTGCCAGGCGAACGTGGACGTCATGCAGTGCCTTATTTCCTGACTGTGGGCACACCGCGGCTGACCGATCAACAGGATAGTTGGAATCAACTCTGGAAAGTCCCCATTGCCGACTGGGGTGATGCCAACATGGACATGACCATCACCATTAAACAGCGTGTCAATGACCGGTTGCTCACTACGGTGCGAACCAAGATGGAATGGCCTGTCGGGAAAACATCAACGTCCTTACTGGAGTTCCAGCCTAATGGCTCAACTCTCGCCGGCTTGGGCGAGTTTGACTTTACCAGAAGTAGGTGGGTTTTCTTTGAATTTCGGATAGAGGGCATCTGGCAGGTCACCCGGCAGGGTGTGAGTGGCAGTTTGAAACAGAATAGTTATTGCGCATATCGATTATTTGAACGACGGCCTGCGTTTCCATAAGCTTTGGCCGCTACTTACCATTGAACAGGGGGATCGCAGGTGGTGGAGGAAGCGGTGGTGGACTGGTGCCTGGATTCAGACCGGCACTCCTGCCTGGAACTGCGACTTTAGGCAGAGCAACTTCCATCGGCTTGGCAATCGTGGGAACTGCTATTTCCGGCATTGCAATGGCAGGCTGCGTGGGCATATTCTCGCCGGTATTTTGTGAAGCCGATCCCTGGGGAGCCAGAAGCAATGGCATCGGGCTGCTCTCGACACGTGTTGTTTGCCCTGGTAGAGTTGGACCAGTCACCTGAGGCGTCGGTGGCACGGGCGAAGGGATACTGGGCTTGTTCTCAGGCAGGTCCGTCATGATGGTCGTAGGCAACGGATTGGAAGGAAATGTACCCGGAACAGTGGTATTGGCCCGATTATCCATTTGCATAGCGCCGCCAGGCGTGACAGGAGGCGTGTTCTGCAAAGGCGAAGGCGGTGAAGGCGGCGTGAGCGCCGGGCTGTTTTGCTCTATTACAGGCGAATAGGTTTGTGCTGGGTTCGTGGTTACCACAGGTGCAGTGGCTGGTTGGATCATGGGCTGAAGGGGAGTAGCCGTATTGGCGACGTTGGGGTTGGAATAAGTGCCTGCGATCGGACCCTGCTGAATCGGAGCAGGCTTTTTGCCCAGGTTTGAGGAGCCATCGGTATTACGGCCCCACCAATGACAGCAATCGAACGTTGAGCACCCTGACAGACTCACCAGAATCAAGAATCCGGTCATGCATGCAGAGCGTCGGTTCATGGCGGTATCCCCCGGCAACGGCTTAGATCATCCATCCCTGGATAATTCACAAGTGGGGCTATAATCAGTTTGCTTGCCTAGGTCAACGTGAGTTCAAAGCAACTAATCAATATCGGCATGTGCTGGTCTGAACATGAAAAAAGCCCTCAGTGATGTTTTCACTGAAGGCTTTGCTTTTAACCATCGAACAGTTTACTTTATTTGTTCGGAGCGTTGCGATCCGGTGCTGGTACCGAGTGTGCCGCCTGACGAATCATGTCTCGTGTAGATGTTGGCTTGTTGGCCTGGTTTGTATACGCGACCAGCGCCGTGAAATCGATCGTGGTAGTCTCACCGGCACGAACAGCGACTTCCTGTTCACTGACGACCTCTTTGGCCAGAGTGCCGCTGCCTGTCGGCCAGGTGACTTTTACCTTGTAATAATAGGTCTTTTTCGCTTCCAGCGTAGGCGATTGGAAGATGCGAACCGCTCCGGGCTGGCTCATCTTCTGATTCTCAAACCAGATGGTAGCGTTGTCTGGAACTTTGACTTTGATGAGCGCCGGAGTCTTGGAAACGGCAGGCTTCTCCTCAGTGCCGGTTGAGGACTTCTCCGGCAGCGCGGTGGCTTGCGTTTCTGGCAGGCTGCGGGGTGGGTTGGCCTTGGGAGGCTGAGCCCAGGCAGTCGTAACCCCGGCACAAAGGCAAATCATAGTCAGCCAACGAGTCATGCGCATAGCTCAGCCCCTCCTTGCAGGTTGCACTCCTATAAGCAAGGGTGGCGATTTGGTCAAGATGAAACTGGTTCAGGATTTCAATAACAACTGAAACAACAGCGTCAACGGAAGAGTAATTTGTTTGAATAGTAGCGATGTTATGACAGGTGACCTATGATGCTGCCACGTGCCTTCTGTGTTCTGTTGCTGCTCGTCGTGGGAGCATCCCGTTTCATTTCTGCTGACGAAGCACTCGTCCAGCCGAAGCAGGTCGATCCGCTTCGTCTGGTTCCGCAGAATGCCATCGCCCTGTTCCACTGTAGTCAACCAAAGCTGGCTGTTGATCAGCTTCTGGGCTATGTCAATCGTCTTGAATTGACCCGGTTCGATGAAGTGCAGGAACTGCTGAACTCTACACCCTATCAGCGATTTTCCCGGTATCTTCAGTATCTGGAAAAGGAATACGACCGCCCGTGGGGTAAACTGCTGGACGATATTACCGGGAACGGACTGGTGGTCGCCGTCCTCCAGCCGGACGAGCCTAAGAAACAGCCCCAGGTGCTGGGGGCCGTGGAGGCCAAAGATGCTGAACTGCTCCACCGAGTATATCTGGCTGCACTGGAGTTCATCAAACAAGAAGCTGAGAGCGCGGAGAATCCGGCCAAAGCAACCACAAAGAACTATCGTGCCGTGAGCATCACTTCTCTGGGCGATCAATTCTGCCTGGCTCAACATGGTTCAACTCTACTGCTGGCTACTACCGCCAGGGTCATGACCAAAGCCATCGATCAATTGCTTGATAACAAGGCCGATTCCATTCATCAGCATCATCGATTTGTTCCAACAGAAAGGCCGCGATCCGCCGACCTGTTGGGGTGGGGCTGGATCGATGTCAAATACCTCAAGGATCAGGCCAAAGAGGACATCGAGAAGTTCAAGCTGCCCACAAACGACTTGTTGCCTCACCTGCTCTTCGGCGGCCTGCTTGATGCAGTCATTCGCTCTGATCATGCCTGGATAGCTATCCGAGCTGATGCTCAGGGGCCGGCAATTGAATTGACCTCGCCTGTGGGAAGAGCCAAAAGCCAGGAAGGCGCTCGACTGCTGCACATGCACGATCCTGAGAAGGAACCTCTTCTTCCCTTGCTCAATCCACCGGGGACTCTCGCCAGCACCAGTTTCTATTGGAACCTCTCCAGCCTATGGCAGCAACGAGACAAGTACTACAAAGAAGGCGCTCTCAAAGAATTCGATGAGGCTGACAAGCAGGTAAAACCCTTTCTGGCGGGCAACTCACTCGGTTCGCTGATGAACACGCTCGGGGCCAGGCATCGCCTGGTGATCGCCACGCAAAGGCAGTCAGGCTACAAGTCCAGACCCAAAACAGCTTATCCGGCGTTCGCCTTCGTCGCAGAATGCACTAACCCTGATCAGTTCAGCAAGATCATCGCTGTGCCGCTCCGTACCGCCGGGTTCTTTTTCTCGACGCAAGTCAACATGAAGCTCTTCGATGAGACCTATCACAACTCCAAAATCACCGGCTATCGATTTGCTGAGAACGAAAAGAATCATGGCTATGATCAGGGGTCGCTCTTCAACTACAGTCCCAGCTTTGCTCGTGTCGGCAACTTCTTTGTCATCAGTTCAACCGTCGAACTTTGCAAAGACCTCATTGATGAGATTCAGTTGCCGACCTCCGCAAGCAGCGTCGGTGATCACGCTGATTTGAGGCAGCGGTTCTCCTGGTCGGCCCTGAGCCAGGCAGTCGCGGCAGAAAGGCCGCTTCTCGTTTCACTGCTGACGTTACGCCATGGCGGGGCTGTTGAACGAGTGGATGATCAGATCAACGCCTTGCTCAAACTGTTGGATCGACTCGGAACGCTTGATCTTACGATTCACCATAGCCCGGGTTTCAAACTCGAACTGCGGGCCAACTACCGATAACCACACCTTCGTCCTCGTCTTCAACCTCAGCGTGCAACATGTTTCTTGGACACTATCTCGCTATCGATCCGGTGTGGGCCTGGTCAGCCTATGAGCCAGACCCCAAGTCGCCCTGGACCATCGAGAAGGCAGGTCATCTCTACCGCCGTGCGGCGTGGGGCGCTAATTGGACTGAACTCCAGACCGCACTCAAACAGGGGCCCAGGGCTTCGATCGATCAACTGCTTACAGGCGGCACTGGGCTGGAAGCATTTCATCAGAAGGCTGCCAGGCTCGCCGAACCGCTGGCCCAGGGCACTGATGATCAGCGGCTTCGTGCCTGGTGGCTTTACGTCATTCTCAACTCCCCCCATCCACTGGAAGAACGGCTGACTCTACTGTGGCACAACCACTTCGCTACCAGCAACGCCAAAGTCCAGAACATCGGCAGCATGTACCGCCAGAACGAACTCTTACGACGGCATGCACTGGGCAACTTCGACAAGCTGCTGCATGACGTCTCCGAAGACTCAGCCATGCTTGTTTGGTTGGACACGGTAGCCAACAAGAAAGGCAAACCCAACGAAAACTATGCTCGTGAGTTGATGGAACTCTTCAGCCTGGGGGTTGGTAACTACAACGAAACGGACATCCGGCAGGCGGCTCGTGCCTTTACCGGCTGGGGCATCAAGAGCGACCGCTATCACTTTAACCCAGACGAGCATGACGATGGCCAAAAGACTGTCATGGGCAAGACCTCGACTTTTGGCGGGCATGATATTGTGAAGCTATGCCTTGATCATCCGGCCTGTGCGAGGTTCGTCGTTCGGAAGCTGTTCCGATATTTCATCAGCGAGACTCTCCAGCCCGACGATGCGCTGATTGAACCGCTGGCAGCCCGTTTCCGCGAGAATCACTACGACATCAAGCAGTTAGTCAGCATCATCCTGCGTTCCAATCTTTTCTTCTCTCCCGAAGTTTATCGGGCGAAGGTGAAGGCTCCCGTTGAGTTCGCTGTCACCCTCGTCCACATGCTCGAAGGCAGGGTTGATTCGATCCAATTGGCTGATCTTCTTGACCCACTTGGCCAACGGCTGTTTGCCCCGCCTTCGGTCAAAGGCTGGGACGGTGGTCCCAACTGGCTCAATTCCACGACCATGCTTCTCAGACATAACCTGTGCCTGGCGCTCACCTCTACCGAAGACCGCCGATTCTATAACCGCTGCGATCCTGCCCAATTAACCAGGAAACATATGAATGTTGCTGATCCAACGCTCGATCAGACAACTCAGTTTCTAGCTGATCTTTTCCTGCAGGGTGACATTCCCACTACCACTCATAGTAAGTTCGTGGCACGCTGCACCCAACTGAAGCAGCAGAAGTATGCCGCCTACTGGTCGCAAGACTTTATTAAAGACTATCAAACACGAGCCATCGCACACTTGATCCTGACTCTTCCCGAATTCCAACTCGCCTAGCCGAGGAGACCTGTCATGTTCATCACCCGCCGATCCATGCTGAAGAGCGTATTTGCCGGCACAGGCCTGGTTGCTTATGGCCTCGATGCCCCCGGATTTCTCTCCCGCACCTTGGCAGCCACGCCTCGGCTCGATGAAAAGGGGGGCAAGGAAACTATTCTGGTGGTCGTACAACTCACTGGCGGCAATGACGGCCTCAATACCGTCATTCCGTTCAGCGATCCGCTCTATGCCTCCTCACGGCCCACGCTTAAACAGAAACCTGCCGACATGAAGAAGCTGACGAAGGAAATCGCGCTTCACCCGGCGATGGGGGGAATGGCTGAACTCTGGCAGGATCAGGCACTGAGCATTGTGCAGGGTGTCGGCTACCCCAACCCCAGCCAATCGCACTTTACGTCAATGGATATCTGGCACTCAGCACAGCTCAAAAGCCCCTACAGCGACGGCTGGCTGGGCCGATCGCTCGGCTTGATGAATCGTGGCGCCGGCTCCGGGTATCACCTGGCCAACAAAGGCGAGGCCTCACCATTAGCCTTGTCCGGCCCGGTAAAGTGCCCCTCGATCACCAGCCTGACTGATCTCGAACTGCATACCATTGGTCAAAACGGTTCGGATCGACGAAAGCAGCGAGAATCCATCGAACAGAACTCTGTCAGTGGGAATGCAGGCAACAATTCAGCCTTGCTCGACTTTGTGCAGCGGACTGCCACGGGCACGTTTGCCACTGTCAATCGGCTACGTGAGATAGCCAAGCAGTACCAACCAAAGGTGCCCTATCCTGAAAACGGTCTGGCTGAGCGACTCAAACTGGCCGCCCAACTCATCGATGCCGAGATCGGTTCAAGAGTCTACTATGTGGAACAGGATGGCTACGATACCCACGCCGATCAGGCAGCCAGCCATTCCCGGCTGCTTGGGGAGCTTTCCTCATCGCTAACGGCTTTCTACAAGGATCTCAAGGCCAGAGGTCAGGAGAAGCGTGTGCTGATACTCACTTTCTCTGAGTTTGGCCGGCGCGTGAAAGAAAATGGCAGTCAGGGAACCGACCATGGCGCTGCAGCACCGGTTTTCCTCATCGGCGGAAAAGTGCAGCCAGGCCTCATTGGCGACCATCCCCGACTCGATCGGCTGGATGACGGCAATCTCAAGCACCACACCGACTTCCGAAGTATCTATGCCACTGCTCTCGATCAATGGCTCGGTGTGAAGAGCCTGGAAGTGCTGAAGGAACAGTTCAAACCAGTCAAATTAATCAAAGCCTAATGCAAAACCCCGCTTCACTGACAGTGAAGCGGGGTTTTGTGGTCACAAGCATCATGACTATTTGCTGGCCTTCATAGCGTTGATAATGTCGTCGCCCTTGATTGACAGCTTCATGTTGATGGTGGAGCCATTGACTTCAGCTTTCACCTTCTTGAGGGCTTCGCTGATCGGCTTCAGTTCAGGATGGTCATCAGCGAAACCAACGATCGTCGCCACGGCGCTCTCGAAGGTTTCATTGGCTTCCTTGGCATGCTCTTTTGCCTTGTCAGCATCAACACAGACCATCATGGCGCTGCCATTGATGTCCTTGTCGATAGTCAGGTTGGCGACAAAGTGCTTCAGTTCATCCGCCTTGTTCTTGGGAGCCAGGCTGGCAACGAACAGCGTGTAGCTGTTCTTGCGCTGACTGAGAAGTTCAGCCAGTTTGGGATCAACTTTGGCTTTGCCCTTGCTTTTGAGTGTCTTCACCAGGATATCTTTGGTGATGCTCATGACCATGATGCCATCTTCAGGGACGGCCATGAAGAAGGCGGCGGGTGCGGTGTTCGGCTTCATTTCATAGACAGTCACGCCATCGACTTCGTGGGTTTTGACATCCATCTGACCTGAACCTTGAATGAGTGGAAGGAACTGATCCACGGTAGCGGCAGTCAGAACGGGGATACCCAAACTCATCACGATCTGCGGCGCGCCGTTCACTTCTTCCTTCATGTTTGCCGAAAAGACGAACTCCTTGACGAACCCTTTGGCCATCGTCATCATCTGGCTGACTGCTTCTTCGGTAACCTTGTTCTTCAACTCCGGAGCCAGGTCCTGCATCATCTTTTTGGCATTGTCGTCCGGCACGAAGTTGGAGACCATGTTCATCACGTCTTCGCCATACTTCTTGACGACCAGGGGGATGCCCTTTTGCAAGAGGGTTGAGCCCATCAGCTGATTGAGGTTCAGCTGCACCACCATATCGGCGCCTTCAGGCAGATATTTATCGGGGCTGGGGCCTTGAGCGAGCGCCAGGCTGGGTTGCAGCGATAGAAGCGCAACACACATTACGGCAATCAGACTCAGCTTGCTTCGTTTCAACATACATCACCTGATCCGGTAGGAAAGTTGTCTCGTGCTGAGCCAAGGCTCAGCTATGTTGCATCTTGCAGGTTTTCGCTGCGTTGGCAAGTTGCCGCTCCACAACATCATGAATTGATTCGCCCGATGCACTTGACTAGCTACCCGGTGCCCGGCCCGAAAGTTTCATTATTCTTCGGCGCGGAAACACAGTCGTGCCAAGACGACAAAGCCTATTCCGAAGGCACAGAGCACCAGGCAGGCCGTTTGCACCATCGCCAGATTGGGGTTCGGGTTGAGCAACAGTTGAGCGTATGAATCGAGCGCCCACGCTTGCGGTGTCACTCGGCTGATTTGTTTCATCGCTTCCGGCATCAGTTCACGAGGCATAAGGCAGCCGCTGATACCGGCCATGACCAGGACCAGTAAAGTTCCAAAGATGGCGACCTGGCTTTCGGTTGTGGCGATTGCGGCGATGAAAAGGGCCATGCCGGTGGCGGCGATACTGGTGCAGATCGCCACGGGAATAAGCCAGAAAGGGGAAGTTCCCCAGTTCATGCCGAAGATGAGCTTGCCCATCAGAATCAGAAAGACGCCCTGTATTATCGACAAAAGCAGGCAGGGAAGAAATTTGCCTCCCAGTATGACGTTCTTGCCGAGCGGAGCGACAAACAAACGTCGCATGGTGCCCTGCCGGCGTTCAGCGACGAACATCCAGCCCACGGTCAGCACCATGAAGAACGCAAACATCACTGTGTAGGATGGCACCAGCACCTGATAACGAATCGCTCCACGCTGGAGCAAGCCGCCCGATTCGGGTTGATACTGCTTCAACTCTGTACCATCGCTCATCCTCGGATCAGACTTGGTGAGTGAGGCCCAGGTCTTGCCTGTGAGGTTGTACTTGGCGAACAGTTTCTTGAGTGCGATCTTGATACCGGCACCCATCTGGGCTTTGAAATCATCAGTCAATAAGAACCGGGGAATCTTCGCCTCAGCGGCCAGCACGCTGAGAAACGACGGATCGCCCAGCTTTTCAAACGCCCGCCCAATCATCCAGGGCAGGATGACCCGCAACATCGAAACCTGAGCCACCTGTTCAATAATCGCCGCCGCCGCCTGTTGAGTTTCATCACGCATCACCCGGGCATCCAGCATCTTGAGCAGTATGCCATCTCGATAAAAGGGATTGATACCCTGCGTCAGGAATGAGCACTTGTTGACCTGCCTGCTAAACTCCGGGCCAAACACGATGATAGCGGAGCGTTGACTCGTTTGCCGGAGTACCTCAGCCGTTGCTAGATCGGGAAGCAGTTCGACACGAATCTCAGCCGTTTCGCCCAGATCACGAACCACGACTTTGGACCAGGGCTCAAATGGAAACTGCGCTTGATGGATGACGTGAGTCAACGCGGTGGTGCCAGTCAGCGACCCGTGTATTCCTTGAAAGGGCAGAGGAATGGCGCGCAGCCATCCGACAGCTTCTGTGAAGGCGGCGTCTCGATCTATGTAACCTTCATCCTGATCAACAATACTGATTCGAAGGCGATCATCGGGCTTCTGGCCAAAGGTTTCGCCCAAGGCCATTCCCAGCACGAAAATGAAGATGATCGGCATGACCAGCAGCAATAGGGCTGAGCGACGATCGCGCAGAAGCAGCGAGATGTCTTTCCTGGCAAGAACCCAGAGTGAATGCCAAGACGATGACATGCGGCACTCGATGAGGACGATTTAAGTAACCTGACAAGAGTCATTAGGTGGCACAGAGATTCTTGTCTGTGCCGGCCAGACAAGAATGCCTGGCCCATTACCCAATTACTTCTGCATGAAAACTTAGGAACGTGCAGTAAGAATTTGTATACCTTGTTCCGTAATGGCTACGGTATGCTCAACATGAGCACTGGGCAGGCGATCACGAGTGATCACCGTCCACTGGTCAGGCAGTTCCTGCACATCCTTTTTACCGAAGTTCACCATAGGCTCGATGGCGAGAACCAATCCCGGCACCAGGTCGAAATCGACTTCACGCATCTCACGGTTACTGTAATTCGGAACCTGCGGCGCTTCGTGCATGCTTCGCCCAATGCCATGGCCGACGAAGCGTTCGACGATGCTGAAGCCGGCCTTCTCGACATGCTGCTGCATCTGAATCGAGACCTCTGACCATCGTTTCCTTTTGCCGATCTCACGAATGGCCAGAGCCAGAGCTTCTTCGGCAGTCTTGACGAGTTTGAGAATATCCGGGCGAACCGTATCGCCAATGGGCACGCAGATCGCCGCGTCAGCACAGAAACCATCAAGCTTGCAGGCGGTATCGACTTTGAGCAAATCGCCCGGTCGCAGAACGCGTGGCCCAGGAATACCATGTACCACTTGTTCATTCAGGCAAATGCACGTGGAGGCCGGAAATGGACGCTTGCCTGGATAGCCTTTGAACAATGGCTCGGCTTTGTGCTTGGCAAAGAGGGCGTCAATCGCCTGATCAATATCAAGAGTTCGAGTGCCTGGCACGGCCAGAGTGCGAGCGATATGCAATGCTTCGGCGACCAGCTTCCCCGCTTCACGCATCTTGGCGATTTGCTCTGCGGTCTTCAGGATTGGTTTCTGCTGTTGTTGTTGACTCTTCTGCATCATGGACTGCTTTCCTTCTCCAGCGCTTTCATCAATGCTTCCGTCACCGATTCGACGTTGCCGATCCCGCTGACTTCCTGGAAGAGATGGTGTTGACGATAGTAATTGATCACCGGGACAGTGGCGGCTCGAAAGGTTTCCAGGCGCTTTCGGATCACGCTTTCGGAATCGTCTTTGCGTTGTTCCAGTTTGCCGCCGCAGACATCGCAGATGCCTTCTTTCTTAGGGGGCATGTAACGTAGATGGTGGCTGTGTCCGCATTTGGCGCAGATGCGTCGGCCACAAATCCGTTCGATGACCTCCTGATCATTGACGTTCAACAGCAGCACCGCATCAAGTTGCATACCGGCATGCTTCAAGATCGTATCAAAGGATTCCGCCTGAGGCAGTGTCCGAGGATATCCATCGAGCAGGAATCGAAAGGGGCATTGCGGCCCACTGAAACGCTCTTCGATGACGCCGTTGATCAGGGGATCGGGAACGTATTGGCCGGCATCCATGAACGGCTGTGCCGTTCTGCCCAGTGCGGTCCCCTGACGGATGGCATCACGAAGGATGTCGCCGGTGGAGAGATGTAATAAGCCGAGCCGCTGGCAAAGACGCTCTGACTGGGTACCTTTGCCGCTGGCCGGTGGTCCTAGGAGAATCAACCGCATACCGAGTTGCCTTCGTCGTCAACAAACTCGACATCTCACCACGACTGAGCTACAAAGCTCAGTCCATCCAGATGTGTAATATATGAAACTCGATGCCAAACACTCATCCCAAAAAGATGAAGGGAGCCATCATTTTGGCTCCCCTGTAACCTCATTGCTTACAATGCAATACTCACTAATCTTCAGTAACGCCCTGGTAGTTGCGCATCACGAGATGACTGTTGATCTTCTGAACCAGGTCAAGGCAAACGCTGATGACGATTAGCAGACTGGTGCCACCGAAGAACGCCGCCACCATGAAGTCGACATGCATGCTGCGGGCGATGAGCGTCGGCAGGATGGCGACCAGCGACAAGAACGCGGCTCCGACCAGGGTGATACGGGTCATTACCTTTTCGAGGTACTCTTCCGTACGCTTCCCGGGGCGGTACCCGGGAATAAAGCTACCCTGGTCTCGAAGATTGTTGGCCACTTCTTTCGGGTTGAACGTGATAGCGACCCAGAAGAAGGCAAAGCCAAAGATCCCGACGACATAGAGCAGGTTGTACAGGTAGCTACCATGGTCTCCCAATTCGGATGCCAGGCGATTTCCGAACGACCAGCCATTGCCCACCATGTTGTTGATCATGGCCAGCAGGAAGTACGGCACCATCAACA
>DAOMFV010000023.1:0-52034 GCA_035430005.1 Gemmatales bacterium
CCCTCTCCAAAAATCCCGACGAACGCTGGCCTAGTTGCACCGACTTCTACCAGGCTGTTGTGGAAGGTTCGACTCAACAACCAGTCCCGATCGATCGCCGTCGCTATCTTAAATGGATCGCCGGGGCAGCGGGTGTTGCCCTGGCTGCGGGGGTATGGTGGTGGAAGAGCCGGGCCAAATGGAAAGTCGTGCGCGACTTTGAATGGCCTGCCGTCATGAAGACAGACAACCACTTCCGTACTCTGGTCACCGATGCCTATGGCGATTGGCTGCTCGGCAATGCTGATTACAGCATCGAACACCCCGAACTGACCAAAGGCTACCCGGTCATGTGGGACTTGAAAACCGGTCGTATCCGCAAGGTGTTGGATGTGCAAGGCGGCCCTGCCATTGCTTTCGCTCCCTATACCATGGAATTCCGCTGGTTCGCTACCGGCAGCGACGATGGCGAACTCCTTCTCTGGAACACTAAATCCACTGAGAAAGAACCCACTACGTTTGCTGGTCACCTCCCTCCCACAAGCATCAGTAGCGTTGCCTTCAATGATAACGGTAAACAGCTACTCACCAGTGCCACCGATAATAGCGTTCGCCTCTGGAATCGCCTGACCGGCCAGGAAGTGAAACGCTTCGACGGGCATACGAACTATGTCCTCAATGCCCTCTTCGCCCTGAGTGATCAAATGATTGTCTCGTCGAGCTTTGATGGCACGGTTCGACTCTGGGACGCAAACACAGGGGATTGCACCAAAAAGTTAGTAGGCAATACCGGTCAGGTCTGGTCACTGATCGTTACGCCAAGTAACCGAGCCATCTCCGGCAGCAATGATGGCTGGGTCATCGAATGGGACCTGGTGGAAGGGAAAGAACTCCGGCGCTGGAACGTCGGCTACTGGGTGCAACGCCTGGCTCTTTCCGTCAACAAACGCTGGCTCTTCATCTCCGGCGACACTCACGGACAACTGATTGATTTGCCAACTGGGCAACTCCTCTGGGAAGACGAGTCCCCCCTCTTCGACATCGGCATCTGCTGGCATCCTAAAGAACCCGATCAACTCTTCGCCAGCGGCCCGGGGAAGGTGCAATTGATTCGGGTGCGAGGGTGATTACTGCTTCTTACACCTATTCTTTGTTCGAGTTCGGTACCAACAAGTTGCTGCACACCCAATGCTTATCAAACCGCCGAGTGCCAATGAGGATGGTTCAGGAACTGAGGCCAGTTCCACAACTCCGTTGCATTGCCCGAAATCAGCGAAGTCGTTCCAAGTCGGCCAAGCGTTGGGGGGTGGATTTCCAGGCGGATTGATGTAGGCGTAGTTTTCAATGCCCGCTGAATTATTAGGCTCCCCAGGAGCCCAGTTGGTGTAGGTCACTGCTTCACCACTTGTCCAGACGAATGATCCTTCAACGGCGGCATCGTTTAGCCCAAGCCAAATGGGACGATTGATTCCACCAAACTGAGAAAAGTTAGTGGTCACCCAGGTATTTTCCGCGACAGTGTTGATTGTGACGAGATGCCCGCCAAGTGAAACGGCAAATGCCTCAGCATCCGTCCATGTGCTAATTGTAAGAATGTGATAGAGATGGCCGTTATCAGGATTTGTGGCAGATCCCAAAATTGAAACTTGTGCTAGTGTGGCTGTTGTTGCTAAGAGCGTCAACAAGATGGTATGCAGGAATCTATACATAGAAAATCTCCTTAACTGGCGTTGCTGTCATGGTCGTATGTGATAAGCCGATGGAAAGCAGAACAACGGACAACAAATTTGCAAGATTCGCCAGATTAATTCATAATCCATCAGATAATAGGTATCAGAAGCTAGATAACCTCAAGCCCATAGTTCTGAATGTCCCATTTTACCCACTCCACTCACATCCAGGCATTACTCAACGATCACGCTGCGGGCACGCCAGCGGCCCGTGCGGCATTGCTCGAATACACTCTCGAACGATTTCGCGCGGTAGCCCAACGTATGTTCCGGCAAGAAAAGACGTTGCATTCACTTGATCAAACTGATGATGTAATTCAAAAGGGGCTTATTCGACTGAACAAGGCGCTGGAAACGGTGAAACCCGACGATGTGCGAGCCTTTTTCGGTTTAGCTGCCCGACAGCTTCGTTTCGTGATAGCTGATCTGGCAGAACAGCTTCACGCCCGGCAGCGAATCATCTCGATTGATGCTGTACCAGAGATACCATCCCATCGACCTGGCCAGGAGCCAGAGTCTTTTCTGGAATGGGCAGAGTTCCATGACTCGGTAGATCGCTTGCCAGATGAAGAGCGCGAAGTGTTTGATCTACTCTTCTATGGCGGCATGGAACAACAGCAAGCGGCGGCGCTGTTGGGAATCAGCGAGCGTACCTTAAGGCGACGCTGGCAGTCCTGCAAGCTGCGGTTGGGCGGTTCCTGACCAGCAGCAGCCAAGTAGAGTAGGTCAAGCGGAAAATGTTGAAACTCGTTTACTCTCGCAGGAGCCAGTTCGCCCCAGCATATCTTAGCAAAGTCCGATAGGGCGAGTCTCATTCTGCTTGAGGTCAAACCCAGGCGTCTATAGCACTCGATTGACTGGACGACTGCCTCTACTCCTCAGATCAAAGTTTTTTGTCGAAAATGTTGTAGTGTTCAGTTACTTCCCTGATAGCCTAGAAGAAGGTAATTCTCTTACAGGTGCCTCATGCGGAACGTCGTACTGTCCCTTATGATGGTATTGGTATGTATTTCGCCGACTGTCAACGCTCAGGGTGGCTCCAAAGGCGAAGCGATTGTCGATCAACTCCTCAAATCGACCGTGCTGATCATTACCCCGCTTGCCGAGCCTCGCGGTTCCATAGGTAAGGACGGGATTCGTGTTTTAACGCTGGCGAATTACGCCATTGGCACCGGCGTCTACATTGGCACCTCCGATCAAGGTAACCCGGTCATCCTCACGAACTATCACGTGGTGCGTGGCGGTTATAGTGTGCGGGTGGTGTTTGCCAGCGAAAATCCCCGTCTCGTGGGGGCCAGCTATTCCCTGGCAGTTGTCCAGGATGGATATCAGAGAGGGAAAGATATCAAGCTGTTGGCGAAGTCTACCACCCGCGATCTGGCGTTACTGGAGGTCATGCGTTCCGTCGAAGAAGGAAAGAAAGTCAAAGGCGCGGAACCCTTGCCTCTGGCAAGTCAGTCCGCCAGGCCCGGAGCTGAGGTGCATACCATGGGTTGCACACCGGCGGCAGGGCTGTTCAGTTATACCCAGGGTGCGGTCCGTTCCGTTGGCCAGCGGGAGTTTCAGATTTTGGATGATCGCAGCAAAACCATGAACAAGATGGAATTGGTCGCCATCGAGACGACCAACCCATTGAACAAGGGCGATTCGGGCGGACCACTGGTGAACGCGCAGATCGAGTTGGTGGGTATTGCACAAAGCAAGTGCATCAATGCTTCGCTCGTCAGCGTGTTTGTTGATCGCCACGAATTGGCCCCCTATCTGGATATCAACAAGATCAAGCTGGCTGAACCTCGGAAAGTCGTCGTGGCGGCCAATCGCCCCAATCCGAATGAGAAAGAGCCACCAGTTAATGCAAAGGTCAACGACAAGGCCAAGAACGACAAAGTGGGCGCTCCCCGATCAGAGGAGGTCAAGCGGTCGATCAATGAAACCGTTCCAACCAATTTCGCCCTGAAACCCATGGCTCCGATAACAGCGGGCCCCCAGTCGTGCATCGCTTTTCAATCTGGCTACATCGCCTGTCTCCCCGACAAGTCCTGGGGATACGAAGAGTTCATCAACGGGGGAATCAAATCGGGCAAGTTGACGATCAAATCCCAGAAGGACGATGAGACCCTCTTTGCCGACGATCAGAACAAGGTCTACTATCGGTTGAGTAAGCAGGGACTGGAGCGCAGCCCTGACGAGAAAGACTGGAAAGTCATCGACAGCAAGGCGAAGTGGAATCCCTGATGACTACTGCAAATAGAGCAGGGTAGGGTAGTCGACGCCGCCCATTTGCAGCTTCAACAGCATCCGATTGCCCTGAAGCACCCCGGAAAAATTCTGCTCCGGACTCGAACTGCCTGAAATGACTTTGACAATGCTGAACTGGATCAGCGACCCTGTCACAGTCCCTTCGACTTCCAGTTGAGTTTTCCCTGCCGTGGTCAGTACGCCGCTGAACTTGCCATTCTCGATAGTGGTGGGGGTGAATTCGTAGAGATAACGGCGCTGCACCAGATTGTAACGATACCCCTTCCAGGTCGTTTTGGCTTTGAACTCGCTGCTGCTGGGCATCTGACTGAGCAGCTCGTCCCGTTGCCGGGTTAACGTCGCCAGCGTCGGACTCTTGGCCTTCTGGGCGGCGTCCAATTCTTGTTGGTACGCTTCCAGCAACTTGTTTTGAATCTCAAACAATGATCGATGGTACTGTATGCGTGGAATGATAATGTTGGCGACTTCCGGAAGGCGGCCTGTTTCCACAAATCGTTTCTTTTCGTTGCGGATCAACTGCATGCTGGTGTTTTTTTGTGCTTCGGTGACGGCCTTGTCCTGGAGTTCTTTGACAGCCTTCTCCGACTGGTCGAATGCCTGGAGCATCTGGGCCAGTTCCTTGCGGTTCATCTCGTTATATTGCTGCACCAGTTGATTCAACTTGTCAACATCGCTGGGAGTCGACGAAAGAGGGAGTAGACAGTAGACAGCGATTAAGAAGAGAATTGACACGTGAAGTTCCAACGTTCGGCGTTTCTGTGGTATGGAATAATGTGATACTAGTCGAATCGATAACTGGATGCCAGCATCAGGTGTAGAAGAAGTCGTTTTAGCTCAGGCAGCTGTTCTCGTTGCGGGACCACCAAATCGGGAGTTTAGCTCGTCTTTTGGAATACGCAAATTATTTTCAATATTTTTCTTGCACTCTGCATAAATTAGATTACTATTTGAACTTCGCCCTCATTGCTACTCTCCTTGAGGTTCCCCCCATGATTCGTTGCATCAAGAGGTTTCTGAAGAACGAAGACGGTCCCACTGCAGTGGAATACGCTGTAATGCTGGCATTGATCATTGTTCTGTGCATCGTGGTCATCCGACAAGTCGGTACCAGTGCGTCGGCAACGTTCAGCACCGCCGACTCCGCCATTTCCTAGTGACGAAACGCCCGGCTGGTATCAGCCGGGCTTTGATACTATGATGCGATAGTATCTAGGAGATGGTATGCCGGCAATTCTTACCTCCGACTCGACGCCCGATGTAGTCTTGGATTGGCTTCATGAAAATGGCTGGTCAATGAGCCATGGCATCGTGCATGGAATTTGGACTGTTAGCGGTACTCGCGGCAATCAACACATCAAAGCCGAAGGACGTTCTCTCGAAGAAGCCTGGCTTCTTGCCACTGAATTGGCCTGTAATAATCATGTTGTTCCTCTCACCTCAAAGCAATAGCTACTTTAAGCTGTTACACATCTGACGTCATTCCACAAAAGGGAGTGGCGGCAAAAAAGCGCTGAGCAAGATTATTCTTCATAATCCGTGACACCGAACTGCCATACTCAGCACATCAATGGCAAAGCTTGCGATAACTTGGTCTCTAAGCACTGATTGGTGGAGTCCCTCAGTTCAATGCCGGGAAGCCGCTATCCCTGCCTCTTGACCATCTCATTAATCCAAATCGGCGCAAAGGGACTCGTACAGCCTGGTGAGCAAGGGTAGTCCCGATAGATACCCAGCTTCTCGCCGATGGCAATCGCTCTTTCCCGGTGTTCCTGGAAGTGGATGCCAATTTCGGCGAGGCACATGTTCATTGTCCATTGCACAAGAGGGTCGGCATGGGCCATTTCAGTTTCGATGCGATTGAGTAGCGCGACTTCATCAATTCCCTCGGGGTTCTTGGCTACACGGCCGGCAGTGAGCCTCCAGCCGGCTCGGGCGGCCATCGGGTGGTTTGTTGTCATCCACTTCTGGCGAAGCGATTCCTTGTCGGGATGATCCTTGGTCACATAGGAATGCAGCCATTCAAACACCTGCACGACGGTGACCGATTCTACCATGGCTTCCATCTCGGCGGCCGACAGATCCTTCGCTTTGATCAAAAGCGTTGTTATGAGTTGAGCTTCAAGATTCCTCGTGTCCCACAGAGCCATTCCAAGTTCATGGTTGGGCTTGATCTTCTTTGCAATGCCACGAATATCACCCAGCTTAACGCCGAACTGCTTGTCGCCCGCGCCGTTCCTGACGTTGAGAGTACGCACCTTTGCATCGCCCTTGGATTTGAGCTGGGCGAGGATGTCCTTCACTATCGCCGCAGAGCTCTTGGCGGCGGTCGGTCTCTTTTTTGGTGCGGTTGGTTTCGGTTTGGTCGTCTTCTTAATCTTTGGTTGAGTGGCCATCGGTGTTACTGCAACGGGTTGGAGTATTGATTCGCCAATCCTACTGTTGGATTGAGGTGCAAGCAAGCATCATTCTCCGCGGCGAGGCGTCGAACGAAGTTGGGGAAGGAATATTGCCAGCAAGGTCAAACTTTAGTACCTGCATATCGCTACCACAGATATTACATCATCGCCTCATCCTTTGGATTGCGGATGATCGCATGAATGTGCCATGTGACATCCTGCGGAGCGTACCGCTCTCTGTAGCAAATTGACTTCACTACCAGGGTACACTATGCTTCAGGCAGACTATCAGGAATGGCAGTATGTCGATTTCGCAACGTGAGCAGTTTGTCAGTGCACTCTCGAAAAGCGGTCTGATTGAAACAAATACACTTCAGCATCTGCTCGAACAGCACCGGGCCAAGACGCCGGAACTGCTGGGGCAGTGGCTTGTTGAAAACAAGCACATCACCAAGTTCCAATACAAACAGCTCAAGGCTGGGCGTGCGACAGGATTTCTGCTGGCCGGGTACGTGATCAAAGATTTGATCGGTTCTGGAGCCGGCGGACATGTCTATCGCGCTATGCATACCGCGATGAACCGGGAAGTGGCGCTCAAAATCCTCCCCGCCGAGCAATCCCAGGATAAGGCGGTGCTGGAGCGTTTTTACCGGGAAGCGCGCGCTACTGCCCAGCTTCAACACCCCAATATCGTTCAGGTCTTCGATATGAGTCAGGGTGCTGGTGTGCATTTTTTGGTCATGGAACTGGTTGACGGCATCACACTGGGGAAGTTGTTAGAACGTCAAGGATCATTTGCGTATTCGCGCGCAGTGAACATGGCTGTACAGGTGGCCAAGGGGCTCCAACATGCGCACGAAAGAGGCATTATCCATCGAGATATCAAGCCTGCCAATCTCATCATCAATCGGCAGGGCATTGTCAAGATTCTCGCAATGGGATTGGCAAAATCACTCGTCAAACCTTCTGATCAGTTGACGGGACAACTTAGCCCGAGCAAGCTGCTGAATACGATGGAATACCAGTCACCTGAACAGTCTCTTGTGGGGAAGGTCGATCATCGTGCTGATATCTACAGCCTGGGCGCTACGCTCTACGCTATGATGATGGGTAGACCGCCTTACGACAGTATCACTGTTCAACAGATGATGAATCGACAGCAAGCCGATTTACCCAATGCAAATCAGTTCAAGGCATCGGTACCGATTGAACTCCAGAGCATCATTCTCAAAATGCTGGCGAAGAATCCGCAGGATCGGTTCCAATCGATGAATGAGGTTATTGAAGCGCTCGAACCCTGGACACAAACCAGGCCTGTCGAACGAAAGGCTGTTCAACCTCCTGCCATTCCCGGAGTCAAAACGGTTACCCATGCTGCCATGCCAGAACCGGCATCAATGGGTAAATCAGTCCGAGATAAGGTCTTCAAGAAGAAGTCGAAAGCGAAATCAGATTCTGTCAGGAAAATACAGGTTGGGTTTGTGTTCGGCGTGATGGTAGTCGCCGTTGTCTTGATCATCGTCCTTATCCCCAGGAATAAACCGGAGCAGACCTTCGCGGCTGCGGTTATTCCAGCGAGCAATACGCCGCCACCAGTCATCCCTACGGCAGATAAGGAACGCCGGGTCAAAATCAAGTTGATAGGCTCGGACAAATTCATTGGCATCAAGGAAGTCAACGGCAAAACAGAAGCACTGCTTGAGCTCCAAAATGAACGGGACGATCCGCGTCAACAATGGACCTTGAGATACGTTCAGGATCGTGTTCAATTCTATAACAAGGCTACCAATCATGCTCTCGATGCCACAACAGATTTGTTCGACGAAACCATGAACATCAGAGGCAAAGGCACCTCGGTGATCGGTTATCCTCCACACGGCAAAGTCAACCAGGATTGGTACGTGATCGGAAATGACCAAAAGTGTAAATTCAAATCGAGAGATACTCAATTGTTTTTGACATTCGCCTTGGGGCAATTCCAACAACAAGCTGACGGCGCTTCGGATGGTCCATCAGAATGGACTATTGTTGAAATAAAGTGATCATCAATCAAAATAGCTCCCAGGTGCCCTGAACATTGAGCATCAACATCAATCGCTGTGTCGAAGCGCCGAACGAAGTAGCGGAAGGCGTACCGCCAGCAGAATACTCAAGACCACCAGGTAGATGATCGCTTCTGTCAGCATGTCGGGATCGTAGTTCGTCACTCGGCTGTTGGGGGCTTCCAGGATGGCATGCGCCACCGCCATCGCCCCAGCCAGATAAACAAACCGATGCAGCGGCTTCCACCATTTCCCCAGCCGCTTCATCGAGTCACGCATCGATGTGAGAGCCAGCAAGGTCAAGATGCAAAAACTGAAAAGGCCCAAAGCAGTTTCGATACCCGGGATGGGTCGATCGAACCAGAAGAGTTTGACCTTGGTCAAGTAGATGCTGAAGTGAAATGCTGCAAACGTGAACGCCCATAGGCCCGCTGGCTTCCGCAGTTTGATCGCCTGCCTCCAGCCGAACAAGTTATACAGTGGAGTCATCAACAGACAGAGCAGCAGATAGCGAATCGCCCATTTCCCACTGAACACCAGCGTTAAAGAGTAATACCGAACGTAGTCCTCGCCGACGAAACAAAACCACAAGAAGACCGCCAGTATGATGCAAGCAGTCAGGTGTAATGTGAACAGGAGCAAGTTATCAAATATCCGCTTCATCCCTTTTGATGTCACCGCTTCATCGAACCTGCCCCATACTCATCCTCCGGATTGCGGATGACCGTATGAATATGCCCCGTTCCGCCTTGCGGGGCGTACTCGATCACAACGCTTGGCCCCTGCACTCGAAATGAAGCTGGCTTCCCTGGTTCGGGCGGGCCGCTCCAGGCGAAGTATGTCTCGCCGATCTTCTCCTTGATCGCTGCCATCCTCGCCGTCGCCGATTCAGGCTCCGTGATGTTCACCCAGGTGCCGATCACGTCTAACAGAAGAGCCTGTTGATCAGCGGTCAGGGAAGATCCCTTGATTCCCTTCGGATCGATCTTCTTGCCGTCACGCCCCGGGCCTAGCAGCAGTTCCCCCTGGGCTCGCTCACCGATGATCGCTTGTGCTCGCTGCTTCTCATTCAGTGCACCCATGAGCTTGTAAGCGGTGTCACTTTCGGTTCCCAGCGGTCGCACTTCTCGGTCGTCCCGCTTGAAGAGGGCAGGCTGTGCCCCGGTATGTGTCGGAGTCAGAATGAAGAGCTTGCCAATCACCGTAATGTTGATTCCTAAATGGTGGCCGCCAAACTGCACCATCCAGGGCTTCGTGTCGGAGGGTGTGCCGAAGATGGCCAGGTAATATTCGTCAGCGCCGAACATCGGGCTACGTCCGCCTCCTTTGCCTTTTGCATTGGCGTCTTTGGCATTATCCGCCAGCATCTGATCGCCATCCACGATGTCGAGGACTTTTTGATAGCCGCCTTTGCTCAGAACAGCAGCGACCACATTCATCGCCCTGGTCCGTTGCTCTTTCGTCAAGTCGCCGACACGCACTCCATTTCTGGGAACCATCGTGACAGGGAGATTGGACCAGTTCGATTTCTTTTCGCTATCGAACTCGTACAGCGCCTTCTCACGCAGTTTGGTATCGAGAGAATCAAGAAACGCTGTCGCTGCTTCAACTGCCCGGGGGTTGGGGGCCTGCTTATCCTGTTGGGCTTCAGGGGTAGTTGCGGAAGCGGAAAGCTGAGAGTCACGTGAAGCGTAGATCGACACCCCGCACAGCAGCATGGCTCCCAGTAGAAGTGCAACTCTTTTCAGGGCACTTCCAGCGATAGTCGACGTTTTCTGATCGAGATCGTTCATCGGCTTCTCCTTGATGCCACTTTCATCATACATCTTGAGAAGTATTGGGCCCCCGACCTTGAAGTGCCGGGAGGCTAAATAGTCACGATCAATTTCTTATTTCGCCGCCGTGAACTTCTTTAATGCTGAGGTGAACTTGTTGCCGGCAAGATTGACATCCTGCTTGACGATTCCGGCTCCTTCGGCGTAATAATTGGTGGCGACAATTTCCTGGCCCTGGACACTCATGATTATTTCGACTGGAGTCGTCTTCTTGTAAGTGCCTGCCGGCACGTTCACGTCTTCGGGAGTTTTCATTTCCAGCTTCACTTCGATTTCCATGCCTGCGAGCTTGATAGTGTCGCTCCATTTCTGAGGAGCCAACGGATACTTGAGCACCAGCATGGGCTTTTCCAGCTTGATGTTGTTGAACGCATGACGATAAATGCCTTTGTCATCGATGGACATTTCTTCGGTGATGTCCATGCCATTGACCTTGCTGGTGATGGTGGCCAGAGTTTGATCACCCTTGGTGGTGACCTCGGTCATTTCCTGAATGATCGACAGCGTCTGTCCGTTGGCATTCACTTCAAACTCCCACTGGTTTCCCTTGGCCAATGGAAACATGTTGGGCCGTTTGTCACCTTGTGAAGTGACTCTTGTAGTGGATTGACGCTTGTCATCAGCGACGAGGCCAAAGGCGATGCACAGCAGAAAGACGCAAGCCATAAGTCGTTTCATGGGTAAAGTATCCAGAGGAGGCAGGTTGGTAGAGTGGTTACGCTGATACACTATGATTGGACAATAATACCTGTCGGCCCACAAGGAAAATCTGGCGGCGAAATCATTTGCACTTCTTCTGAACCATCATGCACACTGTTAGCTCGGAGTGAGCTCCGCCCTCCCGATATACTCCCAAGTGATCTGTTTCCCATAAACTATTTCCATCACCTCTTCAGGAGTTTTACTATGAAGCAGAAGTCTCTCTGTTTATTGGCGATGTTGTTCGCCTCGATAGTGTGTGCCCAGGAATCGAAGGTCGAAAAGAAAACAGTCAAAGCGCACGATGGCCTGCCCATCTACTGCGAAGTGCGTGGCGAGGGCGACACTGCTCTTGTCTTCATCCACGGCTGGGGTGGAGATCATGAGTATTGGAAAAACCAGGTAGAAGCGTTTGCCCCTAACTACCGGGTTGTCGCTATCGATCAGGCAGGACATAGCCAATCGGGTAAGGAACGCAAGGAATGGAAAGTGGCTGAGTTGGCCCAGGATGTAGAAAGCGTGGTGAAGGAGCTGGGCCTGAAACGGGTCATCCTCGTTGGCCATTCGATGGGCGGCCCCGTCGCCTTGCTCGCCGCCAAGCGACTGCCCGGCACGGTGATCGCGGTCATTGGCTCCGATACACTGCAGAATGCCGAGTACAAGATGCCAGAAGACACCGTCAAAGGTTTCCTGCAGATGTTCGAAACGAACTTCAGGGGCACCGTCAGCGGCATGTTTGGCAGCATGTTGAACTCCAAGGCCGATCCCGAGCTCAAGAAATGGCTCGGCGACAAGGCTGCTAATCAGAATCAGAAGATGGCTATCGGGCTGATGAAGGACATGACTAGCCAGGACACAGTCATGCTCTTTAAAGAAGCCAAGGTGCCCATTCGCTGCATCAACTCTTCCGGCGGCTATCAGTTCTTCCGCCCCACCGATGTTGAAGTCAACAAGAAGTATGGTGACTTCAATGTCGTCACTATCGCCGAGGTCGGCCATTATCCCATGCTCGAAAAGCCCGAAGAGTTCAACCAAAAGCTTCGGGAAATTCTCAAAGAAGTGGAAAAGCGATAATTCGGCTGTACATTGATCTTGACATTAAACACCAGGCAGCCGAGGTCTTTCGACTTCGGCTGCCTGGCGCTGAATACTTATTTCACGCTCATGATCTTCACCGAGTTCTTAAAGTTCTTGACAACTTCACCCTGGAGAGATGCTTCACTGGGTCCTTCGATGATGACAAAGTAGCCCTTGCCGTTCTCGATCGTCGTCCAGGCGAAGAAATTACCTGCATCGTGTTTCACCAGGTAACTGACCCCTTTGGGGGTGGTGTCGTTCAGTTTGAGTTCCTCTTCGTTGATGATCGTAGCATTCTTTCGTTCTCTTATGTAGCCTTCGACGAAGTTGGTACCGAACTCCTGCAACTGCTCACTGGACATTTCCTCGCTGCTGCCGGCGATGACGCCCACGATATAGGTGCGGGTCAGGTCGTGGGAATGTGCCATGATGATTTGCCCGCCTCCTTCAAGAGCTTTGGTCAGGCGTTGAGCTTTGGTGGGAAATCGAGCCTCAAACTGGTTCTCATCATTACGGTGAACGTCAGCCATCGCGCACAGGGCAAAGGTCATAACGGCCAGGCAGGCTATGAGGTAACGGTAATACACGGGATGGACTCCAGAATACGGGGGAAGAGTTGTGCTCTCGACCTCTTGTTCAGGGCTTTAGAGGCGTTGTGACAAGGAAAGTGGAGACTTGGGGGAAAACTCTCGCCAAATGGTGAGGCCTCGAGGAGCTGAAGTCGCGAGACCTCAAAGCGGAGAACATGGCGATTCCCTCGACCACCTGAAGTCTCACGACTTCGGCTACCTGCTTAACGCCATTTCCACATCAGCAGAACCAACAGACTAACCAGTGAAAGCACGATCAGGACTGGCATGAAGAAGTGGTCCGCGCCATTGGTTGTCTTGGTCTGTCCATCCATGCCATACCACCACCAGCAAAACAGCACCTTGCACACTTCTCGAAGAAACAGTTCCATGACGACCAGGCTCCTTTTCGTTGTTCCCATTACCCCTGTGAATTGCTTTTGTGACATTAAAGCGGACAAATCAGGAGCATTATCTTCTGAAGCACCTATTTCGGTAGTCAATTGAGTGGTAGTCGAGTTGCCTTGATGCTGATCGACTACCTGCCAATTGTAAACTTCCCCGCTGTTTCTCACTGTCGAAATGATGATGATGTTCAGCGATAGCCCGGTGCCAGTGGCTAGACTCCACTTGACAGCCCTCTGGCTCTCATCTATTTCCCCTCCATTCTTGGGGGGATTACCATGATGTTTCGAATCCTTAGTCTTGCCTGTCTGGCGATTGTTATCAGTGTGACTGGTTGCGCATCGTCTCGTATTGTTCAGGCCAACCCCGGCTCTGTTATCGTTGCTGTGCCTAATCAATCCAACAGTTGGCCAGGCCACTATCAGGATGAGGCTCTGAACACAGCCAGGCAATACATGGCTGACCCCGTGCTGGTATCCACCCAACAGGTCAAGGTGGGCGAAACGGTTACCAATAATCAGGACACCAACAAGCGTGACCTTGGTAATGGCAAGCAGAAGTTCGGTGAGTTGACTACCAAGTCGAGTACCACCTCAGTACGGGATGAGTACGAATACTACCTGGAATTCCGTCCGCGCGCCGGTAGCAACCCGATTCAGCAGACTTCTGCGACGGTGCCAGGGACGCCCAATCGGTAATAACTTGTACCAGCGGAGTGTGGCACAACAAATACGAAAAAGGGCCTGCGTGGTATCACGCAGGCCCTTATTATTTGTTTCGATCAAGAGACTACTTTCCCGCTTCGGTCAGCAGTTCTTCTACTGCCTTTTCCAGCTGTGCGCCTCTTAAATCCTTGTGGCGGATGATGCCTTTGGCGTCGATGACATAGATAGTGGGGAAGTACTGCACATCCCAATCTTCGAGAATGCCGCCACTCTTACCGCTCCACCAATGGGTCCAGGGCATCTTTTCCTTAGCCAGGAAGTTGGTCAAGGTTTCCTTTTCTTCATCGGCACTGATGCTAACAAGAGTGAAGGGCTTGTCTTTGAGCTTTTCGACCATCTCTCGTTCGTGAGGGATCATCGCCCGGCATGGTCCGCACCAAGTGGCCCAGATGTCAAGCACCACGACGCGGCCTTTGAGGTCGCTCAGCTTAACCGTTTTGTCGTCAAGATCCTTGTTGATTACTTCAGGCGCTGGTTGCCCGATCGCCAAGTTGGGGAACACATCGGAATATTTGTCCTGCACCAACTTAGTCAGTTCCGCAGCCTCCTTCTTGTTGCGATCAGCGTTCACCAGCAGGGCTTCGACAACTTCCTTGCCTACCTGCTCTTCGTAGTTCTTTCGCACCTCAGGACGGTTTTGAATCATCTTTGCCTGTTGAACAGCGTTTTCCAGACCGTTGGCCAGCGCCTTGGCTGCTTTGGCCTGAACCTTGCGGTCGGGATGTTTGGCAATGACATCACGCAGCACTTGAATCGAATCGTCGTCGTTGGAATGGGCCAGCATCGGAAACAGCTTCTTGATGCCAGAGCTGTCCAGGAAACCGGAACGGATCATTTTGAGAGCTTGCCGATAGATGCCATTCTTAGCTGTTGAGCCGCCGCTGGTTTGCATAGCCCAGGTCAGGCTGTCGAGCGCAGCTGGATCCTTTGGGTTCTTTTCTGCCAAGGCAAGGAAGCGGGGGGCAAAGCTGGCCGCCGGGCCGTCGGTCATTTTGACAGCCTTCATGCCCGCTGTTTGGACTTCCTTCAACTTCTTCTCAGCAGCAGCCTTTTCTTCATCCGTCTTGGCGTTCTCTAATTCATCCTTGGCAACCTTGATCTTAGCTTTCATCGCAGCCTGCTCTGCCTGCATTTCTTTTTGCCTTTCGGCCCAGAACTTCTTGTTCGTTTCCTCGAACTCTTTCTTGAGCGTGGAGAACGAGGTATCGTTGCTCGCTTTATTTTCTTGAGCCAGGCCGATGGAGCATGTCAGTGCTACGGCCAGGGTCGCCAGCATCAGTCGATTCATGATGTCTTCCTCAAAACAGGTAATAGTGTTGCAAAGCTCAACCTATTGTAGATGATGGCAAATCATTGCCCAACTGAAGTGAGTGTTCTCCCTGGCTTCTCATGAAGTTATCCTCGTTTCCCCGCTTCGGAGGTATCCCTCCCTTTGGAGGGCCAATCCATATCGCTGATTCGCTTCAGCTCCATCTCGAAGAATCGAACCGTCCTTGTCTTTGAAATTACGATCTCACACTTCCTTCCAGGAATAAGCTGACTATCAGCAAGGTCCACCCTCGCTGACGCTTCAGGCTGTCATGGCCGGCAGACTGAACTAGACAAAACCCCCATCCTAACCTATCGTCCCGCCGCTTTTCCCCATGTAGGTAGGAATCGCTTTGTCAGTTCAGTGGATATCCAGATGATTTCAACACTAAAAAAGAACAAGCCCCTCTTCCGCCGGGTCAGGCTTGGCTTGGTAGTCTTGGGTTGCCTGATGGTTGGCCTGGGCGCCTATTTCACCTGGAGCCATTTCATCAGCGATGAGCCGGTGACTCTCCGCATCAGCACCGGGCGCACCGTTGCTCGCCGCTATCAACTGGCAGAGCAACTGAGAGATTGTTCTCATTCAGTCGGTATCCATCTCAATTTGATCTCGACAGCCGGTTCGGAAGCTGCTTTGCACATGGTCGGATCGGGTGAACTCGATCTGGCTATCGTCTCATCAGGCATCCTGTCCACCGGCAAAGCCAATGTCCGCGAGTTGGCTGCTTTCTCGGTTGAGCCGGCCCATTTCCTCATCAGAAAAGAGCTGGCCGACAAGGGTGGTCTGCTGCGTGACATGATCCGTGGCAAGCGCGTCAATCTCGGTGAACAGGGTAGCAGTGACAACGCCCTGGCACGTGAGCTGCTCGCCTTCGCCCACATGTCTCCCGGTACCGAGAACACCCCAGGCGACTTCATCGCTACCAACTGGAGCCCGGAAGAACTCACCAATCGGTCCAATGAGATTGATACCGCCACCGGAGCCGAGAAGGCACGGCTGATCAACGCCCTGCCTGATGCCATGATCCTCGTCGCCTCCATGCCTTCCAAGGTGGCACAGGAGATCATCGAAGCGGCTGACTATCGCTTGATAACTCTTGCCTTCTCTCGGGCCTTTATCCTTAACACCAACCGCAATGAAGCCAAGCTTAACACGGCGATTGACCACAGCTATATCGAACAGACCGTGATTCCGGCCGGCAGCTACCTGGGCACCAGGCCTGCCCCCATGCAGGATTGCGAAACGATTGGCATGCGACTGCTGCTGGTCGCCAACAAGAACGTGCCGACAGGAGCGATCTACCGCTTGATGGGCAAGGTATTCGAAGGCGAGTTTGCCCGAAAGTACAAACCGACCAGCCCGACGGAGAAGGACTCTCCATACGATGTTCACCTAGGTGCGTTAGCTTATCTCAATCGCAACAAACCCTATATCCTCAATGAAGTGGTGGAATACGGCAAGAAGGTCATGAGTATCTTCGGCCTCTTTAGTGCAGGCGCCCTCAGCTTCTTCGCCCTGTTGCGTACACGGAAAAACAAGTCAGCAGGCGATTACCTCAAAGAGATACGCCAGATCGAGTTGATCGCTCGTGGCCTGGAAAGCGACAGCGAAGCGCCCAGGGAAACCGTGGCCCTCGCGCACCATCTCGATGAGCGCCTGGCCAAGTTGAAGTCAGAACTGATCCATGCCTGCTGCAACAAAGAGTTCAAGAACGAAATGATGTTGCTCAACATTCTCACCATCCTGGTCGATACACGCCAGCAGGTAGGGGGCCTTCTCACTCAAGGCGAAGGCAGGCAGGCTGAAGTGAAGAGAGAAGAGGCGTCTTCGGTCCTCAAAGGCAAATGGAAGAAGGCGAGTTAGAGCCGAAGCGTCAGCAACAGAGTGCAGGCGAATACACGTGTAAACTGTGTCGCACTCCAGCATATACAATACTCACAACGGGGTTTGGTTGCGGAGTACATCGTCTCATCTCATTTATTCAGAGTGATAAGACGAGCGATAGCAGCATACATCGACGTGAATACAGGTCGATGTATGGCACCGGTCACCGAATGTGATGTGTTCAATATCTATGCTAAGTTCATGAGGCCAACTCACGCTAAGGCTTATTGGTTGTATGAACTGGAACTTTCGCCGGTGGCGTCGTAGTCGATGCCTTCTGCGGCAGAGACTGCGGAATCCCGGCCCAACTACAGAAGTCCTGTTTCATCTGTCTCATATCCTTGATCGTAGGCAGATATTCATTCAAATACCCTTCTTCCACTGCCACCCTTGACATCAGAAAGAGGCAGATCGACCAGCAGAAGATATTCGAGGTCCAGCTCTTCGGGTGAAATAGTTTGATCGCTGTACCCGAGAATTGATTGGGCTTGATCGAGATGCCATGAAAATCAACAGCATAGATTTCATCGAGCAGCAGGTGCGAGAAATACCCCAGTGCCACACCGCCGGCGACGACGAATCCTTCGCTGTGGGTGCGCTTCGTCCAGGCGAGGTAGACCATGAGCGTTGGAATGAGCATCGCCGGGATACTGTGAAACATTCCCCGGTGCTCGCTCCACTTCTTGATAATGAACGAAATGCCGTAACGGATGATAATATAAGTCGCCGCTGCAAGAAGCAGTCGCATGTCGGGGCTTTCGGTACCCAGGCGATGGAAGGTGACGATCCCACCGATGGCTGCCAGCAGAGGAATCACTTCCTTCAGGGGCCTGCCACTGTCGCTGTCCAGATCAGGCAGCATCCCGCACAAGCTGCACAGTCCCCCTGCCACAATGCTGTGAGGTAGTTCATATCCCAGCCACCAGTGGGCAGCGACGGTGTACCCTACGCCGAGCACCGTGGAAAACTGCATGTGTTGTGGAAACGCCGCCATGGCCGGACTCTCCCCCCAGTCGAACGACGCCTTTTAATCACTCTCGCCAGTTTTGCAAGCCCGGTTTGGGCACAGTTTGGCGATAGATGGGGGATTGGGGAACCTCACAGACAACGTGGTATGGCGTTACGATGCCTCTATATCAGGAGAAACCCATGCGTAGCAGTTGGATTTCAAACGTCAGCCCAACTGACGACGACAACAAGAACTTGAAAACCAAGCAGCCCGTAGCTCGCGATGCTGATCTGCTTGATGCCTATTCCCAGGCGGTCGTGCAGGTGGTTCGTCAGGTCGGCCCGACGGTTCTGACCATTTCGGGTGAAGGCAAGCAAGGCGCTGGCTCCGGGTTTGTCATTACCCCCGATGGCTTCGCCCTCACCAACAGCCATGTCGTTCAGGGACAGGATCGGTTCAAGGTCACCACCGAAGATGGCGACAAGCTCTCCGCTGAACTCATCGGCGATGATCCCTCCACCGATCTGGCACTGATCCGTGTGGCGGCCCGTGAACTGCCCCATACCGAACTGGGTGATTCCGAAGCGCTCCAGGCCGGGCAACTGGTCATTGCGGTTGGCAATCCATTCGGCTTCCGTTCGACAGTTTCCACCGGAGTTGTCAGCGCTCTGGGTCGGGCCATGCGAAGCCGGGAAGGACGGCTTATCGAGAACATCGTCCAGCACACCGCCCCGCTGAACCCAGGCAACTCTGGCGGACCGCTTGTCGATTCCCGGGGCAGGGTAATCGGTGTCAACACTGCCATCATCGCTTATGCTCAAGGCCTGGGCTTCGCGGTGCCGGGAAATACTGCCCGGTGGGTGGTCAGTGAACTGCTCGCTCATCGCCATGTTCGTCGGCTCGCTTTGGGCATTCGTGTCGCCGGTGTCGATGTCCCTCGCTGGCTGGCTCGCGATCTCGATCTGCTGAGCGATTATGCACTCGAAGTGGTGGAAGTAATGCCTGGTGGGGCTGCCAGTGTTTCTGGACTGGAGGCAGGCGATATGATCGTTGCAGCCGCAGGCCGGGTGATTACCGGCATGGACGATTTGCATCGCATCCTTGCTTCACTGCCTCAGGGTAAGAGCGTCATTATCGAAGTGGTGCGGGACCAACAACTCAGAGAAGTGGTGGTCGAACCAAGGTGGGAATAGAGGAAATGGGCCGTAATTTGACGAATCCTGAGCATTCTTCTTGAAACAGGCCGGCAATCCCTCAAGATAGATGAGGCGTTGTATTTTCGTATTTCACCGTGGAGAGTTTGATGATTCGTCAATTGCTGGTATTGTCATTCCTGATGTTTGGTGCTTGCACCCTTTCCGCATTCGATGACAAAATCGATAGTGCGAAGGTAATCGGCAAGTGGTCGCCCGAAAAGGAGCCTGCCCCAGGTTTCAAGATCGTGATGGAGTTCGCCAAGGAGAACAAAATCACAATAGCTGTTGATTTCCAGGGCAAGTCAGAAAAGGTCGAAGGCACCTACAAGCTGGACGGTGATCAGTTGAGCATGACCCTGAGCAAAGACGGTCAGGAAAGAACCCAGAAACTCAAGGTCGTTCGATTGAACGACAAGGAACTGGTTCTCAAAGAAGAAGGTAAAGACAAGGAAGAGGTACTCAAAAAGGTTTCGTAGTTCAAGCTCTTTCATCAATAACAAAATACACCATTAGTCCATCTGGTTGATCCAGATGGACTTCATTATTTGCCTTCATCTTTCAGTGCCAGAGTTGCTGCTTTGATACACGTCTGGTGTTCCGCTTTAGTTAATTGAACCGAATAGTGCTTCGCCCATGATATTGATGCTGGGAATTGATCTGGTGCCACTCCTGTGAGTCTTGAAGTAATCACCATTGCCGACAGATAGGTGCCCAGTGGCGTGGGGTGGAAACCATCGGTGAACAAACTCATCCCTGGTTCCTTGTTCCTCACTTCCTGCAATGCCAGACCTGCCGGCAGAAAGAGGCCATCCACCGACTTCGCTGCGTTGGCGTAGGCTTGCCTAACCTGCGGGAAGAACCGCTTCCGTGTGGTATCGGGCCAGACCATGAACAGCGCTGGCTTCGCCCCGGATTGATTAAGCCACAGCTTAGCCGTCTCCATATCCTTCATCAACTCGCGCTGGCTTTCGGCCTGCGATGAGGGCCCCTGTTGCAGGATGACATAATTCCACTTGCCCTGGATGATCTTCGTTCGGGTTGCCGGTGTCAGCCAATGATCGCCGAGTGACATACTGGGCCCAGTGATGGCATCAATCACGGGCCTCGGCTGCTTGATGGCGACATACATTTCCTGAACCAGCACGGGTAAATCATTGGTGTAGGTCAGGCTGTTGCCGATGAACAAGAGACGTTGGGGCGAAGATTGTGGATCAATCGATCCGCTGCTTCCCAGATAAACCAAAAAGCATGTTGCGATGATCTGCCAGGTGAGTTGCACTATGCAGCCTCTCGAAGAGATGAAACCATCTTCGCAGTTTGATAGAGCGAATCAAGCAGTTTATTGCTGACACCCCAATCGTAGTATTGTCCCGTGATCTTCGTCGCGGCTTCCAGTTGAGTGCCGTTCGGCAACTTTGTCACCGTGATCATCAGCTTGCCCTCCATCGTCCAAATCGATGACGGAATACTCGCCTGAATGATGCAGCCATCCTCCCCCTGGCTGACTTCCTTGATCTTCTGCCCGCCACTGGCGAGGGTGCAAAGTACATTGAACAGGACGACTCCCACCGGCTGCGGTATCGTTTCTTTCCTCTGTTTGCCCGTGTTAACCCCCAACTTGCCGTACATCGATTGCAGCATCGGGGCGATCTTCGTCATGCTGATGGGCCCCATTGGCTTGACCACCGAGTCGCACAGGCTCAGGAAATCCTCTGCCCTGATTCCTGTCGTCGCGTCATTGGCCAGTTCAGCCAGTTTCTTGCGAACGTGGGGGAACTTGATGAGCGTTTCATACCGCAATTCCTGCTCCCAGGGCGCAGCCGTTTCCAGGGGCAGCACTGCTGGCACAGTGGATTCCCCGGCAGTCAGTTTCGCTCCACAGGCATGACAGAAGTTGCCCGTTGCTTTCACGCCGCAGTTTGAACAGAACATGATACATCCCATCCATGAATGAAAGCGGATTCTACTGGCAAATCGCTGTCTTTGACAAGACGGATCATTCGTCCCTGGCGAGATCATCCAGATGCTTGGGACGATCATTCTTGAGCAAGCTCGACATCACCCGGTCTGCCAGAAGTCGTCCTTCAGTCTGACAGCCGGGGCAATAGTTGGTTTCTTTCTTATCGGCGTAGCGGATGCGCTGGATGGGAGCGTTGCAGTTCGGGCACTTCTCGCCGAACTTGCCATGAACTGCCATTTCCGGTCGGAAGGCAGTTACCTTGCCGGGGAAGCCATCGCCCACCTCCTGCCGAAAGCGGTCGATCCATTCGTTCATCACCGAATGGATCGCTTCATAGAGTTTTTTCACCTCGCCGTCGTCCAGCGTTTTGGCGATGGCGAACGGCGACATGCGGGCACGGTGCAGGATCTCATCTGAATAAGAATTACCGATGCCGCTGATCGTTTTGGGATCGGTCAGCACTTTCTTGATGCTGCCGTTCTTGGCACGAGATCGAAGTGCTTGCGCAAATTGTTCCAGGCTGGAAGCCATCACCTCAAGACCACCCGGATCGTGAGCGGTGAGTGTCGCTTCGCCCTGGAAGACATGCACGCTGGCCAGCCGCTTGGTGCCCGCTTCAGTGAAAATGACCGAGCCATGATCGAAATCAAAAGCAGCCAGGTAATACTTGCTCGATAGTTTGAACTGAGGAGGCCGCCACTCCAAACGGCCAGCCAGCATGAGATGGATGACGAGCCATAATTCATCATCGAAACCGAAAGCAATCCGTTTGCCCACCCGTCGGAGCCTTCGGACTTCCTTCCCTTCGACAGCAGAGATCGGCGGTTCTACGGTTTTTAAGAGGAATGGATGATTGAGCCGAATCTTGTTGAGCTTCTTCCCCAGCGTCTTCCTTTCGAGGGCTTCGAGGTAGATGGTGATGTCAGGAAGTTCGGGCATGATGTTGACTCGGTTGACAGCCCGACGCGCGTGCGAGGGTGGACCACACGATTGCACGCTGCCCCTCGCTTGCGCGTCGGGCTGTCATCGAATACATTATCATTTTCTGATGGGATTGCCTTACGTCTAAAACTCAAACCCCGCCCTGAGGCCCACGCCATAGAGCCAACCAATTGGCACGCCCGGCATGTCTCGGAACTCCGCCAGGTAATTAAACTGTAACCTCATATTCGGATTGAGATACCAGTTGATGCCCGCTGTCCAACTGTGCAACTGGCCGCCCTGAATTGTCTTGTCGTCCAGGTCAACGAAGCTGTAGCGAAGGCCTATCTGCCAGGCGCCGTAACCATGCTCGGAGCCCAGATAGTCGTGAGTAGGAACCACTCGGCCAAAGACGCCTTCCTTTCGATCGTAGCTTTGATGTTCACCAGTCAGGAAATAAAGTGCTTCAATATAGCCGCCTTGAAAGAAGACGTTGCCGACAAACTGTCCGCTGCTGTTAACCGCATCGGTCAACCATTGGGCCGCGTACTCCGCTTGGAGCATGAACGGGCCCCACTGTAGGGCGAACTCCGGCCCTACCGTGTATTGGTTGCCGCCCGGAATCTCTCCGGTATCGGCTAGTACTGGAACAGCGAAGCCCGGGCCGTTACGCAGTAAAGGCCTGACACGATCCCTCAATTGATTCTGAACGATTTCACCGCCCCAGTAGCCCAGACCCACATGTGCCAGTTTGGCGCCGTCCTCTTCATACCAAGGCAAGGCGGTGACCCGGGCTCCCAGGGTATAATTTGTGTAGGCTACTCCGTAGACATCGGTTGATGGCTGAAAGACACCGTACTTCCAGGTAACGGTCTCAGAAGCGTTCCAATCGTGTGCGGTCACGCCCAAGGCGAACCCCCCATCGAATGGGCCGTAGAAGGCATCCATATTGTCGGAGCGTTCCATAAAGGGCAGGGCCATCGCTCCGGTGTTATTCTCCATGCCGATGGGTTTCTTCTGCTGGCCGATGCGAACGTAACCCAGGTAAGGCACATCGCGCATCTGAAGCCAGATGTTCTGCGGTGCCGGACTGCTGGTCAAGTTGCCGAACGACGGAGGCTGCTCGCCGTTATTATCATTGCTGGCGTTGGCGAAGTCGAACTGAATGCTGAAATCGAAGCGATCGTAGATGCGCCCTTCTGCCTGAAGAATCGCACGGCGAAGGAACGTGGCCTCGGCGTTCTCCACTCCATTGGATGCTCCGTTGGGGCCTAGGTAAAGATCAGCCGGCCCATATGGGTAAACCGAATCAATATTGCCGGTGCCGCCAATGTGAAGGTTGAACTTCTGATTCTCTGATTCGAACCGCAGCCCGTTATCCCAGTAGGTCTGTAGTGGTACGCGCCGGGAGAATGATGATCCATCATCGATCTTGCAAGACCCATCTTGAGGTGCAGCGACGGCCGGCGAAGTATCTTTCACAGAAACGACAGGGACTTTCTCAGAACTCGGCATGGATGGTGCCTGAGCCAGCAAAGTTGCGCTCGGCAGAACGGCTAATAACAACGCCAGCCTGATAGCAGGCCGTAACAGAGTGCCGTGGCTGTTGTCACTTGTAGACGTCACGTGAATCACCCGGAACAGAAAGACGACTCGATGAGGCAAGCCCTGCTGAATAGTCTGGATTTGCAGCTACACATTAGGCTTTATCGGCCATTTGTCTCACTTCTATTAAAGAAACCCGGCTCAAACGGAGCATAAAGAAGCTGGCAAGGCCATAGACTAACGCCATGATTCATGCCAATTCCCTGAGCCTGATCGGCAACACACCCTTGGTTCGACTAAACAAGATCGGGAAAGGCGCGCCCAGCCCTCTTCTCGCTAAATGCGAGTTCCTGAACCCTGGTGGCAGTGTCAAGGATCGCATTGCGCTGGCCATCATTGAAGATGCCGAGGCCAAGGGACAACTCAAACCGGGAGACACGCTCATCGAAGCGACTGCCGGCAACACGGGCATGGGCCTGGCACTTGTCGCAGCCAATAAAGGCTATCAGTTAGTCTGCGTACTACCCGAGAAAATGTCGAAGGACAAGCGGCAGGCTCTGACAATACTTGGAGCGAAGATCATCGTCACTCCCAACGCCCCGTTGCATGATGCACGCAACTTCCGCAACGTCGCCAAGCGACTCGCAGTCGAGCATGGCTGGTTCCACACCGATCAGTTCGGCCATCCGGCCAACCCGCGCATCCACTTCGAAACGACCGGCCCGGAAATACTCAAACAATGCGATGGCAGAGTAGGAGCCTTCGTCTCTGGCGTCGGCACCGGGGGCACCATCACCGGCGTCGGCAGATATCTCAAGCAATACCTGCCTGACGTGAAGATTATCCTCGCCGACCCGATCGGCTCTCGTTTGGCCTACCTGAGCGACCCCACCCAACCCGATCTCGATGCAGCCTATCTTGTAGAAGGCATCGGTGGCAGCGAAGCTCCGCTGAACTTCGATCTCAGCGTCGTTGATGGCGTCGAACGGGTCAGAGATGAAGAATCCTTCGCTATGACCGCTCGATTGCTGCGCGAAGAAGGGCTGCTGGTTGGCAGTTCCACCGGCACCAATGTCGCTGCTGCCCTGCGTGTTGCCCAGAGAAAAGGTATCAATGGCCCGGTCGTCTCCCTACTCTGCGATTCATGGGATCGCTACTTTGCCCAGCCCTGGATGCAGCGACTGGGGGGAACCGGGGCTGCTCAATGACACCCTCATTTCCCAGGTGTCTTACTGCTGCCGCCACTGGCCCCGCTATCAATGCGGGAAAGACGAACGACGCTCGCATCAGCATCGACTTCGTACTTGAAATTGTTGAGGAACGATCCTCCCAAGAGGGCTGGTACATTCGGCGAGTCTTCCGGCATCACAATACAGTCGACGTTCTTCAATTCAAACTTGCCGACACGCACTGAATCGAGCTTCATCCGCTTGCCTTCTACGACCGCACCATTGGCAATGGAAACCTTGACCTTCTGCTTGGCTTCATCTGGTTTCAATCCGGCTGTGACAGCCATTTCGTAGGGCAGACTGATCGAGGAGGCTCCGGTATCGAAGATCATTTTGACCGGGTTCTTGCCGTTGAGAGTGACTTCAATGCTGTAGGTGCCCGACCGACGCACCAATGCGATCTTGTCCGACATGATCAAAGCTTCATAGCGCTCGAAATCCCTGGTTGTCTGCACAAAGGTCTTGGACGGCCCCAGTGAGACTTTCTTCTTCTCTGTTTTGCCTACATCCTCGATCAACGCCTCCAGTGACGTATCTTTGCCGGCCGCGGTGTACTTTTCTTTGGTCTTGTCGATTAACCCGCGCATCGAAAGCACACTGTTAAAGTAATCGTTCCGTGGTGTCGAGTAAGCGGCCTTGGCCTTGGTGAGCGCCTCGCCTTTCTGATCAGCTTCGGAACGCATGTTGAGTTCATCAGTCACCAGGTTGAACTGCAGCGTGACTTGGTTGCGGGCTGAAACCGTGGTCTGGGCCGCCATCAGTTGCCCCAGTTGCAGCCGCCTGTTGGCAAGCTGCTTGATCATTTCCCGATTGTTCTCTGCTTCCTTCTCGGCAGCTGTTAATCGCTGCCTGGCGTCCATCACTGCCTTGTAGGTCTTCTTCAGGTTACTGAACGCCTTCTCGACATCAGATTCTTCCGTAGCCGTGACCACATCGCCGCTAAGCTTGTAGCCTTTCTGTTTGAGCTGGTCGGTATTGGCCGACTTGTCATCGGCACTGACGGCGGAGATCAGCACGCAGCCGTAAGTAACCAAGAAACAGGCGGCAAGGGACAATAGTTTGCGGGGCATGGATCAACTCGGAATTGGCAATGCGGTACAGGAATATACTAACACGAGGGCAAGGGTCTATCCAGTCTGTTGTTGCAGGTCGTCAGGTTCCTGCCCTTTCCCAGGGGGATTAGGAGGAGTAGATAGACTATCTCCCTAGCACCCAACTCGGATCGTTGAACGTTACTGTCGGATCAGGATATTTGTCGAGTTCACTTTTGAGCACGAGGTAACCCACAATACAAGCGGCTGCTCCCACGGCAACAACTGTGCAAACTACTACTGTCTTGGTCGCATCTCGAGCCTTCTCGATCGGGTAGCCATGACGTCGGTTCCAGGTCTCCAGCCGATCCATCCTCCGTTCCAACCAGTTCGGCTGAGGAATATCCCCCGGTTGTGGTTCTGTAGGGGTCTTGCACCCATTCACGAGCATGCTGAAGCACAGAACTATGACAACGAATTGCTGCATGAGGGTGGCTATGACGAAGGTAGCGAAATCTGTCAAGGAAAAAGTGTCCGTATTGTGGCACTGCTTTAGATACTCTGTATGCAAAGCAGTGCCACGAAAGATGTTGTTTTCGTCGCTGTGCCACCATGCTTCACGTTTGATGTAGGCAGTGACCTGCCTGCCACCCTGCTGTACTTCGGACCTTGAGTACGCCAATCGACTGTTTCTACAGCCGCTCCAGATATCTGATGGCTTGATTGATATTAGGCGAAAAAATACTTAGACCAGACCGTGTTGCTTTATTGATCGTCTTGATTTCATTGAAAACAAATAGGTTAGCTGCCGGGGTTAAGGTTGTTAGCAAGTTTGCCAGACCTTTTATGTCCACATTGACCAGTACCATGATCGCGTCAGCCAACGCATCGGCGCTCCTGGTCATTTCAATAACCGATTCCACATTGGTTTGCAGTTCCGTCAAGATCAAAATGCCTTGCCGATTTTTCACTTTAGCACCTGCACTCCCTTCGGTGAGGTTGCTGATAAGCCAGGTCGCATCCTTCCAATGAGACTTTCCAGTATCCTGGAACGATTGAGTGAACTCTTTTGCGCCAAGCGAAATGGCGAGTACCTTCTGCAGTTTTTCATCGGCGCACTTTGCGACGATCCCATGTGAACCTGCGACTTTATAGTATGTCTGTAGTGGATCAATTGGCGCTTTGACTAACTTCGCCCCGGTTTTTACCGACTTGGCTATGTCTACTATTTTCCAGAATAGATCGTCAATTTGTTTAGAAATCGAGTCCATTTGAAGTTTCCTGTTGTTGTGGCATTGTTTGGTCAGCAGGCACCAAACGTTCTTTGACGCTCACGAACATCATGTAATCCTTATTGAAAGTGGGAAGATCCTTTCCCCCTCACCAATACCATTCTCCCTACGCGCTGTTCTCCTTATGCCTTGAGAGTATCGTCATGCCGCCCAAAGCTCGGTGGCAAATCGCCTCTTACCACATTCGCAAGTGCCGCCTTCGCCCCCGCTCGTTTCTCGGCGTCGTTGTCTTCCCATTCGATGCTGACGGCGCCGTCGAAGCCGACTCGATTCAATTCGATCATGATCTCTTCGACGCTGTTAGCGTCACGCTGGGTGCCGGCGGTGACAAAGTTCCAGCCGTTGAGCTTGTGGCCCATGGGGCGGTGGCCACCGAGGCGGCCTGCGCGGGTGTGGCCGTTGGCGACCCAAACGCCCTTGATGTGGGCGCAGTGAATGTGCTGGCCATACTCACGAATGAAATCGACGACCGACACACCCTGCCATTCCATGTGGCTGCCATCAAGGTTGAAGCCGATCACGTCCTGGTAGCCTGCCTCGTGCATGAATCGCAGGTAGTCGCCTGCTGATTCGAGATCACCCATCGCCCGTTCGCTGGGGTGGCACTCCAGATCAAATGTTACCCCCAACTGCTTGCACAAATCGAGGAACGGCTTGAAACGCTCAGCGATCAGCTCCAGCGACACTTCAATCGCATCAGCAATGGCATGACCGCCAATGCTCTTGGGGCGGGGTGGGAACTCGAAGAAGTGGCTCCAGGCGTGGGCCGGCGAACCAGTGAAGCCGGGTAGGGCGACCTTGCGATCCTGCAACTTGCCCAAGTGATGAGCAAGGCGGGCCGAAGCCATCAAGGCGTCGAGTGATTGCTTGTGAACGAGCTTGCCCACTTCGTCGGGCACATAGTATGGGTTCTCACGGGGTGGGTTCTTCCCCGAAGACCGCCATTTCTTGTAGGCATCCACCGCCTCGCCGCCACAGAACTGCAGTGTCTTGGCGGAAGGTTCATCACCCAGCGCCTGGCCTTGCAAGTGGGTAGCGACCGTGAAGATTTCCAGTCCGCGCACTTTGGCCTTGGCCACTCGCTCGGCTGCGTAGGCTTGAGCTCCGGCATCGGTAGCACACTTGCCGAGATCAAGTTCCCACGACGCTTCTTCCCAACCATCGAACCCCGCCTGGGCGATGAAGTCGAGCCACTGGTCTTCAGGGATGTCGCCAAACTGACCCCTGACGAGGCCGATCTGGTGGTAACTGTTCTTGCCATTCTTGTGCGTCTTGGTCTGGTGGAAACCCATGGTAGCTCTCAGCTATCAGCCGTCAGCTATCAGCTATTGGCGATTCGCTGCCTTTGGAATGAATGTGGATTGGCAACGAAGAGTATGCGGCCTGACGAAGCCAGAGTCAATGGGGTACTTCACTTGTTTTGCTGATAGCTGATAGCTGATAGCTGATGGCTGACGACTGACAGCTAAGACCGAACGTCTGGCAAACCTCCGCTGTCTTCTTAGGATGTACCATGTAGCTCCCGTAGCTCAGGGGATAGAGCGGCGGTTTCCTAAACCGTAGGTCACAGGTTCAAATCCTGTCGGGAGTATTGATATCAGCATCGTCTTACAGATTCTGGCAAAGTAGAGACTTCAGGTAAATACTTCTGAATACAACATGACTTGATCGATCAGTTGCACTCTGTCATTTTTGCTATCATCAACTTCATTTCTAACCTATTATTGGGCATTCCCCACAGTGCCGGGCCTGCAATATGCTCATTCGGTTTCATTGCATCCAATGTGGACAGCGAATCAAGGTGGAAGATACTTTCATCGGTTCACGGACTGGCTGTCCAGTGTGTCAGACGTGGCAGGAAGTGCCTGCTCCGCAAGCACCGGTGCAGGAACATTCCCGGCCGTTGCCACCTCTTCCCGTATCTCCTTTACAACGACTGGAAGAACAACGTACAACTGCCACCAAAAAAGCGGTACAGCCTGCGCAGAGCGCGCCACGTCTCAAAAAGGTGCGTACCCTGCGCGGATCGCTCTACATGTTCTTCATCCTCGCCAGCGTCCCGCTTTTCCTGGGCATCCTTTTCGAAGACAAGGACGATGTCAACACGCGGCTGGAGAAGACGATTCAGGCTCTTCCCAAACAGGCTCAGACACGGGCTAACAAGGTCTACACCGAATACAAGCGTGATGAAGCAGAGATCGATGAAGTGCTTCAGGTGCTCCCTGACAAGAAGATCCAGGGCGCCTGGCTGCCACTCTATTCCAAATGGCATTACTACTTCACTGGCATCGCGGCTGTCGTTTACCTGCTGTTGCTGGGCATCTTGCTTCCCAAAGGCTTCTCGAAGTTCCACGTGAAGGTCTTTATCGCATTCTTTACCGGAACCGCGGGCATGGCAATGCTCTTCCTGATTCAATCGATCGCTCTCTCCAGGGCCGCTGTGGGGGGCGGCGGGTTGATCGGCTTATTCTTCTCCCTTATCGGCGTTGCCTACAACGTGGTCGATAATCCAGACATAGGCTTCGTGCCCCTTCTGCTCGCCAACATTTTTGGTGTTGGGCTTTGTGAAGAACTGGTCAAAGCGCTGCCCGTGTTTGTCTACTTTATGGGCCGCAAGCGGATTCGCTGGCACGAATGCTGTGCAGTGGGCATGGCTTCCGGGCTTGGATTCGGGCTCGTCGAAGCCTTTACCTACGGCCAAATGTATCATGGCCTGTTCGACCAGATGACCTATTGGACTCGATTTGTTTCCTGCGTCGTCTCTCACGGCGTTTCGACCGCCGCCGCTGCGCTGTTTCTGCATCGATTTCAGAATCTGTTGCAAGGTGAGATGACTTGGGGCGATGGGTTCCTGCGGCTACTCATCCTCATCTCCGTCCCCATGACGCTGCATGGCCTCTATAACACGTTCTCCACCAAGAACATGGACGGCTTGGCCCTGGCGACTGACCTCTTCAACTTTGGCTGGCTTGCTGTCATGATTGAAACCGCACGAGACCGGGAAGGCGATCAATACGTCATAGAGACCCAGGAGCCCCCTTCGTATGGTCCACCACCGGCGATGCAACCCCACATTATCATTCAACCCGGTTGGACTCCTGACGTCGATCAACAACGATTGGGCTATTAACCAAGTAATGCTTGTACACGAACCTCACAAGCGGTATCCTGAAAGAACAACTCTCAGGAGAATCTTCCATGCTATCCAGTTTCCGAAAGCTCAGTGGCTTGATTGTGCTCGCCCTGCTCTCGACTGCCACCGTTCATGCCGCCCTGGCTGATGCCCTCAAGTTTGAAATCTATCAGGATGCCAAGAAGGAATACCGCTGGCGTTTGAAGAACGCCGACGACAAGGTGCTCGCTACCGCCGGTCAGGGCTTCACCACGAAGAAATCATGTGAAGAGAGCGTCGACAGAATCAAGAACAATGTCACTTCAGACAAAGTCAAAATCGAGTACTACGAAGACAACAAAAAACAGACCCGCTGGCGCATGATCGCCAGCAATGGCCAGAATGTCGCCTCCTCGCCGGTCGGTTATGCCACCAAGGCCGAGTGCGAGAAAGCCTACGAGACGGTCAAGAAGGAAGTCAAAAACGCCAAGGTCGAAGTAATTCCTGACCCGAAATAGCGAACTTGACTGCACCCCTGTGCCGTCTAAGATGTATCAGACGGCCCTATCGTCTAGAGGCCTAGGACGTAGCCCTCTCAAGGCTAAAACGGGGGTTCGAATCTCCCTAGGGTCACCTTGTCATTTTGTACAGTAGTGCAAGATGACGCAACTACAAGGAACGCTTCACCTTCCGATGGTGAGGCGTTTTTTGTTTGCGTAGTGTTTCGTGAGGTTTCGGTATCATTCTGCACCGGATTTTGCACCGGGTTGATGGTTGGCATCGTCGGCGTGATGGCTGCCCGTTCAAAGTCAGCATCTAGCGTCCGTAGATAGTGTTCTTGTCCAACATCAGTTGAGTTCCCCATCCAATCGCACACAACATGCTGCGGGAAAGATTGGGCCAGTTCTGTCTGCCGAGTTGCCCGCAGGTTGTGGAATAGCTTGGGCCAGGGTTTGAGGCCAGCCCGGTGAATAATTCGGATTAGGTGGGTTCTCAAGTTCACCTTGCAGTCACGGTGTCTTGCGATAACGTGGATTGCCCCTGCCTCCGCTTCATCAAAGGCACGTTCAAGGATACCCTTCAATTCAGGAAACAGCGGGATGATGCGTGATGCTTTGCCTTCATGGTGTTCTGTCTTGGGGCTTCGCACAGTCAGCCGGTTCTTTTCCCAGTCAACATCTTTCCAGGTCAGTGCAAGGTGTTCTGAAGGGCATCGTAGGCCACCGTATCGACTAAGAGCGAACAATAACTTCCATTGGGTATCTGGGCATGCTGCTAGAACCTTCTGGGCTTGTTCCTGAGTAATGAAGTAGAACTTCTCTCTGTTGCCCCGCACTGCCAGCCCTTTCAGCCCGGCAAAAGGGTTTTCAGGAATGATCTTCTTTCGCTCCGCATGACGGAAGAACTGACCAGCCCGTTTGAGGTGACGGCGGAGTGTATTCTCACCCAGCTTTTCTTTGACGAAGTAACTTCTGAGTTCATCAACATCCCCAGGCGTGATGGTATCCAATGGCCTGTCTTCCCCAAAGTATTCAACAAGCCATCGCCGGGTCTGCAAGTAGTTTGTCTTGGTTCCGGGTTTAATATCACCACGCAAGGCAATGTAGGCATCTATGAACTGGCCTAGAGTAACGCTGATAGTATGGTGCTTTGTTCGTGCAGTGGTCAGTCCAACTGCTACCAGCCTTGCATGAAGAGTATCATCAATGTCGCCAAGCCATTCCGCAGTAGTGCTGTCCAATGAACTGCCTGAGAACTGGCAAGCAAGAATGGCTTCAATGTGCCTTTTGACAACTTCAGCCGTTCGTTGTGTTGCTTTTCCTAGTCTGACACTCCGACGAACAGCCCCATCAGCAGTCTTGGCAGAAAACTGAATTGTTCGCCTTCCATTCGGTTCTTTTATGATGCTGGCCATTGCCTTATTCCTTGTCTGCGGGCTTGCGTAGCATGATGATCTTGAGTTGAAGGCATTTACCCAGCGCATTAAGCGCATTCATGGATAGCCCCCGCTGCCCGTGGTAGAACTTCCCCAGGGCAGCTTCATTGATTCCTGTTTCCTTGGCGAGACGATACTTCGTCAGCCCGGATTCATCCATCAGTTGACGGAGTTGATCTTCGATACTTTTGATTGAAGCCTTGCTCATCAATAGCATCTTACTCTGTGCTAGTCACTATGTCTAGTATATTTGTCACCCTGATGATGGTATTGTCAGGCATGATTCAACGTAACGCTTGAGGTCTTCCTCACGATAGCGCACAGACTTCCCCAGCTTGGCAGCAGATAGCTTACCTTGCTTGGTTATTGTCCAGAGGGTTCGTTCGGAGATGCCCAGGAGCTTGGCAGCGTCACGGGGTTTCAGGAGTTGACGGGGCAGTGAAGCGGTATTCGCCGGGGTCTGGGTCATGCTGTTCATGAGTTCTGTCCTTTCTGTTTGTGGTGTGACCTACGAAATAAACGAAATGAACGAATTAAGTCGGCAGGGGGCTTCGTTCGTTTAATTCGTATATTTCGTAACCTTCCAACGCTCACGGGGTGCGCCCCCGGTCGCTTCGGTTACTGGGGCCGCCATGCCATTTTTGAGCAAGAGAGACAAGGCGCTATCAATTCGTGATGCTGGTTTGTTCCTTCCAAATAGCTCTGATATTTGCGTTCTACTTAATCCATCGGGGTTCCTTCGCAAGGCTTGGTTGATCGTTTCCGCAACTTCATCGCCGGTGGCATTCCCGAAAATGGTGCGAACACTGGCTTCACAGTAATCCCATAATGCCAGGGCTGCTTTTAGGTGTGATGCTTTCACTATCGGCGATTGATCCATCACGGCATAGAGGCAACTCAGTCGCATCACTTGGGCTTCTGCCCGGCCAATCATGCATCCAGTCAGACCGGGCCTCCCTTCTGACAATGGGCCGTAGACTTCGTTCCATTGCTTCCGTGCTTCGTCATCACGTTTCAGTTCTCCCATCTTTCGGGCGACTTGCACAACGTGGTAAAGTCGTCTTGCCAGTTCCGCTGAGGGTTCATGGTCTCCACCTTCTGGCAATACCTTGCTACGTCGCACCATCAGCCATAGGTGACGATTCCCAAATCCATTCGCTGATTCAGTGGCTGTGAGGTATCGTCGAATTTCTTCATCGGTAACGTGGCCAATAATGCCAATGTGAGGTTCTTTGCATCGGGTGGATGCGTTCTTAGTCATGCTTCCAAGATTTGATCCTTGCCAGGCTTCCCTGATTCGGGCAGATAGCGAATTGCCTTGACGCTCAAGCATGCGCAGGACGTTGGCATATTCCTCTTCAATGCACAGTAGTCTCTTGTCTGGTTCCCCGGCATCCACCTCAACATCCTGATAACCAGTGATGCGACGATCTTGCCTGATAGCTTCCTTTCCCATGACAGGATCACGAACAGCGTGAATCATGCCTTCACCTGACACCAGACCGCTTTGTACACGGTGTGTTAGCCAATGATCGTCAACGTGGGCCAGGTATTGCTTGATACGCCCCCAGCTTGTTCCTTTTCTCCCCTTGCTGGTTTTCCCGACCAATACAGTGAAGAGGTTTAGATAGTGTGGCTGTCCTTCTACCCGAAAATGAGCAGTACGTCCGATGATGCTGCCAATGGATACCAGCAATTGAATCAGCAGTGCTATCGGGTCAGCTTCACTATGTGGTTCGATGGCGCGAACAATCTCGCCAGCCAGCCCATGAAAGGCTTCACTACGAATCTGGGGCCAAGTATCTTCAATAAGTTCGCCAGGGCAAGAATCCAGACTGCTTGCTTTTTCCGTTCGCCACTGTTCAACACTCTGGGCCAGGGATTCAATCTCTTTTCGTAACGTCTGCGGTTCTGCCGCCTCACCGTGGCTGTCGATCCACTCCACAATGTCACCACCATCGGGCAGGTTAGGTAGTTCCACGACGCGAACGATGGCGGGTGGTTCCAGAGCTGACAGGATGCCCGCAACTTCCTCTGCATACTTTCTGCCCGCTATATCATTGTCAGGCAGAATGATGACTTCCTTGCCAGCCAGGGGCCGCCAATCGGTTTGCTTCGCTGCGTTCGCTCCCCCAGCCGACGTAGCGGCAGTGAATCCCAGCGCCCGGGCAGTATCTGCTGCCTTCTCTCCCTCAGCAACGATGACAAGATCAGCCTTCACCACTTCGGGCAGATGATAGGCGGGCCTGGGTGAAGCCATCGCACCAATTCGCCAGCCGTCTGAATGTTTGCTGATGGGGCGAATGTCTTTTCCATCGGGCCTATCCCAGCGCACCACAACGCCCACGGGTTCGCCATCGCTGTCGTGATATGTCCAGATAGCAGAAGGCTTGCCCTGCTTTGCTTCAAGAGAATGGATAGCATCATCGACTGACTTGAACACTGGGGCAAAGGCTTTGTACTTGCGTTTCGATACTTTTCCTTCTTTCGGGAACAAGTCAGACAACTGTAGACCGATGGCTGCCAGAACTGCCGATGTATCACAGCCAGCGTGACATTTGACCAATGCTGTACCATCATCCCCTTCGCCAATGCTGAGACTTGCTTGCCGGTCATCATGTGCTGGGCACCGGGCAGACCAACCTGTTCTAGTTTGAACAATGTTGGCAAGTCTGGATAGCAGTGTCTTAACGGGGGAATAATTGCCCACTTTGGATTTGCTTACCGCTTGGGTAAGCAATTCACGTTCAAGATCATTAACTCGTTCGCTGGGGGGCATCGGGAACAACCTCAAAAGGGCCTACACCCTACAGCCAGCGTTCGATGTTTTTCTGTCGAACAGGCCCCAAGCAGCAACCAATCGCCTACAAATGTAGTGTCATGCAACTGCAAGAAATGCCGAAACCGTTCGATGATTTCCATCGAACGGTCGAACGAACGAACAATCTTCCAAGGCTAAACTTTCATGGGGTTGTCACCATTTAACATCATGAGCCATGCTCTTAACTTGGCTTGGTTTTCTAGATTGCAACAGTGACTGCGATAGATCGGCCAGCCTGTTCGATTGCTTCCATCTTGACACCATTCATCGGTAAAAAACTTTGAGGCCGTACTTTTACTTCCAAGACCAGCTTTTTCTGTGAGTTCTTTGACTCCAATAGGCGAATAGTCCCCAATCGCACCATTGTTGTACTTGTGATGCAGAATCAAAGCGGCAATGATCTTAGTGCGGGCATCATCATTTCCATTGGCCTTTCTTGTCTTCCTTTGCTTTGCACTTCTTTTTTCCCCTTCTGACTTACCATTTCCAGACAGTCGTGCTGACCATAGCAGTACATCGGGATGGATGAGCCAGCCTTCAACCTTGTTATGATTCCAAGCCATGAGTGCATAGGCTTCTGGACTACCAGCTTCAATCGCTGGATTATGGCCCTTTTCATAAAGCTTTTCCAGTATTTTTGGCAGCGGTGGTGAGACATGATTTTGCACCATTTCAAGTCTCTTTAACACGCCAAACAAGCGCGGCCGCTCGTTGGGACAGTCATACTTTGTTAAGAACAATCCAATTTCAGCATCTGAAACGTAGCGGATGTTGGAATTGTAAACTGATGCAAGCCATTGAACCGCTTGCGGGCCTAACTCCCCAAGAGAACGAATTAACGTCAGTGCATCATCGACACTTAATGAAGACATCGTGCTAATCTCAAACGGGCCTGCCAGCTTGGGTAGTCATCGGATTAGCACGACTTTGCCCAAGGCTCGGCATTCACTCAGTAGCTAGCTGAGTATTCCCGCTTTTTGGTTAGCAAGAGAAGGCTGTACTTCCAAGTGTGGGCAAAAAAAAACTTTCCAATCTGCGGCTGCGCGCGCGTAACTGCCCTACGGTCTACGGGCATAAGGGCGGTAGAAATGGATGCCCCCCATACCCCCTATTTCTGAAAACTGCGGCGGGATGAGCAACGGTAACCATGCGGTCTAGGGCGTTGCAACGATTAAACTTTGCCACCCCCTCATCCTGAACACCCCCTAAAAGTCGAAACTTGCGTGTATCGCGCAATTGCTGTCACAACGGTCTACAGTGGTTGAGCCATTTTTCACCTCCCCCTGCTGCTATTCTCTATGGGTCATTTCCTTAACAGGATTGTCGCCATTAAGCGCCTTCAACCACACTCTCAATAGCTCATGATTTTCGGGGTTTAGGCACATAGTTCTGTAAACAGTCCAGCCGCCGTTGCTTTTTCTTGTCTTACCCCAGGCATCGACGAAAAACAGGGTAACTGTACTGCTGGAAACTTCCGCTTTCTCAGCCAGTTCCCTAACTCCTATAGGTGCATAGTTCCCGATGCTTCCTGAGTCGTACTTATGGTGTTCCAGCAACATTCCAACGATCTTTGGGCGAGCTTCGCCGTTGATCGTGCCTTTCTTCCTTTTCTTTAATTGGCGAGCTTTCTCTGGTTTCGTCTCTTTTTCAACAGTGGAATCCTCTTTTGGATCAGTTGAAATTGCCTTCAGCAATAAATCGATTGCAGCGACGCTGGCAGTGAATACGTCGGGCCTTAACTCGGCTATGCTCCCCAAGCCCGTTGGTTGGACATATTGTTCAAGGGTGAGCAGCGGATGATTCATGTTCTTTGCAAATCGCATCAGAAGAGCTACCCAGCGTGGCGCAAACAGATGGTCAGTTGAACGCCAGTTTCGGCCTCCACAGTCTCCATAGTCTTCAAGCATCTCCCAAGGTAAGAGACGCGCCATGGCCTCAGCTAAAATGTGGAAACGTTGCAAGAGGTCAGTGTTGCCACGAAAGTAACCGTATTTACGCTTCTCGTCACGCCAGTCTAATTCCATGAAACAAGGAATAGTGAAGCCGGGCGGATGGCCCGGAATATCTGGCAACTCAACATCAAATTGTTTTTGAACGGCTACAAACTCTAACGGCTTGACTCCTCTGGCAGTATCTTGAAACTGCTCTCGGAGCGCCTTCAAATGTTCAACAAGCGCGTCAATGGACATGGCCCATACCTCATCAAGGGCCTGCCCACCGTGCCTTCACTTGGTATGGAAAGCAAAGCCAACGGTGGGCATTCATCCGGGGATCAGCCGAATGTTCCCTATGAGGAAGAACTAGGATTCAAGTTATTGTGAAACAAGTGAACACTGGGTGTATTCCTGAATCACCACCATCGGCAACCGCCCACATTCTGAACACGGTTTTGAGATGGGGTGATTCAAGTTATTGTGAAACAAGTGAACACTGGGTGTATTCCTGAATCACCACCATCGGCAACCGCCCACATTCTGAACACGGTTTTGAGATGGGGGATAGTTCAGGGTCACGGCCATTATCAGGCAGGTAGATGCGCATTTCCGGTTCCCCATTCAGCCCACAGACGGGGCACCGGTCAGCATTGATGTTGATGTCAGCTTCCAGCTTGGCCAATCGAGATAACAGGCCTGCCTTCATTGCCATCACTCCATCGATTCCAACTCATCAAACAGACTGGGCTGCAACTTGTCAAACTCTGTATCGATGATCTTCTCATCCGTCTCGCCAGGTTTCAAAGCGTTCTTCATTGAACATGGGATTTCGTGCTGGTCTTGAACGCCTCGGTTTTTGGTCACTTCCACTACTCGTAGCATTTTCTGAATTGTTCACTCGAACGAATCCTTTTGAAGTATTAGGTGTTTTCGAGGCAGACTTTTTTCTTGAAACAACTACCTGTCGTGGCATTGAAACAACAGATCGAGGTAACTCCGCCCTCAATTCAAGCTGGATGCTTGAGGCCAAGCCTGCAAGCGAAGGCCACTCTTGTAGAAGCTCATTCATTCCCTTGGTAGACAGTCGTCGCAGAGATTCTTTCAGTCCCTCCAAGTGCCTTCTTAGGTAGAGGCTGGAGATAAAGTCATATAGTGCTGACCTATCAACCCTTCCGGCTCTGAGGATGCGAACTACTTCTGGGCCGGGAATAGGGCAGGGGCCTTTCAAGCCATTCTGGACTGGGTGTGACAGATACCCACGTATTACTGAAGCCAGCCGTTCGGAAGCGGCTTGTGTCAATCGTTCTTGTGACTGCTGAACAGCTCTACGCTTATTTCTCTTTTTCATTGCTGTTGTTGCTCCAAAGTAGCATCATTGCTTGGCAATCACCCCTTATACTCCCGGAACCCCTTCACCAGCGCCTCAAATGTCTTTGGCCTGTACTTACCGAATCCCTCATGATCGACGAAGATGAAATCGTATTTCACTTTAGACTGAACCTGATTGATGTCATCACACCATTGTTTCAGCCTTGCCATCTTCAGCGGAACATCCAGGTCTTCCAGCCCCTTGGTTTCCACGATGTAAACTTCCTTGGCATTCACCTTCACGATGAAGTCGGGGTAGTAGTTGGAAATGTCCCCGTCTGCATTTACATAGTCCAGCTTAAAGCCCACGGCAAAGAAGTTCTTGGCATAAGAAATGATTTCATCTGCACAGGTGTCTAAGAAAGCTGCAAACTCCAGTTCAAAATGACTGTCACCGATGATGCGATTGAACACGCTCAGCTTCGGAACCATGTAGCCTTGATCCTTCACAATGAAGGGTCGGGTGTTTCTCAGTTTGATATGGTCACGAATTTCGGCATTGCCCTTGTCCTGAATCGTCAGATCATTGATAGCTTTCTTGAACCCTTCGATGATCGTCTTGCTGGCTACCAGTTCCGACAAGTTGCGTAGCGTGTTGTTATTCTCCAGGTCTACTGGCTGCTGGAACAGTTCATCACGAACAAAGGCTTTCACCTTGGCATACAGGACATCGTAACCACTCACCAGGCGTAAGTCTCTCATGATGGTTTGCGTGAAGTATCCAATGACACTACGGAAGTCAGCTTCGCCTACGGTGTCCAGCACGGTGGTATGGGTTACATTTCCAGTAGTAATATCCTTGAAGACAATTTCCCGTTGCTCTTCTTCACTGAACTGTTGATAAATCAGTTTCTGATGTCCCAGTTTGCTCGGCTCCAGCAAGTCCAGGTTCTTGTATTCACGGTAGACACGGGCAGTCATTACTGGGATTTCAATATCAAGGGCTTCCACATCTTTTTTGGTGTTCTCTTTGTCCACTTCCACAATGAGAGGAGCTTGTGGCCCGGTGCCTTCCCCCATCGGCTTGCGTTCCAATGTGACGCCCTCATTCTGAATCGATTCAACAAAATCCATGAAGGCATCAGTACCAACAACACTTACTTTTTCAGTCCCCAGGCCGAAGTACATCTTCCGCAGGCCACGCCCCAGCGTCTGCTCAGGCAGGATATTGCTCTTGGAAGTGTAAGCCCGTAAGCCCACTATGGTGGTCACGTTGCGTACATCCCAGCCTTCCTTCAGCATCAGCACGGAGACGATAGCCTTGTAGGGGCTTTCCATACTGTCAAGGTTGTTGGCCAGCTTCCGAAGTTCTTCGAGTTCTTCCTTGCTCTTGCCACTGCTGGCTTCGGAAATCTCTCCGTTACTCTTGGTGTGAATCACCATGACGGCATTCTTTAAGTCCTGATGATGATCTTCCAGGAACTTGGCTACATCATCACAGTTCTTGGTGTCATCGGTCATCACGAACAAGATAGCCTTCTTCCCCAGCTTCTCATGCTCGGCATACACCTTCCGCCATTCCAGCACGCCCAGGTTCAAGTAGTCGGCATACTTCTCGGTGTACTTGGAACTGGTTCTTTCTTTCAGCTTGGCCCGGCTGGCAGCATCTGGAAGCACGGGATGCTTCACCACATTCTGTGAGATTGCTTCCACCAGTGGATAGTCAGAAATAGTCTGGACAAAGATGGCCCCATTATTGTGCTTGGGGGTTGCTGTCACATCCACTTGCAAAGACAGTTCAGCATCCTTCTGCTTCAATCGATTGTGAATGTCTTCAATCGACTTGAACCAGGCCAGAGACTTGTCATGTATATGGTGTGCTTCATCATTCAGAATTACCAGTTCATCAATGTCCCGAACGATCATGCCCAGGTCAACTTTGCTATCGGTGGTAGCCCCGGTAGGTTTAGGCCCCAGGAAATAGTCTCTACTATCTTCATCTTCAGCCGTGGGCAGGGTTTCATTGCCAGCGTAGACCCGGTGGATGTTGGTTAGGAAGATGTTACCCGTCTTGCTGATGATCCTCACATCATCTTGCAGGTGTAGCGTCAACTGAAAGTCATCTCGCCATTGGTTACCAGCGTAGCCATTGTCAGGCAGCACGGGGTCAGCAAAGAAGATGCGAAGCCCTTGAAAGTCCTTGTAGATACGATCCAGCACAATAATGTTCGGTGCAATCACGAGGAAGTTGCGGGCCAGCTTGGAATCAGGTTCATAGAGCTTGTGAAAGAAGCTCCAGGCCAGCACCAGGCTGAGTACCTTGGTCTTGCCCGCCCCGGTAGCCATCTTGACGACGAAGCGCCGCCAGGTTTCATCGAACATGCCGGTCGATACCGTGCCTGAGCTGTCAAACCTCATAAGGTCGTACTTGTCCTTCACCCCTACCACATCGTAAAGGTAGATGATGCTTTCCAGGGCTTCCCGTTGGGCAAAGAAATACTGGAACTGTTGAAGCTGGCCGTCGTGCCCAGGCAGCAAGTGTTGGGTACAGAACCACCACTTCAGCAAGCTGATGCTGGTAGCAGTCGCACCAGCATACCTACTATCACGCCAGGTCTTCACTTCCTTGCGTAGTGCTGGTACCAGCGGGGGTAGTAGTTTCTCAAAGCTACTGGTTCTCAGTGCTTCATCAGCCGGGAACCAGCGTATGCTGGGGTCAAGAATAGCATGGGGATCATCGGGGAAGTTGGGATGCAAAGCCATGATGTTACCTGTAATTCCTTCTCATCAACGGTTTGATAAGAGGGTAATGGGTTGAGGAAGACGATCATTTTTTTTTCTTAGCTTGTTCCTTGAACAAAGGATTCGGGGGCGGGCTGCCACCTCGTAACTTCCAGCCAGCTTCTTTCTCTTCTTTTACTTCGGCTGTGCTACTACCTTGGGGTACTGCCACATCAATAATGGTCATCGTGTCATTTCCGAAGATGTCAACTACCTTGACAGCGATCTTCACCCGCTTCTTGTCCACTTCCCGTGGTGCACTGGTCAACTCCAGTGAACGGTCTTTCTTGGTACGGAAGCTCTGCCATTCGTTTTCAAAGATGTAGTCTCCCGTCCACTTCTCGACCATTTCCCCCGTGGCTTCATCTTTGATGCGGATGATTTCCCGTTTGCTTTCCCAGTCGAAATCGACGCTCCAGTAATCAATCCAGTCCGTCCAGTGCTTGGTCAGTTTCTCTTTGGTGACAATTCCGTTCTTATCCTTGCTGATTTTGACAATCTGCCCTTTATCTACCACGATCTTGCTACCCTTTTCCTTCATTGAGGAAGCAGCAGCATCGGCACTGTCTTGCGAGTAGAACACGGAAAAGTCGGTCAATTGCACGGCTACCGTCTTCCCCTTCACTAAAGGCTTTACTTCGATGGCTGCTACATCATGGAACACCACCTGATTCTTCTCGACGGCCCGCTTATCGAACACATCAGCAGGGATGTACTTCGGCTGAATGTCGATGCCCTTCGACTTGGCTTCCTCCAGCACGTTGGGGAACAAGCCCATTTCAAACTCGAAGCCCAGCAAGTCCACCTTGGTAATATGCTTCTGTCTGCTTTCCAGAATCACTTCTTCGACGAAGAGCCGGGTAACTGGCAGGTTGACCGGGCCGACGATGACCATGCGGCCAGCCTTCTTGCCGTGAAAGACTTTCAGGTTCGCTACCGGCTCGGCTTGGTAGGCTTTGAGGATCAGGTTGAGGAAGTCTGCTTCACGGGCTTCCAGTTGTTGACGTTGCTCTTCTTCACGCAGGTTGGGGTTGATGCCAATGAAGTGTTGCCGTTCGTACTTTCCCATGTTGAGGATTTCAAAGGCCCGGTAGTTGGTGCCATCCTCTTTCAGTTGCCGCTGCACGCCGATGAGGCGCTTGCGGGTGGTGTGGATGGCGAACTTGCCAAGGTCAGAGACGATCCACTTGCGGCCCAGCTTCTCGGCAACCGCTGCCGTGGTGCCGGAACCACAGAAGAAGTCGGCGACGATGTCGCCGGGATTGCTATGCCCGAAAACAATCCTCCGGATCAGACCTTCAGGTTTCTGAGTCGGGTACTTTAGATTCTCATAGGCGGTAGGACTCAATATTTTCTGAACCTCCTTACCTGCCCACCAATCATCAAGAGTGGCTCCTTCAGCGCTTAATTCGTATTTATCCCCTTTAACAGCTGTTAATCCTCGTTCGAGCGTGCCTTCCGAGTACGGTCTATATTGCTTGTTGAACGTCCAGTCTTTTGATTTTGAGTACCACAATAAATTGTCGTGCTTCTTGTGATAATAGCCTTTCGGAGCACTTCCACCTCCATAACACCAAGCAATCTGATTTCGCTGATAGTCGTTTCCAAACACTTCATCCAGGAGAAAGCGAACATGGCTATTCACTCGCCAATCAACATGCACAAATATACTTCCATCCGTCGCCAATAAATCGCGCATGAGGATGAGCCGTTCGTAGATCATGCTGATAAACGAATCAGCCCCTTTGCCCCAGGTATCCCGGTAGGCAATCTCTTCCAGAATGTTCGGCTTCTTGGTGAAGGTCTCATCGCCGATCTCGATGTCCATGCTGAAGTCGGCCCCGACATCGAACGGCGGATCGATGTAGATCAGCTTGATGCCACCCTGCTTTTCAATCTCATCCCGCAGTGGGCCGTTCTTCAGGGAAGAGAGGATCAGCTTGTTATCGCCCCAGATGAGCTTGTTCGTCCAACCGGTCAGTTGTCTGCCCCGGTCGTCCATCGAGAAGAGGAGGTTCTGTGTATCGCCCTTCTTGCCTTCCTTGCTGAAAGTTGTCTCCGAACGGGGTTCATCGACCTGTTCAATCACCTGAAAGGGCAGCACGACATTAGTGACTTCATTGTTTTTACCATTCCACACCAGTTCCACTTCGCGCTTGTCATCGAAGAGCAGAAAACGATACTTCTCCGGCAACGGCTTACCCGCTTCCAGAAAGCGTACCACTTCCTGCTTCTCCGTTTCCGACAACTTCGGCATGAGTCACCCCATCAGTGCTGAGACTGCATTGACCTGAAGTATAGCCAATGGAAGCACGGAGAGCGTTGTGGAAACTGAATGGATTTTCGGAAAATGAATGTATGGTAGAAATGAAGCTTAGTCGTTCGGAATAATCTTCACAGGCCGGATTGTTAGGTCACTGGTGTTTACTCTGAAGGTGGTCGTGGCAGGTCGTAATGCGCAAAAGTAGTTGTGGTAAGTAGCAGCCCAAAAGTACTTGTTCCAAATCTTGGGTTGCTTTCTATATTCGATAAGCTTCGATTCGATGCGTTCCTTATGAGCGTTCAAAGATAGGGAGTCAATTTGTCCATCATCGGCACCAATTACTGCTTCCAGGTAGCTAACAAAATAATTATCGTCGCTATCTTTTAACAAGTCAATGTTCTGTGGCGCATGCGGCATGCTGCCATAATAGAGCAAATGCAAATCGACAAATTCCATTGCAGAGCGTGTCAGAACAATCCGTGGATTAAAGGCTAAGATTGATTCGCCTTCGTATGCTTCAACTAGCCCACCACCAAATACAACGAACTCATCCATATACAAATCGCCAACTGCGATTGCCCCACGAACAAAGTAACCTTTCAACGCCATCTTCAATTGAAATCGGGATAAGTCATCGAAGATACTTCCAAGTTCCATTTCGCCATCGGTATCAATGGGATGCCCAATTACAATGTTGTCTGTAAAGGCACTAATGGCAGAGAAGTCCTGTCCCAGATACTGCTCACCAATTGTTTTTGAAGTATCAGGATCAATATGTTGGCGAGCTTCTTTTAGTGCGCTATGTACGGTTTGAAGTAGCTCCCCACTATCTGCTTGATTCGCGACACCCTTTGATAAATCCTTGAAACCAAGGATGTCAATAAAGGCAACAACAGACTTTTTCAAGGTGGGTTTACCATCATCATTGATGTAAGGATTACGAGTGCCTTGCATGTTTATTCACCCCACGGCGTCGGATTGCAAGTCGAGAAAACTACTTTATGATGTTCATTTTATAGAGCATATAGTACCAGGCTGAACCTTTCGCCCATTGGCAGACTTCATGCATTTATGCCAATTTGAGCCCAGCGTCGGTCACTTCTATGCCCTATCCCGAAACATCAAGCTCTTATAGGCTTCTGCCGTCTCTTGAATGTAGGCATCCCGTTCTTCGTTACCTGTAGAGCAAGTCTCTTCGCAAAACAGTTCCAATGAAATGGCTAATTCTTCTTTTGCAATGCTTATTTCAAACAGTGGCGAGAAAATGGCATCGGTGTCGATGTTTAGTTCCTTGCACACGCTCATCCATGCAAGATGTTCCCACGCCATTTCTCTTCTCAACTTCAGAATGGCTTTGCTTGCTAGGGCATCCTGCTTCATACCATGCCCGCTGGTTTCAGCACGGTACCACATGGCCTTTAACAACTTAGCAACCAACTCAAGCTGGTGACATTGATGAATCAGAGCCACTTCATGCAGGGCTTTCATATCGAAATAATAGTCGTTGAATTGCCATGACTTCTGAGGCGCTGAACTGACCAGCCTTTGAAGGTCTGACTTATCATCACGGGCCAGGGCTGCCAGCATCAAGGGTATTCGTTCCCAGGGCTTGAGTGACTGATAGTGAGGATGCAGGGGGTTCGTGTTCATGATGCTGCCTTTCTTTGTTTGAGAACGGTTTCAAGCATTTCAATGCGTGCTGCTATGTTGCCCGCTTCGATGGCTTTCAGCGCCACACTGGCCAGGTAGCCCATCGTCCGTGCCTTTTCCAATACGTTGGCAGTGGTATCCAGCCTGACAGCATTGACTTGTTCTTCGATCAGAGCCAGGGCATCAGCCGCCGTCTTGAGCCGGAAAGGAAGAGGCACGGGGGATGTACTGGGGGTTGTACATTCGTCGCCAGCGCGACGTAGGCGACGATAATCACGCTGATAGGCCTTGGCTTTGCCAGGATCGGTGTAGGGCATAGCATCACCCGCCCTTCTGGGCATTCAGCCCATCGATGATAGTTAGGACAACACGTTTGATGTCTGGGGAGAGACTGGGCCAGGATGCAATAATGTTGGCCAGGTCAGGGTCTGAGATGTGAGGATTACCCGAATCTGCACCGGATTTTGCACCGGGTTGGAGCTGTACCGGACTATTTACCGTGGGAATAGCGGGGTGTTCGACTCTCCCTAGGGTCACCTTGTCATTTTGTGCACCGGTGCAGGATGACGCAACTACTAGAAATGCCTCACCTTCCGTTGGTGAGGCATTTTTTGGGGGCTACGTGCGCACAAGTTGGGCTCGTTTGGGATCGAATTGATACTCGCGTAATGTTCCATCCATGATCTTCTGAATCGCTTCCTCAATGACTGGCAACGGAACAAGAAACCACTCTTGAGGCACTACTGCAAAGCCAAACCGATCCTTTAATTCCATATCCAATCTGGCGCTCGCGAAGAACTTGTGAAGCAGGGCCTCCAATGCAGCGAGGTTCATATTCGCCAATTGGTAACTCAACACCACTTCCACGTCTGCCAGGAGATAGGTTGGCTCTTTTGCTGCATTGCCGATGCGTGCTTTTACTTCTCCCACCGTCAGGCCAATCTTGTGAATGACCGACCTGTTTTCAACAATAAACGGATGATCGGACTTGCTCCTGAGTACATAGATATACCCGGTCGAAGTATCGCCCTCTTCCACCTTGTCCGAAAACAGCGGTTCGAACTCTGACAGGGCTTTGACGAAGTAGAGCCAGGGTCTCAGTAACATTGCCTTCTGAGCAAACCTTGATGTGGATGTAACCACGCTGCAGCACCCCGCCGACATCCGACTTATTGGAATCGCCCGTCCGCAATTTCTTGAGCGTCGTTTCCTTGTTGCCAAACGCTTCGAGGAAGGCATAGGGGAACTCTGCCGGGTGAAACGGCGCTTCCGCGAGCTTCGATACTGCCTCTTCGATTTCCACTGCGTTCATGCGGGCACCGCGTTGTTGCTGGACAAGCCACAAGCTACCAGATTACATTAGGGTTGAGAACGCGGGACTTCTATAGTCAGGGGGGTTTCAGTCACCGCCATCTACAGGCTCTCAGGTTTGATCATTAGGCCGACACTGCCGGTTAGGAAGGACTGGCCCCGTTAGGCAAGTTGATCGCCTTGCAGGGAACATCTGGGCGTGGCCTCGTCAACTTGAATTATTCAGGACGAGTTTCCATGCATGCCTTCTCGCCAATGGGCGATAACAATAGAGTCGAAGGTGATCAGCCGCCCATTTGACACCTCGTTGGTTTGAGTGCTATCCTTAATCAGGTCACGGAGGACTGCACATGACGTTTCTGATTCATGGCGACGATCTGTTACATCTGCCCGGTTTCCATGCCACGCATTCGGGCGGTCTCTATTTCCATATCTACGATGCAGATGGCGAACATGTCACCGCATCACCGCTGCGCTATGAGCGGTGCTATGCAGCTCGCCCTGAGTGGATTAACCCAGGCGACAAGATCAAGACGATCGATCATCAACTGATGGTCATCGATTGGATCGTGCGGGAAGTCAAAGAAGAAGAGGGCCAGTGGATGATGTTCGGTAAGGCGTTGCGCTGGGGCCGTGCAGCCAATCTCGAATGGGCCAACGACCAGGTGCTGGCGGCGATCAAGAAGACTGATGGCGAGGCGAAGAAGGCGGCGTAGCTTCGTCTGGTTCTCCCCTTGCCAAGGGGGAGTTAGAGGGGGTGAGTCCGCTGCGAAGAACCCCACCCGACCTCCCCTTGGTAAGGGGAGGAGTAAATCGTTGCTCCCTTTGGAAGTTGCAGCGACCTTGGGCGAAGCATACAATTTCTCCTGAATCATCACTGTCATTGCCAGCCTGGCATTTATTAACTGTTTGATGAAGTGTTATGCCTGTTGCTCCGCTTCAAGTTCATTTGCTATCCAACCTCGTGGAGGCTTCGGCACTGCGGGGGGGCGTGGTTGTTGTGATTGATGTCCTGCGGGCGACGACGACGATGGCTTACGCCTTCCATGCCGGCATGCAGGCGGTCTATCCCGTCGGCGATATCCCCGCGGCACTCACGCTGGCTGAGGAACTGAAGAACTCCGGCGAGAAAGTGCTGCTGGGCGGCGAGCGCGGCGGAGTCATGATCTCCGGGTTCGATTGTGGCAATTCGCCTGGCGACTACTCGTGGGATCGCTGCAACGATCACATCCTCGTCTTCACCACCACCAATGGCACCCGAGCCCTCTTGCATGCTCAGAGTGCTGAACGAGTCATGACGGCGGGGTTCGTTAACTTCAGCGCTGTTTGCGAATCCTTACTTGAAGAGACTCGCCCGATCCATTTCCTGTGCGCCGGTTCCAATGGCCATGTGGCACTGGAAGATACTCTGCTGGCCGGAGCGTTCATCTCCGCGCTGATTCCCCATAAGCCGAAGGCGATCAATGACAGTGCCCGCCTGGCATGGGATGCGTTTGAATGTCATGGCCTGGTTTTGGAAGAGGCACTGCGGCTCTCTGCGGGTGGGCTCCAACTACAGTCAGTGGGCCTGGGAAACGACATCCCCCTGGCGGCGGCGGTAGATCGACTCATGATTGTGCCTGAAACCCGGTTCGACGGCAGGCAACGGCTCTATCTCGGAATTGGTTCAGTAGGTCTGGAACGCCGTCTTTGGCCAGGTAAGTAACTTAGTCAATAAGCTCAAATGGCAATAACATGATCACTTTGGGCTACCCTACTTAGGATTGGGTTAAACATTGCAATAAAGCAGAATCCGGGCCACTTTCACTGAAAAGCACAATTTGACAGGCTGCAAGCCCCTCTTTTGCTTGGCAAATCCTATTTGTGCTTTACATTGATAGTGTAGGTACACCATAGTAGTGTTGCCGATGTCTTGGTGGGCATCCTTTTTTAATCAGTTGAGATACTTTAGCCCGCATGAATCGCACGCCCATCGAATCTTTCCTGGATTTGACTCGCAAGAGCGGACTGGTAGATACCGGGCGACTGAACTTCTATCTTGAGCGGCTTGAGCAGCTCGAACCCATTCCCGAAGATTCCAAGGAACTGGCGAACATTCTGGTGCGGGATGCGGTGCTAAGCCGATTCCAGGCGGATCAACTCCTTTCAGGCAAATGGCGAGGCTTCTACGTCGGCAGGTATCGCGTGATTGAACGCATTGGGATCGGCGGCATGGGCCAGGTTTATCTGGCCGAGCACCGTACCATGAAACGGCGTTTTGCCATCAAAGTGCTTCCTCGGGCCAAGGCGGCCGATCCTGCCTCCCTGGAACGCTTCGAAAGGGAAGCTCGGGCGGGTGGCAGCATTGATCACCCCAATATCGTTCGTGCTTACGACAAAGACCAGGACGGCGACCTCCATTATCTGGTGATGGACTTTGTCGATGGCTGCAGCCTGTCGGAGATTGTCGCGGCAACCGGGCCAATCGATCCGATACGGGCAGGCAACTATCTCTATCAGTCGGCGCTCGGCCTCAAGCATGCGCACGATTCGGGCTTGATCCATCGTGATATCAAGCCGGCCAACATCCTGATTGACCGGCAGGGTGTCATCAAGATTCTCGACATGGGACTGGCCCGCTTCTTCAATGATCACGATGACATGATCACCAAGAAGTATGATGAAACGGTTCTGGGCACGGCTGACTACCTCTCCCCGGAACAGGCTATCGACAGCCATAGCGTAGATATCCGCTCGGATATCTACAGCCTTGGCTGCACGTTTTATTATGTGCTCACCGGCCAGCCGCCCTTCGGCGAGGGTTCTGTAGCGCAGAAGCTGATCTGGCACCAGACTCGAACTCCCAAACCGCTTTCGGACATTCGTGCTGGCGTTCCAGCCGACCTGAGCGCGGTCATTACCCGATGCATGATGAAGAAAGTCGCTGATCGGTATGGCTCTCCAGGCGAGTTGATTGAATCACTTACGCAGTATGCTGAAAAGGTATATCCTCCGACCGATGCGGAGCTGGCCGACCTTAGCCCCATGGCTCGTGGTGTGCCGTTCGGCGGCGAGACCCTGGCAGGCATGCCGGTCGGGCCCAGTGTAGTTTCGCCCGTGGAGCCGGTGGAGACTCGCGATCCTGATTCCAAGTCCCCCATCTTTGATTCCCAACTGGTCAAGCGTGGCGGTGATGACAGTACGGTCAACATCCGCAGCGGCGATAGCTCTGCCAAGGGTATGAAGGCGCTGCCGGCGACGCCTTCACCCGTGCCGGCATTGCCTTTGGTACAGCCCGCGCCCACCGTGCCGATGATGGTAACGCCAGCCAAAGCGGCCGGCATTGCTCCCCGGCCTCAGTCCTCGCCTCCCTTTGTCATTGGCAGGGATCCACCTTCGCCACTGCTTCCCCAAAAGAATCAAAACGAACCCCATGCTACGCCGTTGCCGTTCCCCTCGCCGCTAAAGGATAGGTTGCTCGAGGTAGAGCCCTCTCGTGAAGGCCCCTCTCAAGATGAAGAGGAGTCTCCCTCGCGATTTACCTGGCCGTGGTTGGTGGGCATCATTGTCGTGTTGGGCATTCTGTTGGCCGCAGTGTTCTTTTTGGTATTGAGGAACCGAGGCGGTACCACGTCTACCGTGCTGACTTTGCAGCCGAGTGCGACCGTTCCTCAGCAGCCGGCCGGACCACGCACCTGGCATGTTGCCAGGAACAAGCTGGACGGGATTGATTTCACTTCAATCAACAGTGCCTTGCAGGCAGCAAGTTCCGGCGACACTATTCTCATTACTGATCGGCAGACATATGCCGAATCACTGAACCTGACTCCACGAACCAGTTCTAAAGGGTTCAAGTCGATCACTATCCGTGGCGAGATCAGCGAGGACGGCAAACGCGCCAAGATTGTGCCGCCTCCGGCTCACCAGCCGGTGACGCCATTGATCTCGATTGAAGATGTTGATGGTTTTACCATGACTGGTTTGCTGATTGACGGTGAAGACGCTCTTCAAACAACTGTTCACATCAAGGGTAGATGCCCCGATCTGCACCTGGACGATGTGCGCATTGAAGGGTTCCAGCAACAGGGAATAGTCGTTGACAGTTTGACCGATACCGGACGCCGTGAGGTACACTTCAACAGAATAAATATCCGTCAAAACCATCCCCAACCCGCACAGGCTGCTCTTCGGTTTCAGGGCAGAGCCTGTGATGCGACACAATTGAAACAGTGTCGTATTCAGGGAACCTATGAGGCTGCAATCTGCTTTGCTGCTCCGGTTCAGGGTTTTTTCATGGAGCAGTCCATGCTCTTTGGAGGCAAAGGAAAAGCCATCCTTTGGACCGACTCGATCCCCCCCAACCAGCGGATGAATGTGACCATTCAACAGAACACCTTCTGGGACTTTGAGGCCGGCCTGGCTTTTCAGGTGACCATGAACGCCAACGATATCTACTTCACAGTTCGCAACAATTTGTTCTATCAGGTCAAAAGTCTCTTGCACATCGATGCTACGAAGACAAAAATGAATCCTGAAAGCCTGGCAGGTGGCCTGGCTGGTTTTGGGAATGTTTATGACACGCCAGGGAGTGGACCTGGTGTCGCTGCTCAAGTACCCAAGTTTGGCGTGAAGAGCATGGCTTTCACGTTGAACACCAGCCCGACTTCGCCAAAAGACTTTCTCCGATACCCACCCGACAGCCCCTTACAGAAAGCCGGCGCTCGGAGCGATCCGGTCGGCGCAACGGAGTAAGGTATGGTTCCCCTCTCCCCTGGAGGGAGAGGGGTTAGAGGTGAGAGGGTGCATAAGACTTGCTCCCATCCCCAAGATATCAGGAGTTCAACAATGGACGGCTTTGCAGTATTCGGTGCCCTCGCTGCCACTGAAGGCGCCAATGCGATGTCAATCCTGGCCCCCGCCGAGTTGCCCCCCGGCCATGTTTCCTGGACGACCAAAGACATTGGCTCAGCCGACCGTGCCTTTGCCACCATCGAACAGCCATCGCTTTTGCAAACCTGGATGGTCACCGGTGCCTGCGTGCTGGCCTGGAAGGAAGCTACCTTCGAGGGCTTTAAGACCAAAGACGAAGAGCCAGAACCAAAGAACGAGGAACCTCGCTAATGCGTTTCGCGATCCTGCTGTGCGTTGGTCTGTTCATGGCTGATGAGCCGTACGGTTCCATCGACGATCTGAAGCTCAACAAGCCCGAAGACAAGATCGATATGCCAAGTGTCCCCGCACCCAAAGGCGCGCTCGTGCTTTTCGATGGCAAATCATTCGATGGTTGGGTCAAGAAGGACGGCAAGAACCCTCCCGGTTGGAAACTTCTCGACGGCGGCATCATGCAGGTCAGTAAGTCAGGCGACATCATGACCAAGCAGGAGTTCAACGGTCATTTCAAAGTCCATGTCGAGTTCCGTGTTCCCTACATGCCCCAGGCCAAGGGCCAGGCAAGGGGCAACAGCGGCGTCTATCTTCAGGGTAGGTATGAAGTACAGATACTCGACAGCTATGGTCTCGACAGCAAGGATGATGACTGTGCAGGCATCTACTCGGTTGCCAAGCCGCTCGTCAATGCGTGCAAGGCTCCCACCATCTGGCAGACCTACGACATTGAGTTTCATTCTCCCGTCTTTGTCGACGGCAAGAAGACCGAGCCAGCATGGATGAGCGTCTGGCACAATGGCGTGAAAGTTCACGACAAGGTGCGGATTAACACTGACAACACCAGATCTGGTCGCGGCGGCGAAGTCAGCCAACCCGGGCCCATCCTGCTCCAGGATCATGGCAACCCGGTGCAGTTCCGGAATATCTGGCTGGTGAAGCTGGATAAGTAGATTTCGCTCCGAAGGAGCGTTCGAAGATGACTGAAATGATTGCGAGTATCGCGGCGCCTGTGTGCAGCCG
>DAOMFV010000024.1:0-51790 GCA_035430005.1 Gemmatales bacterium
GGCGTGGGGGCCTTTGAGCGGTGCTTCAAAAATGATTTCAGGAGCGTTCGACATGGGCTTACCTTGTTAGTGCGGGGCAGCCTCATTGTATATGAGTTACGATCGTTCTCCGAGTTTCACCTGCAACCACGCCCGGGCATAGCGCCACATGCGGTCGGCGGTGGCGGGCGAGATGCCCAGCACCTGGGCTGTCTCATCGCCGGACAGACCAATCATGTACCGCAGTTCGACCAGCTCGGCATGCTCCGGTTTTTCCCTGGCTAGTTCGACCAGGGCTTCATCCAGCGCGATCAGTTGTTCATCGGGCATGCTCTCCGCCGGGTCATCGAGCGTGACCTGCTGCCCGCCGTCCCGTTTCCTGGTGAGCTTGGCCCGAGCCCGATCAACGAGGATACGCCGCATCGCCATAGCAGCGGTACGGAAGAAGTGGGTGCGGTCGTTGAAATCAATGGATGCTTCCGAGAGTCGCAGCCACGCTTCATGCACCAGGGCGGTGGCATTGAGTGTTTGCCCCGGCTGCTCGCTCTTGAGTTTGGCCCCGGCAAGCTTACGGAGTTCGGTGTAGACCTGGGCCAGCAATTCGTCGGGTGTCATTTCTTCTCCACCATCTTCGGCAGCTTCTCCTTCTCCGCCTGCCACTTTTTCACCTCGTCGGCCTTGGTGGTTTCGGTGTAGAACTGGATCAGGCGATCGAGGGCTTCGGGGAGGCGGGGCTTGCCTTGTAAGGGAATGTCTTTTTCCCGCTTCTTCATGCCTTCGTAACCTTTGAGCAGGAGTGGTTCGGCTGCGGCGTATTTCTTTTGGCCGAGTAAAGCACCACCGAGCAGCGATTGCATGTTGAATGTTCTCCATTTGTCGGGTTCCTGCTTTATCCGAATCGACAAGCTTTCTCGGAAGATCGCCTCCGCCTCGGTATACGCCTTGATCTGAATCATCGATTGTCCGATCGTCGCCAACTGATCAGCAAGTTGCAGACTTTCCGGGGGGAGTTGTCGGCGCGCATTCGCCAGCATCTCGGTTATAATGCTTCTGGCCTTCTCGGGTGGCTGTCCGGCCTTCACGTAGCCATCGATTAATTCCGATCCCACCCGGCGTAACTCTGGATATTCCTTACTGGCGGTGAAGGCTGCTTCGAGAAGGGGCAGCGCTTCGGCGATTCGCCCCACCTTTTTGTAATTCTCTCCGAGACAGGCCATGGTTTTGAGCGTTTCTGGATGCCGCTTACCTTGTTTCTTTTCCTGTAGCTCAAGCGTCTTTTCAAAAAGCGGAATCGACAAGTCCAGGCGATTCATCAGCCAATACGCTACAGCCAGGTTGTGCATGCTTTCGATGGTTTGGGGATGGTCGGCGCCCAGATTCGCCTTTCTGAGCCGGAGAGTTTCCAGGTGCAACGCCACGGCCTGGTCCAGCTTGCCGGCTTTCGAATAGGTATCGGCGAGGTTGCCCATGATAGTCAAAGTATTGGGGTTTTCGGCACCGAACTTTGCCTTGACCTGCTTGAGGATTTCATCAAAGAGAGGCACGGCTTTGTCGTATTTTTCCTTTCTTTGGTAGATCAAGGCGAGGCTGTTCATACTGGAAAGGGTACTTGGGTGGTCAGCCCCCAGCTTGGCTTTATGGAGCTTGAGTGACTCTTCGCACACGGGCTGGGCCTGATCCAGCTTACCGGCCATGATGTAGGCGTCGGCCAGGTCTTGCATGCTGGTGAGTGTGCCGGGGTGGTCATCCCCCAGCTTGGCTTTAAGTAGTTTGAACGCCTCTTCACTGAGAGTCAGGGCCAGGTCAAACTTTCCGACATGTCGGTTGGCCGAAGCGAGGATGCTCATGGCCGCGAGCGTGGTCGGGTGCTCGGCTCCCAGCTTCGCCTTGGTGAGGTTGAGTGTTTCCTCGCACAAAGGCATGGCCAGATCCAATTTACCGGCGGTCTGGTACGCCTGGGCAAGGCCAACCATGCAACGAAGCGTATAGGGGTGGTCGGCACCCAGCTTGACTTTCATGAGCTTGAGTGTCTCTTCGAATTGTGACAAGGATTGATCGAATTTCCCTGCTGCTTGGTAGCACGAGGCGAGCCCGGCCATTTTGCTGAGCGTCTCGGGATGGTCTGCTCCCAGTTTGGTTTTTGTGAGCTTCAATGTCTTCTCGAATAATTCCAGAGCCAGCTCAAACTTCCCTTCAGACTTGTATGCCATAGCGAGGCCGCCCATGCAACGAAGGGTATCGGGATGATCGGCACCCAGCTTGGTTTTCATGAGTTGGATTGTCTCCACATAAAGTGACTTAGCCTGATCTGTTTTTCCGGCTTCCGTATAGGCCGCGGCGAGGTTGTGCATGCAGACGAGAGTGTCGGGGTCGTCGGCACCCAGCTTGGTTTTCATAAGCTTGAATATTTCCTCATGCAGCTCTACGACTAGGTGTCGCTTGCCGGCCTCTGCATACACAATGGCGAGGTTGTTCATACTGGTAAGGGTTTCGGAGTGACTTTCTCCCAGCCTGGCTTTATTGAGCTTGAGTGATTCTTCGCTCAGACGCAGGGACTTATCTAACTGTCCAGCCTCTCCAAAAGCTACGGCGAGGCTGCCCATACAAACGAGCGTTTTAGGATGATCGACTCCCAGCCTGGCTTTTTGCGTTTCGAATGCTTTGTCCAACACCTCGATGGCCTGTCCATACGCACCCAGTCCCATCAGCGACTGCCCGAGTGTTATCTGCATTGCCGCAACTTCCAGCGGATCGCCAATGGCCGATCCCTCCAGATCCTTGACCGCTTTGCCCAGTTTCTCTCGCAGCACATCCTGCAGCGGCCGCCCCGATTCCGCGATCTTCTTCGGCTCCAATCCCGCGAATATCGAACCGAGGATTTCGTTCCCCTTCTTGGCAAAGGCAAGGTTTGTCTGGGCATGCTCCAGATTCTTCTGGGCCTGAAGCTTGGCCTCCTTTTCTCCTTCGGCTCGTTGCGATTCGAGATAAAATTCCCAACTGGTTCCAACGATACCGGCAATCAACACTAGCAACACTATCGTTGCGGCGATCACCGTGCCCTTATTCCGCTTCACAAACTTCGAGAAGCGATAACCCACACTGGCCGGCCGCGCTTCCACTGCCTCATCGCACAGATACCGCTGAATGTCACGGGCCAGGCCGTTGGCCGTCTCATACCGCCGAGTCCGATCCTTCTCCAGCGCCTTCATCACAATCCAGTCGAGTTCGCCTTTCATCATCTTCGAGAGTCTGGCCGGTTCCATGTGCCGATTCGCCGCTATGGTCGGCAGCGCCTCGGCAGTACTCAGCTTGGTGCTTGGCCGGGACGGCTCCACTTCCCGGATGATCCGCAGTATTTCCAAAAGAGCTGCCTGCTTCAAACTCTTGCGATCCACCGGTGTGGTGCCTGTGAGAAGCTCGTACAGCAACACACCCAACGCATAGACATCGCTGCGGGTATCGATATCGAGGTTGTTCAATGATGCTTGTTCTGGCGACATGTATTCGGGTGTGCCGACAATGGCTCCGAAGCCGGTATTGAGCGTCTGTTCTGTCAGTTGTGCTCCCGTGGCCTTGGCGACGCCGAAGTCGATGACTTTGGGAACAGGCTTATCATCGTAAAGCGCAATCAGAACATTCGATGGCTTGATGTCCCGATGGATGACGCCCTTTTGATGGGCGTGCTGAATGGCCTGACAGACAGGGACGAAAAGTTTGAGACGATCTTTGAGAGAGAATTTGCGCTCGTCGCAGAACTTCGTGATCGGGGTGCCCTTGACGAGTTCCATGACAAAGTAAGGACGCCGATCTTCCGTCTGTCCCCCATCCAACACTTTCGCTATGTTGGGATGATCCATCATCGCCAGCGCCTGCCTCTCCGCTTCAAACCGGGCCAGCACCGCTTTGGAGTCCATGCCTGCCTTGATAAGCTTGATCGCCACCAGCCGCTTCACCGGCTCCGACTGCTGCGCCATCCAGACCGTACCCATGCCCCCTTCACCAATTTCTTCCAATAACTTGTACCGACCGGCGATGACGACACCTGGAACATCGCCTGCTGAATAGCTGGCGGTGGCACCAAATCCTGTAGTGGCGCCCAGTGCCGGAGGCTGCGCCAGGAACTGTGCCGGTGCTGCATCAGCCTTCAGCAGCGCCTCCACCCGCGCCCGCAGTTCCGGTTTGCCTTCGCAGGCACGGTCCAAGAGAGCTGGACGTTCCGCTTCAGGGGTTTTCAGCAACAGTTCAAATAGCGTCTCTTCGGTCATGGTGTTGCCCTCCACTCCACTAGCGAGAATAAGGCATCCGAAGCGTCAGATCACTATTTCTTTTCCACCAACTTCGGCAACTTCTCCTTCTCCGCCTGCCACTTCTTCACTTCGTCGTTAGGTTTGCCTGTTTCAGTGTTGCCGTGGATCAGTTGGCCAGAGGCTTTGGATCAATCGATCCACTCCTTTTGCTTTACCAAAGCGAATCATGTCCGCAGAGTGTTCGCCAGGTCTTCACTGCGCCCGAAACCACTCCGGGTAAGTGGCAAGCACTTATTTTCCGAAACTGTCTGCGCCATGCTTGCCAGGATCTCGAAGAAACCAATTCCGGGGAATCCTTGGATCCGTAATGATGATGAAGTGATTATTGCCGGCGGTATTACTGACGAGCCGCGCTCGCACATTGGTCAGCCCGAAATACTGGTAGAGGCGACCGAAATTCTCCGCATGCATGTTCAACACCTGGTAGATGCACTTGCTGGGATCACCTGGCTCCAGGGCGAGTGACAAGCTATTACCCTCCGGCCAGGGAGGCAGGCCGGGATTCGGATAGCCAACGACGGTCTGCATTGAAACACCTCGTGTGGGGAAGTACATCACCTGCGGATCCGGTGGTGTGGTCACTTCCATGAATACACACCAGCCGATGGCGGTCAGAAGGAGCAACGTGCCGATGCCGGCGATGATCAATTTGTTCTTCATTCGCATAAGACCGCTCCATTCCTTTGAGTAACAAGACTAGCATTTTTTTGGCCACTGAGAACCTGGCGTCTGCCTCCTGCTGCTAACGAGGTTACATGGTGTAAGCATCATATGCACTGGGGTCTGCTGTAAAGCCAATATGGTTGATGATGCTGGAGAGGTCCGCGTCAATCGCTTGACGTGCCGCGTCTAAATCAGTGCCTTCCTTGACCTCCAACAGTACGACATCCCAATAACAACCGGCGTGGTCAAACCGTTTGAGCTCTTCCGGGGAAAGCAGCTTAAAGATTTCAATGAAATGTGGCGCGGGGATACGTGGGTGTTCACCTGCTTCCAGTTGCTCCAGTCCGTGGACCTGCTTGGCATAGGGATAGGAGAGCCAGGCACGCAGCGCAGCCGCGACGGCCTTCCGTTCGTCCGGAGTGATATCGCAACGTGGTGAAACGACAGCTAGAAACTTCTTTGCGACAAGTCGTTTGTCCGGGTCGTTGGCGAGTCGAAGTGTCTCTCGGCTAAGCCTCCATTCGTGGGTCTTTTTCCACAGTAAGAGCACGATGAGAACCAGGAGCAGGAAGAGTACAATCAATGCCACTATCACGGCAGAACGAACCCACCAGGGTTCTGGGCCTGCAACATTCGGATCGAGGAGTGGCTGGAGATGGATAAAGGGTTTGACCTCGCGAAGGTTATCCTTTCGCAGGGCATGATCCTGGGCGATCAAGGGAACGTCCACATGGCAGCACCAGATCACAAGCAGCGTCAAGGCCCCTCTTTCAACCAGACGACTAGGCCAGGTAGTGGACATCTTGAGGCATCACTTCCTTTCTGCCGCCTTCGGCAGCTTATCCTTTTCCGCCTGCCACTTCTTCACTTCGTCGGGCTTTTTGGTGTCGGAGTAGAGTTGAATGAGTCGTTCGAGGGCTTCGGGAAGGCGGGTGTTTCCTTCGGGAGGGATCGTCTGCATCCTTTGCTTGAGTCCTTCGTACCCTGCCAGCAGCAGCGGCTCAGCTTCGGCGTATTTCTTTTGGCCCAGGAGCGATCCGCCCAGCAGGGATTGTGTGTTGAAGGTCTGCCAGTCGTTCGGGTCGGTTTGTGTGCGGATGGTCAGAGACTTGCGGAGGAGAGGTTCAGCGTCGGCGAAGGCTTTGGCTTGTACGTAAGTTTCAATCAGTTTCGCGCCGGCAGTTCTTCCATGAGCGAATGTTTTGAAGGAGGCTCGAGTATGTGCTTCGAATAACGGCAAGGCCAGGTCCGGCTTTCCCAGATGGGCATACGTCAGCGCGAGGTGGTTCATACTGACAAGCGTAGATGGGTGCTCGGGGCCATAGAGGGCTTTCGAAAGTCTAACCGTCTCCTCGAAGAGTGGTAATGCCAGGTCCATCTTCCCGTCATCCTTATACAGCAGAGCCAGAATGCTCATGCTGCTGACCGTGCTGGGATGGCTGGCGCCGAATTTTGCTTTCCTGAGCCTCAGTGTCTCCTCACAAAGCGGAATGGCCAGGTCGAGCCTGTCGATCGCCCGATACAATGAGGCCAGTTCTCTCATGCTCTCCAGCGTGTCAGGATGACTAGCGCCAAGTGTCGCTTTCCTGAGTCTGAGAGTTTCCTCGCCCAGGGGCAAGGCCAGCTTTTGCTTCCTGGCTCCGAGGTATGCAGAAACGAGGTGGTGCATGCTATTGAGCGTGGTGGGGTGTTTCGGGCCGAGGTGTTGCTGATACAGAGCCATAGCACGTTGCAGAAATCCGATCGCTTTATCACCTTCACCAATCTGGTCGTAGGTGATGCCAACCGTCGACAGTATCTCCGCCTGGATGATGGGCTGATTCGGGAAGTTCGTGTCGATCTTATCCGTCGTGAGTTCCTGGGCGGCGCGGTCGAGGAGTTCACGAATGGTCGGATTTTCCTTCACTTGCGCTACAGCCTCCTTACCACCGGAGCGCAAGAGAGAACTTGCCTGCATACTGACGTCTGCCTGTCGAAGCAACTTATTTTGCAGGAAGTTCCGCACGACTTGTGCGATCTTCTTCTCTTCTTCCGCTCGCTTTTCCCCTTCTTCGGCCCGAGTCTTCTGTCGTTCAGCCTCAACTTGCCTGGCATGGGCTTCCAGTTTAGCCTTTCGTTCTCCTTCTGCCCTCTCGGCTTCAGCTTCACGAGCTGCATTGGCCAGGCGTTCCTGCCGCCTGGCTTCAAACAGATTGATGGTCGTGCCAATCATGCCGCCCAGCAGCGCCAGCGCCACAAGTCCCGCCGCCAGCACAGGCCCCCGGTTCTTCTTCAGGAACTTTTTCAACCGATACGCTGAACTCGGCGGCACTGCCTGCACTTGTTCGCCGCAGAGATAGCGCTGTACGTCAGCGGCGAAGCCGTTGGCAGTCTCGTATCGCCGAGTACGATCTTTCTCCAGAGCCTTCATCACGATCCAGTCGAGTTCGCCTTTCAAAATCCTGGAGAGCTTGGCAGGCTCGGTGTGTCGATTGGCGGCAATGCTGGGCAACGCTTCGGAACTGCTCAGCTTGGTGCTGGGCCGCACGGCATCCTCTTCACGAACCATGCGCAACACCTCCATCAGCGCTGCTGCTTTCAGCCTCTTGCGATCTACCGGCGTGCTGCCCGTCAGTAGTTCATACAGCAGCACGCCCAGCGCATAGATGTCGCTGCGCGTATCGATGTCGATGGAATTCAGCGTCGCCTGTTCGGGGCTCATGTATTCGGGAGTGCCAACCAGGTTGCCGTACCCTGTGTTCAGCGTCTGCTCGGTCAATTGCGCTCCCGTCGCCTTCGCTACACCGAAGTCAATCACCTTTGGTACCGGCTTGTCATCGTAGAGGGTGACCAGCACATTGCTCGGCTTGATGTCCCGATGAATGATTCCCTTTTGATGGGCATGCTGAATCGCATGACAGACGGGAACGAAGAGTTCGAGCCGTTCCCGTGGCGTGAGTTTGCGTTCATCACAGAACCTGGTGATGGGAATACCCTTCACGAGTTCCATCACGAAGTAGGGTCGGCCGCTTCTCCCCTCTCCCCTTTGGGGAGAGGGGCTGGGGGTGAGGGGTTTCCCCTGGTCTCCAACACCATTATCCACGCCACCATCCAACACCTTGGCAATGTTCGGATGATCCATGACAGCCAGAGCCTGGCGTTCCGCATCGAAGCGAGCCAGTACTGCCTTGGAGTCCATGCCCGCTTTGATGAGCTTGATAGCGACTTGCCGTTTGACCGGCTCCGACTGCTGGGCCATCCAGACAGTGCCCATGCCCCCTTCGCCAATCTCTTCGAGCAGCTTGTATCTTCCGGCGATCACCACGCCGGCAGTATCGTCGGAGGTATAGCTGCCAGTAGCCTGGTGTCCGGTCGTGGCATCCAGTGCAGGGGGGTGAGAAATGATCTGAACCGAGGTAACCTCAGTCTTCAGTAGCCCCTCGATCCGCGCCCGCAGTTCCGGCCTGCCTTCACAAGTACGATCCAGCAGCGCGGATCGTTCCGCTTCGGGGGTTCTCAGCACCAGTTCCAACAGGGCTTCTTCGGTCATGGTTCAGGACTCCCACCTCATGAACGAAAAGGGGGACGACGGGTATTGGTGTTGCTTGAGAATAGTTCTGTTACACCCGGCCCACAACCATATTCCCCTGGAATACAGGGACTATCTCGTCGAAGTGGTTGGTTCGTAGTGAACTTCGAGTACCGCCTCACCATCATGGTCATGGAGAGAGAAGGTAGAACACATCGGTCCGCACCTGAGATGGGTCAGGCCCCATGTGGCCATAGATTTCCCAGCTCGGCCCGGCGAGCGTGTGGCCCTGTTGTTTACACCATTCATGAATAGCCTGATGGGCCGCACCGAGTTGACTGTATGGCCCCATATGAACAGTGCTGGCGACCATCCCGCCGGGCAGGGACGAACAGACGACTCGATCATTGCCAACAAAAGACTGACCGACTTCGACCCCCACTTCGAGATTGATCTCGCCATCCAGATAGTAAGCCATATGTCGCCCCGGCTTGGGGAGCCCAGCATCACGACAGAAGTTCCACACCTCGCCACACTGTGCAGGCACGACGGAGGAAAGATCAGCCTGCTTCACCCGACTGCGGATAACCGCGGTGAGGAGGGGTTCGACGTGGTGGCGGGAGATGAGGTAGGGCATGTGAATTACTCAACGAAGCGCTTACGTTTCAGGAGCAAGAAAATGAATTGGGCGTAACGGCAAACGACGTCGGGCCTCATCATCCAACCGCCCATAATGCTGCACCCAAAGATCGAAGAGCTTTTCGAGGTTTATCAGTGTAATCTTTCGTTTTTCTTGAGTTCTAGCTTCATCTTCGGCATCTTTCGTGAAGCCAGAGGTTGTAACAAAGATGCCAACATCATCCTCGCCTAATACTGCCATAAACGAACGTAAGCCGCCGACATTGACATTCTCGCCAATCCGTTTTACTTGAACTTTTATGCGAGGAGGACGAGTGCCCAAGGGATCGCTCCATGCAACAATATCAATGCCTCCATCCTTCCCGGGAGGCGATATCCAAGAGACATGATAACCCATTGCTCTGAGCAAGCATGCGACCAATTCTTGAAAATCGTACGGCTTCATTTCTCGAAGATAGTGTTCTATTTCACTCCATGCCTGTTCTTCTGCCTGCTCGAACGTAATGCTGGCTGTTTTTGAACTACTCGAATCTTCAAGTTCATTTTCAGTCTCTGGCTCGCCGCCAGGTTGACTGGCTTTCCACTCGTGATACAGCTTTACGGCTTTCCGGTAAAACGCCTCTGGATCTTGTATGGCTTGATAAGCCTTCTTGCCTTCATCAGTAATCGTCCATTTACCTTTCTGTTTGATCAGCCAGCCTGCTTTCACACAGTCAATAGTTGCGAATCGAACGATATGTTCAAAACGCTGGCTTCCAGATTGATAATTTCCCTTTTCATATTCAGTCAGTTGAACCTGGTTGCGCAGTAGGTCCAGTGCTTCACGAGCAGGCAATCCATCTGGTTCTGGAACAAGAATGTCAAACAGCTTCCGAATCAATTCACCAGTACGTTTACGTGTGACTTCTGGCATAGGTCGATCCTATCATGGCTGATTAAACAACAAAGCATTATCCATTCACCTACAGCGATTTGCGAGACAAATCGAGAACGTTCACATTATCCAATCTTCCTACATCCGCTCAAACAACTTATCATACTCGGCGTGCGAACCAATCCAAAACCAGATCACGGTGTCCCCCTCCAAGGTACCCAGCGCTCGATAGTTGATGCCAATCCGTGCTGAGTAGGTTGGAGGCTTCAGGTAGACCTTTTTGAAATGGAGGCCAGGATGAGACGGATCTTGCTGAAAGAGCCGGTATGCTTCACGGGCTTGAAGTCTCACGACATTTGGCAGGCGTGCGAGGCAGTGGCGGAACTGCCTGGTGGTTTGCGAGTTCATAGCTGATCAGGATCCAGTATCCTCGTTTTGCCCGCTCGATGTTCTCGGAGGGCAGCTTCAGCTAATTGGGCCAGCTTATCTCCCGACTGCGTGATCGCTGCATCGAACGCCGTCTCATCCTCAAGCTCGGTAAGTAGTCGTGAGGCCAGCAATTCCTGCTCGGCATCAGGAAGCTTTGCAGCCTTGGCGAAAGCTAGTTCAAGTAACTTGGTCATCTTCAACACCTCTGCCTGCATGGTAACTCAAACCATCATCACAATCAATCAAGACCCTTCCATACAGCAACTATTACCTGCAGATGCCCTATTTGCCCCCCGATTTTCAATTGCCCCCTAGCCAAACCCCCACCCACTTCCCAAGATAGTAGGTTCCCAAACGCTTGCACCTTCGTCGATTTTTCTGACCGACAAGATGCACATAACACCTAGCGTGTGAAGGAGTTACGTCGTGGTTGTGATTCGTTTGCGGGTACAGGGCCGAAAGCATCGGCACTTCTTCCGCATGTGTGCTATGGATAAACGTCAGCCCAATGATGGCCGGTTTATCGAAGAATTAGGGACTTACGATCCTCATGTGAAGGATAACGACAAGACCGTTACCCTGATCCCTGACCGCATCAAGTACTGGCTCAGCGTCGGCGCTCAGCCCAGTCACCGCGCCAAGGTGATCATCGACAAGTTCATGAAGAAGTTCGAAGAGAAGGCTGCGACGGAGACCATCTCCGGCCATCCTCCCCTCGATCCCAATAAGGCTAAGGTCTAATCACTGGGAGGGCGAGGCTCCTGCCGAGCTTCACCTGTCGGGAAAGAGCAATCCATGCGTTTCGACGTGTTGACCCTCTTCCCTGGCATCTTCTCAGGATACCTGACCCAGAGCATCCTGAAGCGGGCCATCGATAATGGCCTGGTCAGTATTCACCTCTGGGACTTCCGCGACTGGGCGTCCGGGAAGCATCGGCAAGTGGATGATCGCCCTTTCGGGGGTGGCCCCGGCATGGTGCTCATGCCCGAACCGGTGGTCAGTGCGGTCGAAGCTGTCAAAGCGATGGCCTCCCCGCCCGGCCAACTGCTCATGATGACCCCGCAGGGGGAACGCCTGACGCAGCCGCTGGTGAAAGAGTTGGCGGCGAACGAAAGGCTCCTGCTGCTTTGCGGCAGGTACGAAGGCTTCGACGAACGGATCAAGGAGATCCTGAAGCCAAGAGAAATCAGCATCGGCGATTTCATCTGCAATGGCGGCGAGGTGGCTTCCATGGTGGTGATTGACACGGTGCTCAGGCATGTGCCGGGCGTGCTCGGCGATGAGGAAAGCGTGACCGAGGAAAGTCACAGCCAGCCGGGGCAGGTGGAATACCCCCACTACACCAGGCCGCGTGAGTTTCGAGGTCTGGAGGTTCCTGAGATGCTGCTCTCAGGCAACCACGAAGCGATAGCAGCCTGGCGACGAGAACAATCCGCTCGGCGAACCGCCGAGCGACAGCAATAGAAGTTGGTGACCGATGACAGGGAGGGCGAGGCTCCTGCAGAGCCGTGAACCTGCCTGAAGAGTGTACCAACAAGAGTAAAAGGAAAGACTGACATGGCCTTCAAGCGTGGCGCCCTCATGGCGAAAGTCGAAGCCTCTACCCTCAAGAAGGACGAGGATCGCAAACAGATAGCCGACTTCAAAGTCGGCGATACCATCGATGTCCACCAGTGGATTCTCGAAGGCTTCGACAAGGAAGGCAACGAGAAACGCCGCATCCAGATCTACACCGGCACCGTCATCGCCATGAAGAGCGGTGGCAACCGGGAAATGTTCTCCGTCCGTCGTCTTGTCGATGGCCAGGGCGTCGAACGCACCTTCCCCATGCACTCGCCCAAGATCGCCAAGGTCGTGGTGAAGCGTCCCGGCATTGTCCGTCGCGCCAAGCTCTTTTACCTCCGCGATCGAGTCGGCAAGGCCACCCGTATCCGCGAACGCAAGAAGAAGGGCGTGGTCATCGAAGGCAGCGCCCCTGTCGCCGCGGCGAAGTAAGCAAGAACCTTTTGAGCCGGGTCGCGTCAGCGCCCCAGAGCAACCCAAACTATACCCATGCTGCCCCCAGCATGGGTTTTCTGTTGCCCGATGTCGCGAGACTTCGGAACAAACAAAACCGTAGTGCATCCCGTTTGATAACTGAGTATCATGGTGTCACCTTTCCAAGGAGATGCTAATGAGCAGGATCATCTTTTCCGTAGTGTTAGTCACGCTCACTTGCTGCTTCACTCATGGCCAGGGACCTCTTGAAGGGGAAGCCAAACACGTCCCGGTGCTGGTGGCGTGGGAAGGAATCATTGGACTGGAGCAGCGAAAAGATTCGCCTGATGCGCAGTGCATCACCGATCAAGTAGCGTGGAAGAAGCTTTGGGAACTCTGGCGCCCCAAGGAACAAGTGCCCGAAGTAAACTTTACGGATGCGATTGTCCTCGTTGGACTAACAGGAACGCCAAACAAGGTAAGAATCGGCGCAGCGATCGATACTGAAGGGAACCTTGTCGCTCAAATAGCCTCCACCCTTATTGGAGGTGCCAGTAAGAAGACCTTCCATTATCAATTCGGCGTCATCAGCAGGATCGGTATCAAATCCATCAGTCAGGAACTGCGCAGGTAGCCCTGTAGCCAGGTATAAACGCTATTGTGGTCCTCTTCATCTACCATGAAATCCTAACGGTCACCGTTAGATTTTCATGGTATGCAAACCCACCCTCCACCCCCTATCATAACCTCTTCACTACAGTTCATTAAAGGTCATGACGCATGGCGGACACCGCGCCCACCGATCAGAAACTTTATTCGACGCTGATCAACCGCACCTTCATTGGCTTCCTCATCGCTGCCTTCCTGGCGGCGTTCAACGATCAGTGCATCCATGCCGCGGCGATGTTCTTCGCCATCCGCACCGAGACGCTCACGCCGGGCCTGGCCATCAGCCTGATGCCGATCTTGTTCTTCCTGCCCTGGGCCATCTTCTGCACGCTCGCTGCTTATCTCTCCGATAAGTACAGCAAGCGCAACATGATGATCATCTGGAAGCTGAGCGAAGTGGTCATCGCCCTGATCGCGCTGGCCGGCTTTTGGCTCGGCACGCGCAATCCCGCGCCGTTTCATGGCGCTGAACACCTCGGTGCCTGGGCAGTTTTGGCCTGCGTGTTCCTCATGGGCAGCCACAGCGCCTTCTATGTCCCCAACAAGTATGGCGTGCTCCCCGAAATCTTCCCGACCCATCTTCTCTCCAAAGCCAACGGCATGGTCGAATCAGCTTCCTTCCTTGCTGTCATCCTCGGCACCGCTGCCGGCGGCATCATGTCCGATGAGAAGTTCTTCAAGCATCGAGAGTATATCATTGGCTACTTCCTCGTCGGCACCTCGATCGTCGGCTCGCTCTGCGCCCTGATGATTCTGCCCATGAAGCCCGCCAACCCTGATCGCAAGTTCCCCGGTTGGAACCCTCTCAAACTCTACGCTCCGCTCGTCACCGATTTGAAGATGCTTTTTCAGCTAGCTTCTCGCCGTACCGCTCTGTGCAGTATCGCTTTCTTCACCTTCATGACCGTCTACATGCGTGGCGTCATGTATATGCACGGCGAATCACAGAACCCGCTCTGGTCGGAACTGAAGACCAGCCTCGTCGTCGCGTCGGTCGCTCTTGGCATCGGCATCGGCAGCCCGCTGGCAGGAATTCTGGCAGGCGGCAAACTTGAACTCGGCATGGTCACCGTCGGCACGCTCGGCATGGCTCTCTTCAGCGCCATCGGTGCTGTCTGTGTGTTGCTGCACAGTTCCATCGGCGACATCACCCTGATCATCAGTCTGATGGCCATCGGGTTCTTCTCAGGTTTCTATGTGCTGCCGATGTACACGATGCTTCAGTTCCGTGCCCCCAAGGGCGGCAAAGGTTCGACGATTGCTGCCAGCAATTTCCTCAATGTCACCGGGGCGATCCTGGCGTCGTTCCTCTTCTGGGCCTTGCAGAACGGCATGCACGCCGCCGGACTGGCCCCGGAAGTGCCGATGAAGGACCTAGGTGTTTCGGGTTATCTGTCCGAACTCTATCCGCCGGGAAGCATTGAGATTAGAGCCTTTGAACTGAGTGACATCGATTTTTACGATGACGAAGGCGTACCCTTTATTCGACTCACTAAGAGACCCCACATCATTTACAGCGTCAGAGAAGATGATAGCGCGAAGAAAGAACCGCTGCCCGACGATTTTGACCCAGCGCAGATGGATGGCAAACCCGTAGCAGCTATTATCCAGCGTGCCAAGAACGTGGGCCATAACGACTATGTCACTGTCAGCACCTACCAGATCAAGAGCAAATCGACCGGGAAAGAACAGCTCTACTACTACCTGCGCCTGGCCGATGCCCCGATGCCGAAGATCTACGACAACCAGAACTTGCCCGCCTACCTCTTCCTTGGCGGTTCCATTTTGTCGCTGGTCGTCATCTGGCTGCTCGTTCGGCAACTGCCCGATCTCTTCCGCCGCACCAGTATCTGGCTTAGCACCCTGGGCAAGTACACCGTCGCCTTCGAGAACTCCAAGTACCTGCCCGATACCGGTTCGGTGATCATGGTGACCAATGCCCACACCCGGCAGCACCTGGGCGATATCCACACCTGCTGCGACCGCCAGGTGATCATCCTGAATGGCAGACTTGAACATCTCAACGGCGATGTCCTCGAAGGCACCGCTGCCCTCAAGGCTGATGAACTCCTACTGATCACCGATAACGCCCCGGGGCTAACGCAACTGCTGAGCAAACTCTGTGATCACAATCCCACCGTGCGAGTCCTTCCCATTACCTATCGAAAGGATGACAAGGCAAAGAAAGCCCATGTCATCCTGCACGAAACCGTGGCCCCGATTATCGATCTAGAACAGTTGCAGACGATATTAAGAGCCTAGAGTTGCCCTCACGCTCCGTGTGCGGGCAACTCTGGGGCTTACGTTTCGCCCTTAATACGCTTGATGGCCCCTTTGGACTGATCCGCTACCCGTTTATCGCTGTCCTTCGCTGAAATCTCCAGAGCCGACAACGCCGAGTTGGCTGGGGGGCCGATCTTCGATAAGCCCTGCACAGCTGCCAGCCGGATCGTGACATCTGTATCGCGCAGTGCAACTATCAGGGCCGGGATAGCATCGGGATGGGCAGTACCCACATTGCTCAGCACCCCGATGGCGTGCTTGCGTTCTTTAACCTGCTTCGATTTCGCCAGGGTGACCCAGTGTTGGACGTTCTGACCGGAGAAGACGAGATCTGACGGAACGGGGACTGATTGGCCACAGCCGGAAAGCGCCACGGCCAGAAAAAGAATGATCCGCATGGTTACTAAGTGCCCTTGCAGAGATAGTTAGTGGTGGGTCAGACATTCCTGTCTGGCTGGCACAGACAAGAATTGCCAGCAAATGGCTTATGTAAGGTTACTTACTCTTCCAGAGCATCCGGTTGGTCACCATCTCGACGAGTTCCCATGGCCCAGAAAGCTTTTCGATCAATGGTGGGTGGATTGTATTTGTCACCAGTGATGTTATGGAGGAATCGCACTGAGCCATCGCCAAAGAGATGATTGGCGCCCTGGACATGGAAGCTGGAAGGATCATCGGTGCCGCCATCATTCGACTGATCGTTTTGGGCATTGATCCAGTTGGAGTGCATGAGGATGAAGACTTCCGGATCGTAATCCATGTTGGGGTTGATGATCCAGGCCGGGTTAGCTTCGCCCAGTCGGGCGCGGGCACCGGGAATGGCACCGGCCCAGGTGCCACGGGTAATGCCGCAAGCTCGTTCGCCGGCGAGTAAGGTGTGAGTGGTGCCGTCGGTAATGTCAGTGAGGCGGATTTTGCTGTTTCGGAAGAAGCAGCCATGGAACATGCCATTGCTGTCGCCGGTGGTGATCTCGGTTTCATCGCCGCCGGCAAACAGGGCGTAGCTGCAGGGAGCAGCCATGACTTTCTGGCCGAAGCTGTTGATGAAATCGACGCCCCCCGGAGCTTTCACTTGATGAAGGTCGTTGAAGCTGTCGCTGGGGCAGATGTACATCTTGATCTTTTCTGAAACGATGGCAGAGTCACCGACCGGCTGATTCAGGTTCAGTTGCCGTATAGCGAGATTGTCCTGTTCGATGTAAGGTAGCAGGAAAAAGAGCCCCCCCCAGCCTGCGGCGGTATCCGTTCCCGGCGCGGTGGCGGAGATAAAGCCGGGGGGCAGGCACTTGTAATCGTTGTGGTAGTTATGCATGGCGATGCCAATTTGCCGAAGATTACTCGCACAGAGCATCTTGTTGGCAGCCTCACGCACTTTTTGGATGGCAGGCAATAACATGGCCATGAGTAACGAGATAATCGCAATGACCACCAGCAATTCGATGAGAGTAAACGCTTGCCGCTTCGATCGACCTGGCATGTCTTGCTCCTGATTTAGTGCCTATTTCCCACTATAGTGTCAGCAGACTGGTTCAAGGCACGATGATCTTGTTAAATCATACGATGAGACCACAACTCGCTCCATTCTACAGAGGCAGACCCCGTGGCCACCCTCACTTTAGCGGACATTCGTCAGGCTCACGCCCGCATCAAGCCGCATATTCATCACACCCCGGTGATGTCGAGCACGCTGCTCAATGAACTAGTGGGGGCGAAGCTGTTCTTCAAGTGTGAGAACTTCCAGAAAGTAGGGGCGTTCAAGGCTCGAGGGGCGTGTAATGCGGTGTTTTCACTGAGTGATACAACGGCCAGGCGGGGAGTAGTGACCCATTCCTCGGGCAACCACGGAGCGGCGCTGGCGTGGGCAGCGGGATTGCGCGGGATACCTGCCACCGTCGTGGTGCCGGCAAACGCCCCGGCACCGAAGAAGCGGGCCATTGCCGGCTATGGGGCGACGATCGTTGAATGTGCCGCCAATGTGAAGTCGAGAGAAGAGACGACGCAACGAGTGATCGCTGAGCATGGCTACGAACTGATCCATCCTTTTGATGACGACCGTGTCATTGCCGGCCAGGGGACTGCCGCGCTGGAACTGCTAGAACAAGTCGAAGGGCTGGATGCGGTGATCGCTCCTACGGGTGGTGGTGGGTTATTGTCGGGAACGGCGATAGCGGTCAAGGGAACTGCTCCCCATATCAGGGTGTATGGCGCGGAACCGAAAGGCGCGGACGATGCCTATCGATCTTATCTGTCGGGCACGCTGGTGAAGGAACAAACGCCAGAGACGGTATGCGATGGGCTCCGCACCACGCTGGCGGAGCGGACGTTCAACATCATCCGTGCTCAGGTGGATGGCATCGGCGTGGCGACTGATCCCACGGTGATTCGGGCGATGCAGCTGATCTGGAGTTATTTGAAGATCATCGTGGAACCGTCGTGCTGCCCACCGCTGGGGTCGCTGCTGGATGGCACGCTGAACCTGCGCGGGCAGCGAGTGGGGATCATACTCACTGGGGGTAACGTCGATCTCCAGAAGCTGCCGTGGTAGAGTTGCCCTCACTTCCCCCTCGGCTCCACGTCCAGCAAATGCCTGACGAAGAAGTCCTGCCGGCGTCTGGCGCCATACGGTGTTTCCGCTACGCCGTGGCCGCCGCCGGGGATGACGAGCATGTCGAAGTCCTTGTTCGCTTTGATGAGGGCGTTCACGACTTGCATCGTCGATGCGGGATCAACGTTGCGGTCGAGTTCGCCCACCGTGAGAAGCAGCTTGCCTTGCAGGCGATGGGCCTGGGTGACGTTTGACTGTTCCGCATAATGGGGGCCGATGGGCCAGCTCATCCAGAGTTCGTTCCACCAGATCTTGTCCATGCGATTGTCATGGCAGCCACAGTCGGCGACACCGACCTTGTAGAAGTCAGGGTACATCAGCATGCCCCGCAGGGCATTCTGTCCGCCGGCTGATCCGCCATAGATGCCGACACGAGTCAGATCCATGTACGGGTAACGCTCAGCAGCGGCCTTGATCCAGGCGATACGATCTGGGAAGCCGGCGTCACCGAGGTTCTTCCAGCAGACATCGTGAAACGCTTTCGACCGCTGCGAGGTGCCCATGCCATCCATCTGCACGACGATGAAGCCGAGGTCGGCAATGGTTTGCTGGCGATAGAAAGGCCGGAAGTCCTTGGGCACAAAAGCATCCTGCGGACCGGCATAGATGAACTCAATCACCGGATACTTCTTCGTGGGCGAGAAGTTCGTGGGGCGATGAATGACGCCATAAATATTGGTGACACCATCACGGGCCTTGGCGACGAAGCGTTCGGGGGCTCGCCAGCCCAGCGACTTCAGAGTAATAAGGTCGGCTTTCTCTACCTCGGCGACGAGCTTGCCATCCTGAACGGAGCGTATTTCGGTGACGGGAGCCAGATCGACCCGGGAATAACTGTCGACGAAGTATTCGCCGTTGGGTGACAGTTCCGTGGCATGGCTGGCGTCGGCGGTGGTCAGGATCGTCAGTCCGGAGCCATCGTAGTTCACCCGACCCAGATGCAGATAGTATGGATCCTGCTCGACATAGAAGCCGCCGCAGGTGAACCAGAGTTGGCGCTTGACATCGTCGGCCTTCACGACCCGGCGAACGACCCACTGACCCTGGGTGAGTTGTTTCTTCACCTCACCCCGTTTGGTGTCGTAAAGGTAGAGGTGGTTCCAGCCATCACGCTCTGACATCCAGATGGCTTCGGTGGATGGGCGCGAGGTGGTTGAGGAACCGCTTACTATCGTGCGCGGCTCCGGATCGATTTGATGCAGGTAATGCTTGCCGGCGTAGTCGATGAAGGTCTTGCTCTGCTCATCAATGAGGGTTGTGACATGCCCGGTATCGGCATCAACTGCCAGCCAGCGGTACACCTGATGGCCGCGCTGGTTGTACTGGAAAGTAAACCGGCTGCTGTCCTTCTGCCAGGAATAGTCTGACAGAGAGTAGGGATTGGGGAATAGCTTGTTGTTGATCTTGATGATGTGTCTAGTGGGAACATCAAACAGATAGAGGGTCGGCTTGGCGACTTCATCGCCAGGTTTGAGGTACTGTGTTTCATGTAACTTGGGCTGCAACTGTGAACTTGGCGATGATTCGATCAGATAGACCTTGTGTTCCTGGGCCGGTTTCACTTTAAGGAAGATTGCCTTCCGGGAGTTGGGCGACCAGTAGAACTGCCGGACGTAGGGTTCAGCGGCGGTGCCATCCTTGGTCAGGACTTCTTCCGTTTTGGTTTTGATGTTGGTCAGAACCACGTTGTAGTCCTTGATGGTGAAGGACCATTGGCCATCGAGGGAGTAGCCGGGAAGACGAGGAGGGGTACGTCTTACCATCGGGCTAACGACAATCTCCGAATGCTTGATGGTTCCCGCAAAGCGATCGTATTCCCAGTGTCGTCCTTCGAGAGTGAAGTAGATCACTGAGCCATCGTTGTTGACTTCAATCTCGGTGAATGGAAGCTTGTCGACATCGAACGATTTCTTGAAATGGATAGCCAGGTCGGCAGCCAGGCTCTGATGATCGAATGTCGGGCTGCGTTGGCCGGTCTGTAAATCGATACGGAGAAAGGCGTGCTTGTCGTTTTCGCGCTGTTGACGGTAGACGACATACTTACCATCACCCTGCCAGACGATTTTGGGCCGGGCGTTGAGCACCTTGCCCTGGTAGCGCTGAGCCAGGCCGGCAGCCCGTTCGTAATCAGCCCGAGTGCCCTGGGCCGAAACTAGTGAACCAAAGCTGGTAAGGAAGATCAAAGTCAGACTGAGACGATGCATGAGGACTCTCTCGAATGCGATAGACAATATGGTGTCAACGAATCGAGGCAGAGGGAAGAGAAAAGTCAAAAACGACGGAAATGACATTTCCGGAAAGAAACGATCATGAGGAATAGCTTGGTAATAGGCGGTAGAAGTCATGTGTTCCAACACAACAGCCAGGGTATGAAGCCCTGGCTGAAGCGGAAGAACAGGATTGGACCGATTCACTCTAGATGGTTTGATTCAATGCCGCTCGCCGCTTGGCTCGATAGCGCCATCCCTGATAACCGGCTCCCAGGAAGACGACGCCGAAGAGAGCGATGGTGGCGGGTTCCGGAACAGCGCTGATGATGGTTCCGGTGAGGAAGTAGGAACCTGCATCATAAAACGTCGCAGGATCCCAGGTACCTGGTCCCAGGCTGGCAGTCTTGCCACCGGCGCTGGACACTTCAATGATGTAGGTACCGGCAGCAAGATTTTGAGATATCGTTTCGCTCAGGCTGGCGGTATTGGCCGTGAACAGCGGATTGCCACCGCTATCGAGAATACGCAGGGTGCCGTCCAGCATGGGATCAGCATCTGCAATACCGGCAGTAACAAGTTGCCCGCCGGCGATTAGATTGATGGTGTTGACACCGCCTGTCGTGGTGAAGGTGAAATAGTCCAGGGTGTAGTTATTGGAACCGGAAGGATTGGGGTTAGCGCTGCTGGCAGGAACAATCACACCCTTGGCTAAGTTGAAATTGATTGAAGAACCGGTCAAGGGGAGTGCCGTTGGAGCTCCTACCACATGGCTGATCCCGTCACTCTTGAAATTACCGATGCCGCTGTTGCTGGTAAGGACCACGAGCGGATCATTCTGAGTGATCTTTCCTGATGATCCGTCGGCTGGTCCCAATCGCCACGCGCCTCGTGCAGCGCCATAGGCAACGCCCATCGTGGGCGCGATGGATGCAGAACTGTTGTTAGTCGAATAGCCGCTGCCCTGGATGGTGGTGCCGATATAATCTGCCTGGTGGTACAAGCCAAAAGCATGCCCATCTTCGTGTGCGGAAGCGGTTCCGATGTTGTGGAACGCAGTGGCTCCGCCCAATCGGTTAGGCCACACCCAGTTGGTATGACGTCCCGGCGCTGCGACTGAAGAAATCACATTAACATACGAAATGCCGCCGGCACCAGGAAAGATAGTGCTGCTGGAAGTATCGCCAATGACCGTATGCTGCAGGCGAGCCACCGAATCGTAGTAGTTTTGGCGGGTGGTATCATTGGCCGCCTGTCCGGCCGCAACCGCAGGATCAACTGTGGTAACATTCACGTTATAAATCGAGTATTGCTCGGAGACACGTGACCAGATGTCTTTAATGTTAGCCTGTTCGCCTGCGGTAAAGTTAGCACCAGCCTGGCCGTTGTAAGCCGGCTGGGTACCCATCGTGGTGCCGCCCCAGGTGCCGTTCCAGGTGAAGCCACCGAAATCCAAGTACACCGTATACGGCGCGCCGGGGTTGCTGTTGAACGCTGGAACCGCCGGGTGCGACTGGGCAAAAACCTGAGAACTAAGTGGGACAAGGAGTGCCACTGCAACAGCAGTGTGAATAAAATAACGAAGCATGGATGTATCCTGTTTTCACGTGAGCACATCCATGCGAATTAGTTCAGTCGAGCTTCATAAACGACTTAGCGAAGATGTTATTAGACTCTCTTCAGCTATGCAAATGAATAATTCCTACTTTCCGCAGATTCGTCAATTCTTAGCAAAACACCGGATTTTAGCAGCAACCTGTAATAAGCTTCCCAACAAGCAAAAAAACGTACGAATCATTAATGCTCCTCAAGGTGCCCTTTCGCAATGCTCACCCCCTCGATGGTTTGACTGCGCTGGCCAACGACGAACTTTGCAAAAACACAATTATTTGATTGACAGCCCATTCCATCAAATTAGACTGACTGCACACCTTAGCTCCACATCATGGATTCCGCATCATGCTCCGCATTACTTTGGCAACGGCTCTGGTACTCTTCAGTTTCATCACTTCCCTCAATGCTCAGGGAGTGACGATCATCCCGACTTACGACGCTACCATCTCGGCGAATGCCACCGCCGTCGCCACCTTGAATGCGGCTATCGCTGAATATGCGGCCAAGTTAAACAACCCGGGCGTGGTAGTTCGTATCAGCTTCCAGAATATGGGAAGCGGGCTGGGGCAGAGTAATACCTTTTTTACTTCGTTCTCGTACACCACGTTCCGTAATGCGCTGATTGCTCATTCAACAACTGCTGACGATGCATCTTCTCTGCTAGCTCTTCCAGCAGGTGCAAACAGCCCTGTCCCCTCCAGCAGCCCCGGCAGCGTAGTGATGTCGCTTCCTAACGCTCGTGCCCTTGGCCTGTTAGGCAACAGTGCAAGCTCTGATTCTACCATTGGACTAAATCTATCCTTGATGAACTTTGATCGCACCTCCATCAATCCTGCAAAGTACGATCTGAAAGCAGTGGCTCAGCACGAAATCGACGAAGTGCTTGGCACCGTTTCCGATGTAGGCGGCACTGGGTTCTTTGCCAGTCCGACCACTATCGATCATATGCGATTTGGGGCAAACGGCGTTTTCAGCTTTACTACCAACCCGAGTGCAAGTGCCTATTTCTCGGTCAATAGCGGGGCCACCAATCTGGTCAACTATAACCAGAGTGGCAGTGGTGACTATGGAGACTTCATCGTCAACTCTCCTCCTCACGTCCAGGATTTTGCCGGAACCCCAGGCACTACTCCTGATCTCAATGTGGAACTGCGCATGCTTGACGTGGTGGGCTGGAACCTGGTCACCGCCGTTCCCGAACCGACCACAATCGCCTTCATCGGTTTGGCAGGTGCCGGCACATTGGGTGCTTGGTGGCATCGCCGTCGCCGATTGATCAAGTTGGCCAATCAGAACCTGTAATTTGTTTCAGAACAACGTTCACTTTGCTGCAACTCGTCGCATAGCCCATTCCTCGCTTCAGTGTGGGAAAGACCCGGCAGGCGGCTATGGTCAGGGCGAGTTCGATCGTCCCTTCTTCGCCGTACTGTTGCCGCATGGTTTCTCGCAGTTCCAGATCATCGGTCTGCGTGACGACCGCTTCGGCAAATCGATAGACATTCTCCAGGTCTTTGGGAAGCGCCTCGGCTTTGCCATCAAGGACGGTCTGGAGAAGGTCGGTCGAGACGCCATCGAGTTTAGCGAGATTGACTTCAATCTGCACACAGGTGCCACGGTCTTCTTTGAGAACAGCGACGAGCCGGGCGACGTGGTAGGGTTCGACGGGCAGCTTATTGCGATACTCCGCCAGGGGCATGAACTTGATGAACTTGAAGAAGGCAGGCAACGAGACCTTGGCGAGATGCCGAAGGTAATCGACGGGGACGCCAAGTTTCTTCTCGGCGGCGTTGAGTCGTTTGTTGATGAGCCAGCGGAGCATGGGGATCGGTTCCAGAGGATCGGTCGTTTATGGTAGAATACGCAGCAGAAACAGTCCCATCCACGAGATCCGCGCTGCTATGGCCACCCCAGTGAATCGTGAAACCGACTGGGGTGTGCCTTTGCCTGGCGACATGGTGACTGATGCCGAGCGTGGCGATACGCATCTGAAGCGATTGCCGTTGGGCACTCTCGATGCCTCAAAACTCTTTGGCCGCACTGCTCCGCTGATGATCGATCTGGGGTGTGGCAATGGTCGGGCGACGATCCTCAGCGCCCTGGCTCGGCCTGAGGTTGATCATCTCGCTGTTGATGTCTTCTCCGGGGCGATTCGGCATGCGGTGCGGCGGGCTAACCGACGGGGGCTGACGAATGTCCGCTTCGCTGTTGCCGATGCCGGCGACATCGTGCGGCGGCTGTTGACTGACCAGAGCGTTGATGAAGTGCATCTCTATCACCCGCAGCCTATCTACGACCTGGCTGATGCTCCCAAGCGGTTGATCACGCCGACGTTCCTGGTACATGTGCATCGAGTGCTCAAGGCCGGTGGGCTGTTCATCATTCAGACCGATCACCCGGCTTACTGGGAATTCCTGCAACAGGTGATGCCGTTGTTCTTCGAAGTGAAGGAAGAGAGTGGGGTCTGGCCCGATGCCCCCGAAGGGCGCACCCGGCGGGAGATCCTGGCCCGGCAACTGGGGCTGCCCATCTTTCGGGCGGTGTGTGTGCCTCGAAGAGAGTTGGATCGTGCCACGGCCCAGCAGCAGGCTGATCGGTTGCCGTTGCCGAGGTTCGATGCGGATCGGAAGCTGCGCGAGGTGGAGGAGCGGGAGCAACAGCGGCCGCTGGAGGATAGTAGTCACCACGCTCCGCGTGATGAGGCGGGGAGATGACGTTTCACATCATTTTGCTGATGGCAGCTACCCGCCGCTCCATCACGCGGAGCGTGATGGCAACTCTCAGCCAACTGTGTCTCACACCATCTCATCTTTCACTACCGCTGTTGCGATTCGACGAGCACTCAAGCTACTCTTTCGGTTGAAGTGTACATTTGTACCAATCCGAAGGAGCCTGCTCATGAAGTTGTCCATTCGTTACCCTATTGTTCCCAAGGCAAGGTCGCTTGGCACCAGCCTGGTGATGGATGCGTTTGGGGTGCAGTTTGATCAGGAGGAGCATGTCGTCTGCGAGGGATTGGAACTGGAGGTGCAGTCGGGGCAGATCGTGCTCTTCACCGGGCCGAGCGGGTCGGGCAAGAGCAGTCTGCTGCGGGCGGTGTGCGAGCAGTTAAGGGCATCTACTCAGAACGTGTTGATCGACATCATGGCGCTTTCTCTGCCGGATCGACCGCTGGTGGATGCGTTGCCGCTGGAGGTGAAAGAGAGTCTTGATCTGCTGGCTGCCTGTGGACTCAGTGAAGCTCAGCTCTTGCTGCGGAGACCTACGGAGTTGAGCGAAGGGCAGCGGTATCGGTTTCGATTGGCACTGGGCTTGGCTCAACTGCGGCAACGACCGGCGGGCAGCGAAGGTTGGGTGATCGCTGATGAGTTCACCGCCACGCTGGATCGGACGTTGGCGAAGGTGCTGGCCTACAACCTGGGCCGGGTAGCACGGCGACAGGGGGTGGGCTGTCTGCTGGCGACGACGCATGAGGATGTGGGTGAGGATTTGGCGGCGGATGTTTTAGTTCGACCCGATTTGGATGGGGGGATAGTGGTGGAGTCATTTTCTACTTCGCCGGGCAGACCCTCACCCCCAGCCCCTCTCCCGAGTACAGGCGAGGGGAGAAAACCTGACCTCCCCTCACCCCTCTGGGGAGAGGGGTTGGGGGTGAGGGGTTCCTCACGAAAGATCTCGTTTTTTCGGAGTGTCGGTACGGGGCGGGCACCCGTGCTGACTGGCCCTACTTTGCCCGTTGGCACTATCGCAGCCACACCCTTGGCCTCGTCAAACGCATCACCCTGCTCTGGCATGGCAAGCAGCCCATCGGCATCTGCGTCTTCTGTTCTCCCGCCCTCAGCCTGCGCCTTCGCAATCGCTACTTCGGATTGAAGGGCGTTTGCGACTCGCTCGCTCTCAAACGGTTGAACCAGCAGTTGTGGGTACTCTCCCGTGTGGTAATTCATCCGACGTATCGTGGAGCCGGCCTGGCGAGCGACTTCGTCCGGGTCAGTTGTGCATCGTGCCCGGTGCCGTGGATTGAAACGCTCACGGTGATGGGGCACCTCAACCCGTTCTTCGAGAAGGCGGGGTTCAAACGTGTCGGCGTCATTCGCAAAGAAAAGACTCTAACGCCACGTGCCTACGCTCAACTCTACGGCAGCAAGAAGCTGACTGACGAGACGCTACGCAAGAGCCTGCATGCGGAGCCGGTGTATTACCTGTTCGATGTGCGAGAGAAGCCAACCCATGTTTAACCAGACCATCGCTACCTATGCCCAGGAAGTGGGCGTCAATCCCGATAGTGGCCAGCCCTATCGATTGACCGGGTATGAGTATCTGACGGAGCCGCTCAATTCGTTGTCGCCCCGGATGGTGTTGCAAAAGGCTGCCCAGGTCGGGGCGACGGTAATGGCCATGATGCGGGTGATGTGGTTTCTTGAACATCGGCAGAAGTCAGCCATGTACCTGTTCCCCACGCATCGCACGGCTGATCGCTTTCGTCGAGGCCGGTTCAGCGTGATGGTCCAGCGAAGCCCGAAGTTCCAGGCCATGGTGAAGGCGACCGGTGCGCCGGGCCATCTGCGGGTGGGAGTCGCTCAGTTCTATTGTCACGGGGCACGCAGCAGGGCAGAACTGATGTCGGTGCCGGTCGCTTATCTAACGCTCGATGAACGGGATGAACTCTACAAAGCAGCGGGGCTGGAAGGTACGCCCTGGTCGGCGGTCGATCTGGCTCGACAACGGTTGGCCGGCCAGCCCGATTCGTGGGAGTTGTCCCTCTCGACGCCGACCATTCCGGGGTATGGCATCGCCGCTGAGTTCGCCCGAAGCGATCAACGGACCTTTATCGTTCAGTGTCCACGGTGCTATGATCACACCGACATCACCTGGCCGGGGGGAGTGTTGGGCGTCGATGGCCCACCCTACCGAGCGAAGTTCTGCTGTCCACAATGCCGTGCTCCCTGGTCAAACGATGAACGCCGGAATGTCATCAAGGCGGGTAGCTGGCAGTCACAGGTACACGACGAACAGACGCATGGCTATCACATGTCGCAACTCTTTTCCCCCGTGGCGAAGGCGGAGAGGCTGGTGGCACAGTGGCAGGAAGCGGAGGGTGATCCTTCAGCACTTCAAGTATTCCACAACTCCGTGCTGGGCCTGCCCTACCTGGCCGAAGGCGCTCGGCTGGGGACGGCTTGCATCGAGGAATCGATTGCCCGCAGCAACGGCGCGACGATGGCGACCTCCGCCGCCATGAGCGTGGCCGGCATCGATGTCGGTCCGCAGTTCCTACATGTGGTGATTGCCATGCCGGTCGGGAAGATGTGCCGGATCGTGTGGGCGGGCATGGCACTGAACTGGGCGGAACTGGAACGACTGCTCGGTGACTATGGTGTCAGGTCGTATGTGATCGATGCTCAGCCGGAGACCCATGAAGCAAGGCGGTTGATCCATCGACGGGCCGGCGGGTGGATGTGTTACTACCGGTTGGGTATCGGTTCGCAACATCATCAGGATACCGCTCAGCAGGTGTTGCGGGTGCCTCGGAGTGAAACGCTGGATGCGTTGTATCACATGTGGAACAGCGGGAGGGTGATCGCTCCGGTCAATTTGCCGAGCGAGTTTGTAGAGCAGTTACGCTCGCCGGTGCGGGTGGTGAGGCTGGATCGACGCGGTGTCCCCCGGGTGGATTATTTAGAAGCTGGTGGAGCGGATCACTATGCTCATGCGATGAACTACTGCGTGCTGGCGCTGGGGTGCGTTGGGAGTGCGCCGCGAATGGAGATTGTATAGTTGCTATCACGCTCCAGCTGATGGGGCGGTGAGTAGCTGTCATCAACAAAGCACTGGTGAAATGTCCAGTCCCCGCCCCCTCACGAGGAACGTGAGGGCAACTCTAATCCTCCCCGAACCTCCAACTTTCCCGCCGTGTCTGTCAAACTCCTGTGAAATTCTCAAGAAGCTTTGCTTGACATCCCCCGTGGAGAGCCGATGATACCTTGTAGAGATTGCCGATCGTGGTTATGATCACGCTCGGCCAGTTTGGAAACCTGTCGCTCCCCCAGCGGGGAGAGTCAGCGGGTGGGATGGTCTCACCCCATTTATTGAGGAGGTCGGCCACGGTTCAACTCTGTAGCCAAATCAGGTCCGCCTCCTGCTTCGATGGGTTTCCTGTCTTTCGGAGTAGAGGAGGATGATCGCTTGAGTGCACTTCTAGCCGCCGCGGCTCCTGCCGCCACCGATAGCCCCGTCTTTGCTGGTTCCACTTCTCCCCGTCGTCAACGTGTCGCTCTTGAACGTGCCGCAGCCTGTGCCCGACTCTGCGAAGAGAACAAGGCCAAGGACGTCATCGTTCTGGATACCCGTTCCATCACGACCGAGTTCGACTTCCTGGTGCTCGCCACCGGGAACAGTCGCCGTCAACTCCACGCCATGGCGGAGGAGATCGACGATCACATGCAGGGAGAAAAGGAAGCCCGCCTGGGTATCGAAGGCTACGAATCGTGCAAGTGGATTATCCAGGACTATGGCGACATTGTCGTTCACCTGTTCGACACCTTCAGCCGCGACTTCTACCGCCTCGAAGACCTCTGGGGCCACGGCAAGCAAGTGAACTGGCAGAAGTATTAAGAGCCTTCTCCCCGCACAAGAGCCTACGTGTTTATCCCGTAGGTGCGCTGTCAATGAACATGCTGCCCTTCACCAGGCGCAGCATGTTTTCGTTGATGGGGTCGAGTTCTCGGTGAGACGCCCCAACGGTATCGACCTGTAGTCTCGTATAGCGACTTCTTCATACTGGGAATGAACATCTTCATGTTCTCAATCCCCACGAGCATCCCTTCCTACAGTTGATCGTGGTGGATGGCGTTGCCAATCGCCTGTTGGTCATGGCGAGGGGGAGCATATTCTGAGGCTAACACCCGCTGACAAAATCATCGTTATTTCCTTTTTCGTGGTTAATCCTCCACACCCAATAGCAGTACCTGTCTTGGGGAAAGACTTCATTCATTTGAGGTTGCCCTTTGCAGCCTCACTATCCAGCCATCCCCAGAGGATTATTGCCATGACCAGGTCTCAACCGTTCAAACTCACCCATCTGTTTACCAGGCCCGTTCAGTTGTTGGGATCAGCCACCAGGAAACTCGCCGTCTCCGGTAGGAGTCAACGGGTACGGCCTTCTCTGGAAGCGCTTGAAGACCGCTTCATGCCTGCCGTCCGCATTTGGGATGGCGGGGCGGTCAGTAACAACTGGACGAACGCCAAGAACTGGGCCGGCGATATTGCTCCTGTCGCAGGCGATGACCTGGTCTTTCCGTCCAATGCTCCAGACAAGACGTCGGATAACAACTTTAACAATGGTACTCTGTTCAACTCCCTCACCCTCGCTGGCGGTTATACCTTGCGAGGCAATCAGATTCTACTGGGCGCCGGCGGCATCATTGTCACTGGCAGCACGTCCAACATCATCAAGACCAAGCTGGACCTCGGTTCCGGCGCTGCGCGGGCGTTCCAAATTGGAACCGGCTCGACGCTCTTCATCGACGACAAGATCAGTGGCAGCGCGCAGCTCCATAAAACAGGAGCCGGCGACCTCTCCTTCCGGGACAACAACACCTACACCGGCGTGACCGATATCAAGGCTGGCCGGCTGTTCATCGAAAAGGATGAATCGCTCGGCACCTTTAACGCCAGTGCCAATACGATCATCCGCGGCGGTGCACAACTGCTTATCAATGACCAGGCGATCGGCACGATCCGATCAGATGAACCCATCACCATTGAAAACGGCGGATCGATTCGGGCAATCAACGATGTCAATCTGCGTGGAAACATTCTTCTCAACGGCACCGCCACCTTGCAACATGACGGTGGTCTCCTGGAGCGGCTACTCATCACCGGGCAAATCAGCGGGCCTGGCGGCATCACCATTGGCACCGGCACCGGCCACGTGAGATTCCAGGGCACCTCCGCCAATACCTACCAGGGGCTGACGACGGTCATCGGCAAGTTGCGACTCGACAATTTGGGGGGCAGTGCCATTGCCGGCGACATCAACATCACCTCCACAGGCGTCATACGTTTGGAAAACGGTGGCCAGATTGGCGATGCCGCCACCGTGACGGTCCAAGGCGGCGGATCGCTGCTGACCAACGAAAAGGATGACACGTTTCACAAGCTCAAACTGGTTGGCGGCGTGGTGAGTGGCGATAAGCTCAGGCTGAACGACTTCATACCGCCGTTGATCGTGAATTTTTTCGGTTCGTTCATTAACAATACGCCCATCATCAAGAACTTTGCCCCTGACAGGGAATCAGAACTCACCATTGATGAGTTCGAGGCAACCTCAGCATCCTCCACGCTATCAGCACAAGTCGTCGATGTCAGCATTATTCTGAAATCGATTGATGGACACATACAGGTCAATGACGGTCCAGCTAGCAACGACCTGCTTCTTTATGGTCCTGTAAAAAGTCTGGGTACCGATGCAGCAGGCGACAGTATCCTGACACAGCTAGGCAATGGCAAAACGCTGTTACAGGATTTCCCAACGGATCAATACTTCGTCAACGGCGGGGAGTTACAGTTTGCCAAGTTCCAGCGTGACTTGATCTCGCCTGACTTCTTTGGCGTCGATGTCACTGTTGGTTCAGGAGCAAAATTCACAGGAGATGTCCTTCTAGAGAAACTTCTTGTGAAATCGGGGGGACGTGTCCACCCAGGTCCGCTGGAGCGTCCCACCCTTCAAAGTGCCATCCTGACTCAAATTGTTTCTGGCGCTCTGTCGATCGGCGGTGATCTGGTGATGGAACCCGGCTCCATTCTGGAAGTTCAACTCAACAATGCCGTTGCCGGCGTAGGTCATGAACTATTGAACGTCGTTGGATCGGTCACCGTTGACGGCGCGATCATTGAAGCCAAAGTCGGCCCCAACGTCCGTGTGGGTCAAAACTATCGAGTCATCAACAATTCAGGCATCGATGCGATCAATGGCCTGGTAGCTGTGCCTGGGCCGTTCCTGATAGCGGCGCCCACCGGCCAGAAACTCTCCGTCAATCACGCGGGCGGCGAGCTTAACAATGATCTTGTTCTTACGTTGCAGAACACCCCACCGATGGCCCCCGACCTCGAACTCAACCGCACCACCCTGAACGAAGGAGGCTTCGTCACAGCCACCGGACACCTCGTCGATCCCGATGGTCGTGATCAGCTTCGTTTGCTTGTCAACTGGGGCGATGGTTCCGAGGTGGAGACCTATGAACCAGGCCGTTCCACTTTCCGGCTGTTCCATCAATACACCGATGATGGCTTGTATGTCCCCCAATTCCGCTGGCTCGATCAGCACGACACGGGCAACAGCCGTTCCTTTGAAGTAACAGTCAACAACTTCGCCCCCCGCGTCGAACTGGGCGACTTGCACATTTCCAAACATCACCACAGTCTATTCGCCCATGGCATCGTCACTGATGCAGGCAACGATTTCTTCAGCGTGACGGTGGACTACGGCGATGGCTCCCCCGTGGTGACGAGCAAGCTCTATCATCACAAGCTCTTCTTCCTGAATCACCGCTACCAGCAGGCGGGCAACTATGTGCTGACCGTGACCGCCACCGATAAAGACGGCGGCGTGACGACCAGCGAACGGAACGTGTCAGTGTAGAGGCTTCGGCCTCTACTCGTCTCCGGTCTCCGACCGGGGACGAGTAATGCTTCGCACCACTATTCCATCATTATTCTCTCTTTCGCTGTTAATCCCCACCTCCAATGACAGTACTTCTTTTGGGGAAAGGCTCCTTACTTCTGAGTTTGTTGTTGCAGCCTCGGTATCCTGCTATCCCCTTAAGGAACATTGCCATGTCCAGGTCTTTACCCTTCAAGCTCACCAATCTGTTTACCTGGCCTGTCAAACTTCTGGGATCGAGTACCAAACAACTTGCCGTTGCTGGTCGTCATCAACGACTGCGGCCCACCCTCGAAGCGCTCGAAGACCGCTTCATGCCTGCCGTCCGAATCTGGGACGGTGGAGCCACCAATAACAACTGGTCGAGCGCCAAGAACTGGGCCGGCGACATCGCTCCCGTCTCCGGCGATGATCTTGTGTTTTTTGCCAACGCCCCTCGTAAGTCTAACGATAATGATTTCGCCAACGGCACCGTCTTTAATTCCATCACCCTGGGCGGCGGCTATACGCTCAGAGGCAACCGCGTTCGAGTTGGTGCAGGTGGTATACTCGATAACAGCGGTTCTTCGGATATCGTCAAGCTCGATCTCACCGTCGGCATCACGGGAGAAACCCTGAACCGCACCTTTACTGTTGGAGCAGGTTCAACGCTCTTCTTGGATGGAAAGCTTGACGGTACGCTCGGCTTCATCAAGGCCGGCGCGGGTAATCTCTCCTTACGGTCGAACAACTCCTACGCTGGTCAAACACAGGTCAACGCAGGCGTCCTCTTCGTTGAGAAAGATAATTCGCTGGGTGCTCTCAGTGGTGGTGTCCTGGTGCGCACGGGAGCCACACTGTTAACGAACGATCAGGCAATTGGCGTGTTGCGGATTGACGAAGCCATCACCCTCGAAGCTGGGGCCACGCTCCGGGCCTTGAACGACCTGGAGCTGGGCGGTTCCATCATCCTGCAGGGCAACGCCACCTTGAAGCATGAGCCCTCGTTTCCCAATGACAAACTCAGCATCATCGGAACCATCAGCGGTGCTGGAGGGGTCACCATCGCGGCAGGCAGCCGTGTCTGGTACCGGGGAACGTCATCCAACACCTACCAGGGACTGACTACCGTCCTGGGCAAATTGCATCTGAATCAAGGCGGTGTCGCAATCCCCGGACCATTGACTATCGTCAGCGGCGGCATCGTTCGGTTTGAAGATAAATCCGAGCAGATTAATAACACCGCTGTGGTCACCATCAACGGTACGGGACAATTACTGACCAATGGTCAAGAAGAAACGATTTCCAGACTGCTGATGTCGGGTGGTCTGGTGAGTGGCTTTGATAACCATCTGGGGATCTTTTTCGGCTTCTGGGGTAAGTTCACCGTGCAGGATGAGTTGCGCGTCACTTCATTCTCTTCGACCCTCCCGGCTGAACTCCAGAGCGTCGAACTGACAGCTCCTTCTAACGCCCATACTCTACAGGTCAACGATGGACCAGCATTTAATGATCTCGAACTACTTGGAGTACAATTCGTCGATGGAATAACCAAAGAAGGTCCGGGAGTGGTTTTTGAACAAAGTGTTGTGGGAGAAGCGAGGACCTATGTCATCAACAACGGGCTCTACCGGTTTCATCAGGAGGATCGTTCTCTTTCCTTCGTTGTCAACGCCGGCGGTCAGTTTGCAGGTCTAGGTGAAATAGGTTCCCTCACGGTCAACGCCAACGGTCGAGTGCGCCCTGGGCCGATCAGCAGCACTGGCATCTTGAAGGTTCACGATAACCTGACGCTCAACGCCGGGGCAATACTTGAAGTCACTCTCAACGGTTCAAACCCAGGCAGCAAGCATGATCAGATCGACGTCGATGGCAACGTGTTCATTGAAGGGGCGATCCTGAAACCAACCCTTGGCAGCGGTGTGAGTACCGGCAACCAGTTCCGCATCATCAACAACAGCAACAACGATGCCGTTGCCGGAGCATTCACGATACCGCCCGCCAGCGCCCCCTTCTTGCTGGCGAACCCCAGTGGGCAGAAGCTCTCTATCAGTACCGCCGCCGGCACGCTTAACAACGATGTGGTGCTCACGCTCGTGAACACCGCCCCGATGGCTCCCGACCTCGTTCTGAATCGCACCACCCTGAACGAAGGAGGCTTCGTCACAGCCACCGGACACCTCGTCGATCCCGATGGACGTGATCAGCTTCGTTTGCTTGTCAATTGGGGCGATGGTTCCGAGGTCGAAACCTACGAACCTGGCCGTTCCACCTTCCGACTGTTCCATCAGTACACCGATGATGGCTTCTATACCCCGCATTTCCAATGGCTCGATCAGCATGGCACCGGCAACAGCCGTTCCTTTGATGTGACAGTCAACAACGTCGCCCCCCGCGTCGAACTGGGCGACCTGCACATTTCCGAGCATCACCACATCCTGTTTGCTCATGGCATCGTTACTGACGCAGGCAACGATTTCTTCAGCGTGACCGTGGACTACGGCGATGGCTCTCCCGTGGTGACGGGCAAGATCTATCATCACAAGCTCTTCTTCCTGAATCACCGCTACCAGCAGGCGGGCAACTATGTGCTGACCGTGACCGCCACCGATAAAGACGGCGGCGTGACGACCAGCGAACGGAACGTCACCGCGTAGATGAACCAGCACCAGGAGCCTACGGGTTTATCCCGTAGGTGCGCCGGCTGGCAATCCAAACGACATGCCTGCTCGTATACCTCCTCGAACGCTTGTTGTTTGTAGGAGTACGCCCTTGGCCAGCACGGACTACCGTTTCATCAATCGTTGGCGTGTGACCGGCACGGCGGAAGAGGTCTATCGTCTGCTCGACGATTCGCAGGACTATGTCCGCTGGTGGCCCGCCGTCTGGCTGAAGGCCGAGGTACTCGAACCGGGCGATGAGCGGGGCATCGGAAAAGTCATCCGCTACGACTCCAAAGGCTGGCTGCCCTATCTATTGAACTGGTCGTCGAAAACGAAGGAGAAGGAATATTCGTCCCGGCTGGCGTTCCAGGCTCTGGGCGATTTCGACGGCGAAGGTCAATGGTTGATCAGTCAGAATGGTGCTGAAGTCGATATCGAACATCACTGGACGATCCGAACGAACAAGCCGATCCTGCGCTATCTCTCGTTCCTGCTGAAGCCCCTCTTCGCCGCCAATCACCGCTGGGCGATGGCACGAGGCGAGGAAAGCCTCAAACTCGAACTGGCCCGTCAGCATGCGACGAGTGACGCGGAACGAGCCAAAGTGCCCACGCCACCAAGGGCGACTTTCATGAGCGAGAGCAGGCGAAAGGCGCTGGGGTTTTCTGCTGGTTCATGATATTGTTTGTTGTGACGGTCTCCGTTGGAACATCGGAATCGAACAATACACAATCGCAAATACTAAAAAAGGTGCTGCGACCTCGAAGAGAGTAAATGTTTGTTCTCCAATGCCCTGAGTCACCTCTCGGCCATCCATGTAACGCCAGGTTTCGCTGACCAGCTTGCCAAAGCGATAGTTTTTCGAATGCTGGACGATCTGATTAGCGTTGTAGTGCTTTTCCCGATACTCTCGTACTGCTTTCTCAACAAGCACCGGGTTTGTTGTTGATACCTCGACATGATAGCTGGTCACGTCCGAGTGAGACTGGGCAATGAAGATGTCGAACAGGAACAGCATGCCCAGGCTCAGTAGCGCTGAAAGAAGGACGCGATTCGAGAAATTCCGAAGATTGAAATTGCCCATACGATTGCTCTTAGACGACCACAGATGATCATACCATCTTTTCGCTTGAGATGATCGACTACAAGGGGTTGAACTAACTGGAGAAAGTTTCCACTCACCACGCCCGCCCCACCCCCATATTCTAAAGCCTAAACGAACTGTTTAAGGCTTAGCTATGTCCAACAACATCACCTCCGTCCTCAAAGAATCCCGCCTGTTCCCACCCTCGGCGGAGTTCAGCAAGAACGCCCACATCCCCAGCATGGCGGAGTACGAACGCCTCTGGAACTGGGCCAAGGACAAGCCCGAAGAGTTCTGGGCTGAGCAGGCCAAAGGGCTCGACTGGTCGAAGCCGTGGACGAAGGTCCTCGAATGGAAGGAACCCTTCTGCAAGTGGTTCGTCGGGGCGACGATCAATGCCTGCTACAACTGCGTCGATCGGCACGTCCTCACCGAACGCAAGAACAAAGCTGCGATCATCTGGGAAGGCGAGCCGGGCGATACCCGGGTGCTGCGCTACCAGGACCTCTACCGGGAAGTGAACAAGTTCGCTTCCGCCCTCAAGCTGCTCGGCATCACCAAGGGCGACCGGGTCACCATCTATATGCCGCTGGTGCCTGAAGCGGTGATCGCCATGCTCGCCTGTGCCCGCATCGGTGCCACGCACAGTGTCGTCTTCGGTGGTTTCAGTGCCGACGCTCTCGCTGACCGCAACAACGATGCCCAAGCCAAGCTGCTCATCACCGCTGACGCAGGCTACCGCCGAGGCAAGCTCATCCCCCTGAAGGCCAACGCCGACGAAGCTCTCGCCAAATCGCCGACGGTTGAGCATTGCATCGTCTTCAACCGTGCCAACGCTCCCATCGATATGAAAGCGGGGCGTGATTTGTGGTGGCATGATCTCATGGCTGGCGCTGCCCCACACTGCGAACCTGAGAAGCTCGACGCTGAGCATCCCCTCTTCATCCTCTACACCTCCGGCTCCACCGGCAAACCCAAGGGTGTACAGCACAGCACCGGCGGCTATCTGCTCGGCACCATGTGTACCACCAAATGGGTCTTCGATCTCAAAGAGACCGACACCTACTGGTGTACCGCTGACATCGGCTGGGTGACCGGGCACAGCTACGTCGTCTATGGCCCCCTCGCAGCCGGAGCGACGGTCGTGTTGTACGAAGGCGCGCCGAACGCCCCGAAGGAAGACCGCTTCTGGGAGATCATCGAGAAGTACCAGGTCACCATCCTCTACACGGCCCCGACTGCCATCCGCACCTTCATCCGTTGGGGCGATCAACATCCGAACAGCCACGATCTGTCGAGCCTGCGTCTGCTCGGCTCGGTCGGCGAGCCGATCAACCCCGAAGCGTGGATGTGGTACCACAACGTCATCGGCAAAGGCAAGCTGCCCATCGTCGATACGTGGTGGCAGACCGAAACCGGCATGATCCTCATGTCGCCACTCCCCGGTGCCACGCCGACCAAGCCCGGCTCCTGCTGCAAACCGCTCCCCGGCGTCGTCCCCGACATCGTCGATAAGGAAGGCAAGTCGGTCCCCCAAGGTTCCGGCGGCTTCCTCGTCATGAAGCAAGTCTGGCCCGCCATGATGCGTACCATCTATGGCAATCCCGACCGCTACCGTGATGGCTACTGGGGCCAGGTCCCCCACGTCTACTTCACCGCCGATGGTGCACGACAAGATGAAGACGGCTACTACTGGGTGATGGGTAGAGTCGATGACGTACTGAACGTCGCCGGCCATCGCCTGAGCACCATGGAAGTAGAAAGCGCCTTAGTGAGCCATCCGTTTGTGGCCGAAGCGGCAGTCGTTGGCAAACCCGACGAAATCAAAGGCGAAGGCATCGTCTGCTTCGTGACCCTCGACCGCGCCCATCAACCCAGCGAAGATCTAAAGAAGACGCTGATGGCCCACGTCACCAAAGAAATCGGCGCGCTAGCAAGACCCGATGAAATCCGCTTCACCGATTCGCTACCCAAAACCCGTTCCGGCAAGATCATGCGCAGATTACTGCGCGACATCGCCGCCGGCCGAGCCTCAACGGGGGATACGAGCACGCTGGAAGATTACAGCGTGCTGGCGAAGTTACGGGAGGAGGAGGAGTAACGCATCTCCATTGGAAGCCGGTGGGCGTTAGCCCCCGGAGTGAAGGAAGTGCACCCTTCAGCAGTGTGACTGACGATCCTTGAATGTAAACGGTGTATGGCGAACAGTCCCCGAAGCACCGTTATGGTGGCACCCGGCTGAGGGTGAGGAGGATTCCATGTTCCTGATGTATGGTGGCTATGTCGTTGCGATCTTCCTAGCTTGTGCAGTATGGGGATTGATTGAACTTCCCACCCATCGCAACCCAGCCTATGGAGCACTCGCGTTCTTCGTGTTAATCCCAATAATGGCCATCGGGATTAGCGGCGAGTTTGTGGTTTCGCTTATTGGTGAATCGTTTGACAAAGAACGTAAGTTGATTCGTGATGCGATCAAGGCAGGAAAGATCAGTCGCCTTCGAGCATTCTTGTCCGGCATCATATCAGGCATAGTTTCTGTTGTGCTCGTGGTAATAACTTGGAGAGCTGGGTCTTATATCTCCCAGTCGGGCACTTCAGCCATCGTTGCAATCGTACTCATTGTTCTGGAGTTGTTCATTGGTCCGGTAAGTGGTTCAGGTTATTTGATATGGTTGGCAACGAGACGGGATGCTAGCACAACGACTAACAAGGAGTCAATGGTCTAAGCAGCCCGGTACTCGGATATTCGCAAAAACCGAAGTCGTGCCAGTACCAGAGGGTGAAACTCTACCTATCTGCCACACTTATCCTCCATCATATCCCTTTTCAAATCCCGCCAACAACTGGCGAACCTGTTCGTGCAGCACGGCGAGATCATTCTCAATCACGCCCCACACGGTTGCATCCTCAATAGCGGAATAACTGTGAACGAGGATATTCCGAAAACCAATGATTTTCCTGATGTGATTGATTTGGGAAGCAAGCAGCGGTTCTACCTTGATCGCCTTGGTTAACGCTTCTCCAATGGTGATGAACTGCCGTTCGACAGCTGAGCGCAGCAAGGGGTCTTGCTGGAAGTCTTCAAAAGATTTATCACTGGTAAATTGAACGAGATAGTCGCAGGCGACCACAACGTCGTGCAAATACTTCGCAGTTTCAGGCGGCAAACAGCACCTGTCGATGGGGTTCGATGCTTTGAAGGAAAAACGGATTGGTCACAGCGGGCAGCTCGACCAGATCCACCGGTTGCTTCAGAGTATCTTCCAAATCAAACAGCAAACCGAAGTAGGAACTGGAATGGGCGCTCGGCGAGGAGGGCTGGAACTCCACCAGGAAATCAAAATCGTTGACAGCAGCGCTCGGACCGGCTGCAGAGCCGAAAATCTCCAGCCGACGCACCCTATGCCGTGAGCATAGCGCTGTCAGCGTCTCTCGATTTTTATGAATCAACGGGTGCATATCGGAAATACTCTCTTCATGGAAGTATACACTTCCTGCATTAACATGTGCAAGGTATCATCACACGGTAGCCCTGATTTGGTCCTATTCTGCCTAACCACGACTGTATCACACCGTAGCCCTACAAAGATACCATCGCATCAGGGGCCACCACCATGCCACCCACCATCACTCGCCGCGAAGTCCTCACGCTCGCCACCGGTTCCCTCCTCGCCACCAGCGTCCCAGCTCCGGCCCAAGAACAACGTGCCGATACCCGCCCCTATCTCACCCCCGCTAAGGACTTCGACGATGTCAGCCGGGGCAGCCCTATCCCTCACACCCTGCAAGGTCAGGCCCTGATTGATGCACGACTGACGCCCGAAACCTGGCGGCTCGAAATGCTGGCGGAGGATAAAGCGACCATCGCCAAGCCGCACAAGCTCGAAGATAACACCGCTCTCGATTATGCTGGCCTCCTGCGTCTGGCGAAGAACCAGACCGTTCGCTTTCTGAAGGCGATGCAGTGCAACAACATCGCTCGCCCGCTGGGGCAGGGGCTGTGGGAAGGAATCCCCCTGCGAACCGTTCTCGAGAAGTGCGGCAAGATCGACAACGCCCGCCGGCTCTACTACTGGGGGTTTCACAATAACGATCCCAAGCAGTACCGTAGGGTGGGTCGAGCGTTAAAGTTCCGAAGCACAAGTACTCTCGCCAGACCAAGCGAGCCCCACCACACACACACCATCGTTCGGTGGGGCTCGCTTAGTATCGCTGACTGCCTGTGACATGAAGCTTCAGCGCTCGACCCACCCTACTTGGCTGTCCTACGACTGAGTGCCCGGACAAAAATCGTCGTGAGGAGAATCGCCAGCCACAACACCAGCCCTGACTCGCCGGTGTACCATTCTGACGTTGGTGTTGATTTCGTCATCCGTTCAAATAGTCCAAGGATAAAGCAATTGTGGGCTGAGTGCAGCACCACTGCCGGCCAGACACTTCCTTCGCGATCGCTCAACCAGTTGAAAAGAAATGACGCTGCTATTGTAAAGAGGGTGAAGAGGAAGAGTGTTACAGCGATCGGCACTAGTGGCGAGGCGTCGGCGTTCTTCAGGATGAGCGGGAAGTGCCAGATGCCCCAGACCAGACCTACCACGATGGCCGTGACGGGGAAGGAAAGTTGGGTGCGCAGTCGTGGCGCCAGGAATCCCCGCCAACCCAGTTCTTCACCCAGGGACGAGGGCATATTGCCAAGTGTTCCCTGCAAACCCATCATGACGACGTAGAGCGCCGCCGCAACGGGCAAGGGCCAACTCGCCAGTCCCATCTTCTTGACAGTCAATTCAAGCTGTTCCAAGTTGAAGATGCCCCAACCTGCTGCCCAGATTACTGCATACGAAACCATGCCATAAATGAATGGAATGACCATGCTCAGAAGTAGTGTTCGGAAGGATCCCCACGAGGAAAGTCGAAGTCGGCAAACTCCCGACCGTGTCATCACGCAGACACTCAGCGCAGCCAGTGCAGGGCTCCACATGTAGGCAAACATGTAGACGTAGTAGTTGCCCGACGCCGACAGGCCCCAGAAACTCAGCGCGGTATATCCAACGAGAAAGAGAAAGAACCAGCTTAGATCGTGGACAAGATGAGGCTCAGTTCTTTTCGATAACATCGAACTGTTGGGCTGGGCAATCATTTCTGACCCAAGCATGGTGACGATGGAAGGGGACTACTGTAGTTCGATGGTCTGGCCAGATTATTTAGTCAACGTTGCGCGGAACATCGAAACATCGACCAAACCGTGGCAGAGTGGCACTGAACGGCGTACTCGCCGATCAGTGTTGGCCTCCAACTTCGGCATGACCACGCTTCCACTTCTTGAAGTTCTGCGCCGGCAGACTCGTCTTGAATGCTGGCCAGATACTCCCGAATGGCGTCACGAATATTCTCTTTCGCTTCTTCTTCTGTTGCGCCTTGTGACCAGCAACCGGGAAGGGCTGGTACGTGAATACTCACACCTTCCTCGGAACGAATCAGCTTGACCTGGTAACGCATGGCATGTTTCTCTTGAACTACCAGTATTGTTACAGTACCGTAGGGTGGGTCGAGCGTCAAAGCTTCGGGGAACAAGCGCACAGGCAAAACCCAGCTCGCCCCACCATACAGTTGCAAGCGAGTGGTGGGGCGAGCTTAGTTCCACAAGATGGTACATCACATGAGACTTTAGCGCTCGACCCACCCTACCTTACTGTCAAAGGAGGTGCGTCCCATGGTTTACCTCGTTGTTCTGGTAGAAGCCTTGCTGGCATTGGCTGCAACACTGTTGACATGGAAACTGCGCCGATCCAGATTATTCTCTACTTGTTGTGTGCTCCTGGGAATGACCTGGTGTGCGTTTCTGCATGGGTTCATCTTTGCAGTGGTCCTTCAGGATGGCGGCAATGATTACGGCATGCTGGCAGGCTTCGGCGTGGTGATTGCCTTGTTCTTCGGTATTCCGGCGGGACTGATACTGGGCCAGGTGTTGCCAAGGTTTATTCGTTCTGAACCGATGCAATAGTTTGCCAGTTCCGTAGGGTGGGTCGAACGCTAAAGTTCCGAAGCACAAGTGCTCTCGCCGAACTAAGCGAGCCCCACCGCTCACACGCCATCGTTCGGTGGGGCTCGCTTAGTATTGCAAGACTGCCTGTGACAAGGAGTTTCAGCGCTCGACCCACCCTACCTGCTACAAAGACAACATCACTTCACGGGGCCGCCACCATGCCACCCACCATCACCCGCCGCGAAGTTCTCACGCTCACCACCGGCTCCCTCCTCGCCACTACCATTCCTGCAACGGCCCAAGAACAGCGTGCCGACCCTCGTCCCTACCTCACTCCCGCCAAGGACTTCGACGATGTCAGCCGGGGTAGCCCTGTCCCTCACACACTGCAAGGTCAGGCACTGATCGATGCCCGACTCACACCCGAAACCTGGCGGCTAGAAATGCTGGCGGAAGAGAAAGCCACCATCGCCAAGCCGCACACGCTGGAAGATAACACCGCTCTTGATTATGCAGGTCTCTTGCGTCTGGCGAAGAACCGCACCGTTCGCTTTCTGAAGGCGATGCAGTGCAACAACATCGCTCGCCCGCTGGGACAGGGGCTGTGGGAAGGAATCCCTCTGCGAACGGTCTTGGAGCAGTGCGGCAAGATCGACAATGCCCGCCGGCTCTACTACTGGGGTTTTCACAACAACGATCCCAAGCAGGTGTTCCGCTCTTCGCTGGCCATGAGCCAGGTGCTCGATACACCGTCCGGCGAACTGCCTGTCTTCCTGGCCTTCAAACTGAATGGCGAGCCAATCCCTCTGGTGCGTGGCGGCCCGGTTCGCATGGTCGTTCCCTGGGCACACGGGTTCAAGTCGGTGAAATGGCTACAGCGGATCGTGCTGACCAATCGGTATGAAGCCAACGATACCTATGCCGAGCAGAACAACGATCCTGAATCGTATCTGAAGACCGCGGCCTACTTCGACAGCATTCAGGATCAATCTCTGTCAGCCGGGAAACAGGTGGTCATTCGGGGAACCGCCATGGTGGGCTGGCCCGGTCTGGAACGAATCGAATACTGGCTCAGGGCTGTCACTGCTGAAAGCAAGAGGATAACCCACGACGACACGGAGTGGACGACAGCACCCTGGCGGCCTGCGCTGCTCGATCCCGCACCCACCGATTGGGGCATTGCCCTGCCTGAGAAAATCCAACCTCGTGATGTCTGGGGCTTCAACACCGATGACCAACCCAAAGACTGGCCGATGCGATACAGCCTGGGTCATTGGTCGTTACCCTTGACCATCCAGCAGCCTGGCCGCTATGAACTTCGAGTCAGATCAGTCGATAAGAACGGCTTCGCTCAACCCCATCCCCGGTCAGGACAAAAGTCAGGAAGGAACCTGGTACAGGTGAAAGTGCTGACGGTGGAGTAGGGGTGATGTTCCATCTGTTCAGTTCAACGCAACAGGGTCGTGACCGAGTCCAGTCACGACCCTGACACAATTGATCGGCCCAGTGCGTCTCGAAGTATTATCGATGACCCAGGCAACAACTCCAGATTGCTAATTCCCTGGTTTGAAGCCTTCACCTGCGCTTCGAACTTTGGGCATGTCAGTAGGAGCTGGTTTGGTATCTCGTGGCACTTCGACTTTACCTTGCGACGAACAACCACCGAGAAGAATCAGACAGAATACCATCTTTCGCATGGACTTGGCTCCAGTACAAGAGTGACGGTAATGGGTCAATTTCATTCTCTCCCCCTTTCCAAGGGGGAGTCGGAGGGGGTAAATTCCCCGTGGCACAGAACCCCACCCAACCTCCCCTTAGTAAGGGGAGGAGCAAATCAGCACCAGAGTCACAGTCGCCCCAGCGTTTTTCGCCGGAGCGAACAGAGGAAATGTTAGTCCAGGATGGAACTGGTATCTGCACTCAGTCCATCCCGGCGACCACCCAGTTGTTGGAAAAGCAGCCAGTCAGCGGGCAAGGGGATCGTGAAGCCCGCGGGGGCAGTATTCTTGAGGACCGCCGAGGTCCCTTTGCGAATGCCTCGTGTAGATCCATCCGCGAAGGCAAACATGACCACAGCGGGATGACGGCTGGCAAATCCCCACCAGGGTGCTTCCCGTCCCACCCCCAACCCGGCAATGGTTGGCAGCGACCCCGCTCCCATCCAGCAGGCTTCATAATGTCGAGTGGTGATCGGTTGCAACGACAATGGTGGATAGATGGGTTCATTCCCGGCGGCAGACTCTCCAAACAACAAGGTGTTCGAGGTGCCATCCTGAACCGTCAGTTGGCCTAAGGTGACCTGTGAACGGTTCGTCAGCACGCCCTCAAACGTGTTCCAGGTGTACGGAGCAGGAAGAATGGGGAATGGTGTGAACGAGTTCGTTCCTTTGCCTGTCACTCCTGCTGAACCAAAGTAATTCGCCCGTCCCAGGTTGGGAATGGCAGGACTGGCCGAGTTGTCAAAGGGAACGAAAGTGATGTTGTACCCGAATCCCACGTTGTTGTTGTAAACGTGTTGACTCATGGTAACCCCCACGGTTGCGTCGAATTGGGTATCGCTCGGGCAAAGGAACAACTTGATCTTGGCTTGAGCGACGGCGTAGTTGGGATTACTCGCCCCAGGAAGGTACCAGGGTAAACCCACACTGGAGAGGCCCATATTCATGGGAGCAAACGGTGCGGTCGGCTCCACGATCAATTTGGCGATGTTATCCAACTCCAGGTAAGGGAGCAGGATGGCCAGCACGCCCACTTGCTGACAATTGTTCGGCAAAGCCGTTGCAGGCGCGGGAATGGGTTGTTCATTGGGGATTGGTCCCAGGTAACCGGGTGGCAGACGACCGTAATCGTTGTGGTAGTTATGGGAAGCAATCGCAATCTGCCTGAGATTGCTGGAGCAGAGCATGCGATTAGCCGCTTCTCGCACTTTCTGAATGGCAGGTAAGAGCAATGCCATCAGCAGGGCGATGATGGCAATCACCACCAAGAGTTCAATGAGGGTAAAACCTCGACGACGCTGCGCAGTCATAAAGAATCCTCCTCTTGAGGCAGGGTGCCTCAAGGATGTTTTGCGATGAATGAAGAATAGACAGACGATACGCCACCGCCGTGCCGGCCAGTTACGGGCAGCATCCGGGTGTGGAGTAGAACATCGAGAGGAAATCAGCTGCGCGCAGGAGGAGGCCGAGGCGAGGAAAGCAGCGCATAGATGGGAATGAGCGGAGTCGGAGCGAGTTCTTCCATCCTGGCGTATAGTGTCTCGCGAATCTGCAAACCGGTCGAAATGATCCGCTTCACGGCCAGATTTTGAAGCCGTCGACTGGCACAAACGATGGTGACCAGGACGACCATCGTCGATTCTGCCACCATGATGTCAGGTACCTGTTTTGCAACCACATCGCCATGGAAAAAGAGGCCCAGGACAATGAGGGTACACCACTTTTGAGAATTGAGTTGGAATCGTAGAACTCGAACATCGATAGCTTTGAGCAAGGCTATCGTCATGATTCCCAGGATGGCCGCGAAGGAGAGGAAGAGATTCAGGCTTGAACTGACAGCGAGCTTGGAACCAACAGTCACCAGCGGGACAATATGGATGAGAAATAAGCCGGCCCAGAGCAGCCTGCCGATGAGGCTCCAGCACCAGCAGAGCGGCGCTCTTGAGTATCGGGTGTTATCTGACACAATTCGCACTAAAACAGCCTCAAGGTCAACCACATTTGTCAGAGGTAAGTATAAGAATATGGCGTGTTATCTGCCAACGATGGCACAAATAGGAGGGCTTTCGGTAGCTGGACCCAAGATCAAAGATTATGTTATTTGAATCACTGATGCCATCCCACACAGTGGCAGTATACACACAACACCATCTCCGCTATGCCAGTCCACTTTAGCAACACCTGCGACGAATTTCCCCCCATCGTTTCGCCAGCGCCTTCTTGAGCCATATCGACACGAACCATGAAGCTGCGTTGACAGGCCAGCGAAGTCCGTTGATACTGATGCCGAGATCATGATGAGGTAGCCGTTGACCATGGAAAGGTCCCCTCTATGTCTGACGTTCTGTTTAGCACGGCAACTCAGTTGGCGCAGGCCATTCGATCTCGGCAACTGACAGCCTTGGAGGTGTTGGAGGAACACCTGGCGCAGGTAGAGCGGTGCAATCGCAAGATCAACGCTATCGTTACCCTGGACGCGGACCGAGCCAGGCAGCGGGCCAGAGAAGCTGACGCTGCGCTACAGCGAGGCGAACTGTGGGGGCCACTCCATGGCGTGCCCATCACCATCAAAGATTGTTTTGAAACCGCCGGGCTTCGCACCACCAGCAGTTACCCGCCTCTGGCAAAATACGTTCCGACCCACGATGCTGACGCGGTCGCCCGCCTGAGGCAAGCCGGAGCTGTCATCTTTGCCAAGACCAACCTCGCCATGCTGGCTGCCGACTACCAGAGCAACAGCCCCGTGTTTGGCCCGGTGAACAATCCCTGGGATCTCACCCGCACCACCGGCGGCAGCAGTGGGGGCAGCGCCGCTGCTGTCGCTGCGGGGATGAGCCCTCTTGATCTCGGAAGCGACGTCGGCGGGTCAATCCGTTTGCCTGCGCACTTTTGTGGCATCGTTGGCCTCAAACCTACCGAGCATCGTGTCTGTGGTCGAGGTCACATACCCGATTGGCGCCTGCCGATCAGAAAACGACCTCGAACCGGCTTGCAGCACATGGCTACCTATGGGCCGCTCGCTCGCAGTGTCCCTGATTTGCGGCTTTGCCTCGAGATCATTCAACGGCATTCTCTGCACTCTTCACCCGCTGGCGAAAAGGGGCATCGACCCCTCAGCGAATTACGGCTGGCCTGGATGGATGCGTTCGCCGATCTCCCCTTCACCAGGGAGACTCGTGAAGCCTTTGTCGCGACCGCCGGCAAACTGGCAAAACTGGGTTGTTCTATCGAACGGGCCGCGCCTCCCGGATTCGATTTTGAACTGGCCTGGAAGACCTATGGCCAATTGCTGGGGTCTGAACTCAGCCCGGCCTTGCCGCTGCGGCTAAGGGCATTGTTTGGCGTCTTGTTTATGACCAGCGGCCGTCCGGCGATAGATCGGGGCATCCTCGCAGGCATGGGAATGACCCGCACCAAGTATATGCGTATCCTGGCTGTGCGTGAAGAACTGATCGAACAGATGGACCACTTCCTGAAACCCTGGGACGCGCTGCTGTGCCCGGTTTCCACCGGGCCGGCTTTCACGCATCGCCGAACCGGGGCGAGAATTGAAGTCGATGACCAAACGGTTCCCTACATGATGGGAGCGGGGGCCTGCACGTCGCTCTTCAACTTACTGGGTAACCCCGTGGTCGTGGTGCCGCTCACTCGCAGCAGCCTGGGCCTGCCTCTGGGTATGCAGGTGGTTGGCCAACGCTGGAAGGACATGGAACTGCTCGCCATTGCTGAGAAGATCATGGAAGTAACCGGCCTCGTCCAGAGGCCACCGGATTAAGAAAAGCCTTAGAGCATCTAACAGAATGAGCGTATCATTCTCCCCTCTCCCCTGGAGGGAGAGGGGAGACAGAAGGCCTTCTCACCAGGTACTGTCTCACAGCACTCACCGAGCCCCAACTTGCGCCGGCGTGATAAACACCTCACCCTTGGGAAACCGTTCAAACAACTCCGGCGGTTGGCTGAAGTTCGTCGCCAGCACATCGGTGGGGTTGCCGGCGATCCATTGTGACAGGTTGATCGTCTGATAGACGCCGGTGTTGAAGCCGATGAGGATGCGGGCGGGGGTCTTGCCGATATTCTCAATCGAGTGCCCATAGCCCTGCGGGATATAGCCGACGTCACCCTTGCTCAACTCCTCGATGCGGTAACGGCCATGGGAACCAAACAGGGTCACGCTCACCTGGCCTTCGATGAGGTACTGCCACTCATCCGCCGTGGGATGCCAGTGCAACTCACGCAACGCTCCGGGATCGAGTTCGAGCACCACGCCGGTCATCGTCTGCGAGATGGGGAAGTGTGTCGAATCGACGCGCCACTCTTTCCCGCCTTTGAACACTCGGTAAGGCGGTTGAGCGAGCAAGCGATACTTGTGGCTGAGTGCGGGCAGATTCCAACCTTGTAGTGGCGTCGCAGCCGGCTCAGGAGGGATCGTCCCCCGGGCAAAATAGACTTCCTCCTTCGGCAGCGTGGCCAGCTTCTCCTCAGGCACGCCGAAGTTCTTGGCCAGCAGAGCCTTGGGGGTGTGGCCCAGCCAATCGGTGATGCTGAACGTGCCGAACTCGGAGAAGTAGCCATTGTCGAAGATCAGGATGAACTGGCACGGCTGATCGCCCAGGCACTCCAGCATGTGGCCATGCCCGCGCGGAAAGTACCAGACATCGCCCGGCTCGAAGTCGTTGGTCTCAGCCTGCCCCTGCGGATCAATCACCGTCGTCCGTACCCGGCCTTCCAGGACGAAGGCCCACTCGGTTGCGGTCGCATGCCAGTGCATCTCCCGCATCACCCCCGGCTCCATCCGCATCGACACCCCCGCCAACCCCTTGGAGATCGGCAACTGGGTGACCGTCGCTTCCTTGCCGAAGCTCTTACCGATGACCTTGCCTTCCGACTTCTCCAGGGCGAATTTGAACGTTGGAAGTTCCTTGCCCGCCAGCAGCGGATCGGGGGTGTTGTTAAGGAAACTCAAATCGGGCATGAGAACTCCTGGGGGAGCGACGTTCGACGTTGATCATTGTACAAATGGAACGGCCCTACCGAAGTCGTGGCAGAGTCTTGCGGTATTCCGCTCGACCCTGTTATTCTGATGACACTCAGCACTGTAACTTCATTACTTCTTCTTCACCGAATACTCCAGGCTCATCGTCCCCGTCTTCTTGTAGTGCTTGCTGTTCTCCAGCTTCAGTGTCGTACGCTTGGCCCCCGCAGGCAACAACTGCACGCCGCCGCCCAGTAACACGGGGATGACCGCCACCTCGATGCTGTCTACCAGCCCCAGGCCGAGTAGGCTGCGAAACAGATTTCCGCCACCGAACAGCCAGATATCCTTGCCCTTCGATGCTTTCATTTTCGTCAAGGCACCCATCACGTTGTTGCCAATGATGGTAACTTCAGGATGATCCTCTAGCCGAAGCGTCTTCGACACCACCACCGAGGTCACGCCCAGCATCGCCCCGCCGTGCCCCTGCTTTTGCGCCGCTTCGTAGGTCAGCCGGCCCATCAGAACCGTATCGAACCGTGCCATCAAGGCCATGAAGTCCATCTCCGGATCCATCACGATCCAGTCCGCCTCGCCGCTGGGCCCAGCGACATACCCATCCAGACTCATGGCGACCGAGTAGCAAATGCGACGCATGGGGATTTCCTTGGGACAGTTGTGTCTAGAAGCTCAATCCTCGTATTCAACATCAGCATCCGGAGCATTCTTTGACCAGGTGTAAAACACCAGGCTGTAGCCATACTTAACCGCCTCGGCGTAATACTGCTTGTTTGCCTTCTTCTTCAATTCCTTACGGTTGACTGATTTCACTTCCATCAAGGTTTCTGCCACCCAGCCTTCCTCATCGCAATAGTGATAGCTGAGAACAAGGGCGCCTTGATAGTCCTTGTAGTTGATCCAGCAAGTGACATAAGCTCCGCCGATATCCTTCGACAAAGACTTTGGCCACTTTTGACGATTGTGACGGACCTTCAAAGAGACTATGAACATAACTCACACCAGAGAGGCGGCAATAGATACATGGCAAACGTCTTCGGGCATCACCACCCCAAACAACATCCAATCCCCCCGGCATCGAACATCGGTAAGGCTCTTCTGGCAAACGGCAGCCGCAGATACTCAGCCCGATCATACACCACCTTGCCGTCGATGATCGTCTGCATCACATGTGTTGAGTTCTCCAGCGGGTCGCCATCGTACAGGACGAGGTCGGCGAGTTTGCCCGGTTCGATGCTCCCAACCTTATCGTCAATTTGCAAGAGCTTGGCAGCATCAAGGGTGACCGCTTTCAGAGCACGATCACGACCCAGACCGTTGACAGCGGCGATGGCCATCTCGTAACGCAACACTCTCGATTTCGGAACGTAGCCCTCGAAGCCGGTGCCGATGGTGACGAATGCCCCACGATCCGCCAGGCTGGCGGCGTTGCCAACGTAACTGTGGATCGTCTCCATCGAACTGGCTACCCGCTGCATCGTCGGATGCACAATCACCGGCACCTTGGCGGCAATCACCTGATCAGGGATCAGATACGCTTCGGTCGCCAGGTCGAGGATGGGCTTCAGTTGGAACTCATCGGAGATTCTCAGGGCGGTGAGCAGATCATCGGAGCGATGAGCGCTGAAGATCACCGGCAGCTTCTTCTGCAGTGCCGGTTCCAGTGCGTCGAACTTCACGTTATGGGGCGTCTTGGCCGGTTCATCAGCACGCTTGCGAAGATAGTCCCGTGCCTGGGTGAAGTTGGTACGCACCATGGCAGCGGTAGCCATGCGAGTCATCGGGTTGCGGGTAGGCACAGCAGACTTTGGCGTTTCGCCAAGGTTGATCAGCATACCGGCAGGGAAGCGGAGCTTGGCCGCCTCAGCGGTGCGGCCCGCCGTGTGGAACACTCCCGTCTGCCCGGCGAAGACACTCATGCGGCCCGGCACAGCATGAATGGTGGTGATGCCATTGTTCCGCAGATATTCGACCAACCCTTCGTTGGGGTTGTAGCCATCCATCACGCGCAGCTCCGCCTGATTCGGGTCGCTGGTTTCGTCCTGATCCTGATCGGCGGGGACATTGAGTTGCCCAGCTATGCCGACGACGGTGTGCGTATCGATGAGGCCAGGGGTGACTTCCGCTACCGAGATGACCCGAGCATTGACCGGAATCTCCACTCGCCCCTGCACTTTAGAGACCGATTTGATCTTGCCATCCTCCACAACAATGATGCCCTTCTCAATAATGCCGTTGGATACCGTGTGAATACGCTGGGCGATAATGACCAGTTGCTTGGCATCACGGTTTTCCACATCTTTATCCAATACCTCAGCCTTCACCGTGGGCAGCGGCTTGATCAACTCCGGCGTCTTCGGCAGTCGATCCAGTTCGAGAGCATAACCACCGGCCTGGAATGACCAGTCTCGTCGGTCAGCACGGTTGAAGACCCGCTTGCCATCGATGAAGGTTTCCAGCACCTGGGTGTAGACGCTGAACGGAGCGCCGGTAAGAACGACGAAGTCAGCGTCTTTGCCCTTCTCGATGCTGCCGAGCCGATCGTCGAGATGCATCATCTTCGCTGGGTTGATGGTGAGGGCTTTCAAAGCATCGTCATCAGGCATGCCGCCCCGCACTGCGATCGAACCGGTGCGAAGCATAAAGCGTGATTCGGTAATGAAGTCATCCGTATTGATGGCCACCATCACGCCGGCCTTGTTCAAGATGGCGGCGTTCTCTTCGATGAGGTTGACGACTTCGGGCTTGCCGCCCGGGCTATCGACGAGCGTCAAGGAGACGGGGATCTTCCGCTTCGCCAGTTCACCAGCAACTCTGTACCCTTCGGTGACGTGTTGCAGCACGAGTTCAAAGCCAAACTCTTCGGAAAGGCGGACAGCGGACATCAGATCGTCGGCCCGATGCGAGTGAAAGTGTACGGTGCGTTTGCGTTCCAGCACTTCGACGAGGGTCTCCATGGCGGGATCAGTTTCGGGCATCGGCCCAGCCTTGCCGGCTTCCTTCGCTTGACGATAAGTGTTCCACTTCGCCTGATAGTCCCTGGCTTTGACGAACTGCTCCCGCTGTAGCGAAGTGACCTTCATTCTGGTGACGGGAGCCAACCCCTTCCTGCCGTAACCCTTGGGGTTCTCGCCGTTGGCCATCTTCAGGCCGCCCAGTGACTTCATGTTGGCGATGCGCATCTCGTCGATGGTGTGGCCACGAAGTTTGACGTAGAGCGTTTGTCCGCCGATGACGTTGCCGCTGCCAGGCATGATGTTGGCCGTTGTGACACCGCCGGCCAGAGCCATGCGGATGCCGGGATCATCGGGATAGATGGCATCGATCGCCCGCAGGCCAGGCTGCACCGGCCCACTGCCTTCGCTGCCATCCTGATGGGCCGGCACCGAAGGGCGGGAAAAGATGCCGATGTGCGAATGCGTATCGACCAGCCCGGGAATGATGACCGAGCCTTTGAGGTCGCGCGTCTCCGCTCCTTCGGGAAGGGGCAGATCTCTGGCATCGCCGATGGCGATGATCTTGCCTTGGTGAATGACCAGCGTGCCATCTTCGATGACGGGCCCGCTGGCGGTATGAATGCGGGCATGTTGAAGGGCCAGCGGTTTATCTTGCCCTATGCTGGGGAGCGGGAACAGAAGGACGAGGCCGACGAGAAGGCGAGTATGCATGAGGGGGAATCCTGTTGCAGTGCTGTGACAGGGTGCATGGTACTCTTTGGGCGTGTAGGCAGGAAGGAGTTTCCGGGTGATTTCATGATTCGATGGATAGCGAGGTAGGGTGCTGTCGAACGGTACTCCGTGAGACGCACCGTTTGGGTGAATCGCTTATTCTGGTGCGTCTAAGTGCATCAGCAGAATTAATTGTGCAAGTAGGCCAGACATTCCTGTCTGGCCGCCCAGACAAGAATCAGTACTTCCCCGACATATTATGTGTCGGGGCAGTGAGTTGAAGCGAACAGGTT
>DAOMFV010000025.1:0-51379 GCA_035430005.1 Gemmatales bacterium
CGCCTGTGGTGCCCCCGGCCCGGATGCCTGCGGCACGCGTCACCGGTAAACCAACCGGTGCGCTCGGTGAGACGCCTGCCCCGCGCCCGCCCAACATCCCAACACCCCGCCGAGCTTCGACTCCCAATATGGGAGTGCCCCTCCCGACACGGAGCATGTCAGCGCCACTTGTAGCTCCACGTTCACCATCGCCCGCCGCCCCTGGCCTTCCACGCGGTGGCAGTGCAGCCGGCTTGGCTGAACCAGCAACTGATCCGTACGATGCGATCACCAACAACCTGCCCGCCAGCCGGGGGGAACGCCCCTCCTGGGTGACGCTGCTGATGGTCTCTATCGCCGCCTTCTGCATCGGCATGCTGATCCTGGCGTACCTGACCAGGAAGTAATAATGGCAGCCCGACGGTCCGGCGAGGGACTGCCTGCAAGACTTGTCGCCAATCCCACCTGACGCCGTGCCACACTCCGATGTGTACTCACATCGTGGTGTGGTTTCGAGGCTCAGCATGCCAGCCACGAGAACTTCGTAATGAGATCTTGTGCTATGTACCCACACCCCGTCTAAGTACAGCCGGAGTGTGGCACAGTCTTCAAACGGAATATCGAATCGTCAACGCTTCCTTCGCTCCTTCAGGCAGAATCATCGCTTCCACTTCCCGATGTGTCTGACAATACTTCGCCGCCTCTTCCGCACCCATGATATAAAACGCTGTCGATAGGGCATCAGCTACGGCAGCAGTAAAGGCGATGGCTGTAGCAGAAGCGGTTCCCAGAGTCGGCCAGCCGGTGCGGGGGTCGAGAATATGTCCCAGCTTCCTGCCTTCGTGAACCAGATGCTTGAACGTCGCTGCTGAGGTCGCCATCGCCTGATCTTGTAGATAGATCGTCGTCAGGCGGGTATCAGGGATCCACGGATGCTCAATACCAACCGACCAGCCCTTGGAATGGCCAGGCGGGCAACCGATGCCGATCACGCTGCTCTTGCCTCCATGTAGAAGCACCGATTGACCAGGACAGCGTGAGCGAAAGAAGCCAGCGACCTGATCCAGTGCATACCCTTTGCCGATGCTACCCAGGTTGATCGACAATCCTTCGACTGCATACCTCACCCGTGGGGGAGGGAACTGCAGTTGCAGATGCTTCCAGCCACACCGGGCCAGTGCCCTCTCTCGCTCATCCTCAGTAGGCACCCGCTTCGGCCCACGCACAAACCCCCACGCTTCCACCAGCGCCCCGGTTGTAATATCAAACGCCCCGTTCGTCTCCCTGCTCAATTGTTGAGATAACTCCAACAGTTCGAAGAGAGTCGGCGTTACTTGCACTGCTTCACCGAACCCTCGGCGATTCAGTTCGCTCACCTCACTGGTAGTGCGATAAATGGTAAGCTGCTCTTCCAGTTCATCAATCAAATCCAGTGCTTCATGAATGGTAGAAGTGGGCACCCCATGCCCGAACGGCAGCACAATCTCAAACACCGTTCCCATCGCCGGCCGCGAGTAACGCACCAGCGTAATCTCAGCATCAATATGTTGCGAGCTTGGAGCCGTCAGGTCCACGTGAACGTCGGCGAGACCAATAACATGCCCCGCTGTTTCAGCGAGCCGACGGGGATCAAGAAAATCGCGGCGATGCATGGTAATGATGGTAGACATCACGCTCCGCGTGATGGTGCGGAGACAGGGCGGTGTTGTTACTGGTACTTTGGTGGCGCAGGCATTCCAGTCTGTGCTGGCCCGACAGGAATGTCTGGCCCACCAATACTCATATTGTGCAAAATGGTAGTGTATCTCGTTCGCAGGGCAGACCCTCACGCGGAGCGTGAGGGCAACTTTATTCACTCGCTTCGTGAATGAGCGGTTCGAGCGACTTGGTGTTGCGTTCAACGGCTAACACGATGGTACGCTCCTCCACACCATCACCGGAATAGGCGACAGCAGGGAGAATCTGTCGGCCATCGGGCAGGCTGAAACGCATGGTGAAGGTGCCATCGGGGCGAAGGGTGATCGGTTCGCCCTGGATCATCACCTTGGCGGTAGGTTCGGTGGCCCCGTAAACGATCAATTCAGCATCAAGCCTGAAGAAGAACTTGCGTGCCTTGCTGCCAAACGCTCCGGAACCCAGGCTGGTGACCACCTGGGAACTCATCGGTCGGCGGAGACGTTCTTCAAAGAGCTTGCGAAGTTCGAAGCTGCTGGTGTTCTTGTCGTAGCCACCCGAAAGAGCGTAGATCTTGTCGAGCTTCTGCTGCACGTCGGCCCAGTTCTCGTCGATCTGATCGCTGCTGTTGGGGCGGGGGGTATGAATCACATTGGAGCGACACATCACATAGAACCGGCCCGACTTGGTGAGGTAACCAATATCAACCCGGTAGTTGCGATTAGGCTTGTGGACATCGATGTACCAGTTGTTACACCCCTGGAAGATTTCGATGTCTTTGACGATCGATTCGGTGACGGCGCTGGCATCTTCGTTGGTGATATCGAGAACCCGAAGGATCGCCTTGGCTCCGTGCCATTCCTGTTCAAGGGAAGTCTCAGCACGGCGGATCGAATGCTCAGTCACTTCCCAGTAGACATGCAGCCAAAACGGATCACGCACCATGACCACGATGCGATCGCGCCCGTAGGTGCGGGGCAGGTCGGGCAGCTTGGAAGCGACTTGCTTGGGGCCATCGACAAGGAACTTGCTCGACCCGACATTTCCGACGGCAATATCTTCCAGCGTCGTGTCCCGCCGGGCTGCCTTCTGTCGAACTACGGGCTTGGAGGATTTCTTGAGGAACTTGGCGATACGGTTCTTGCCCGGCTTCGTGCCGGCCTTGGCGACAGGCTTGCTGTGGGCCTTGGAGACCACCTTGCTGCGGACAGATTTCTTGGCGGCAGCGGCACGAGCGACCGGGTGCGCTTTGGCTGATTTGGCCGATGACGCCTGGAATCGCTGAGGAACTCGCTTATTGGTCATAGAGTGCGTACCGCAGGTAGGAGTGGCAGGGTGAAACGCAACATCTGAATCCTTCAGGCGTTACATCAATTCTTGGCTTGTCAAGCCTCTGCTTGACTTTTCTCTAGCTTAATACTTGACATTACTTTTATAACTGTTCCGCGCCTCAAAAGTCAATCCATTCCGCTTGAAAATCGTGCATTCTCACCCAAAAGATCAGCAAAAGCAGATGTGTTTTCCCCCGCATTCTTACCCTCTTTTCTCCCACTTGACACTGACTGAACTTCCGCACCGCCAGACGCTTCATAGAACAGAGAATTCCCATCCAGACCCTCACGCGGAGCCTGAGGGCAACTCTAGACCCCATTGATTATGAATCCCACTGAACTGCAAACAACCGCTCTCTCGGAACTCTCTGCCTGTGCAGATGAGCCGGCATTGCGGGCCTGGTCGCAAAAGTACCAGGGCAAGACCGGCGTACTCACTGATGCGATGAAAAAGCTCGGCACCCTGCACGCAGCGGAACGGCCGGCATACGGCCAGGCCATTAACCAGGTAAAGCAGGCGCTGCTCGCCGCTGAGGCTGAGAAAGCCAAGGTGCTGGCTGAAGCGGAACTTGAGCGCAGCCTGGCTACCGATGTTGTCGATGTCACGCTTCCCGGCCGACCATTGGTACAGGGCCGACTGCACCCCGCCACCCAGACTATGCGACGAATCCTCTCCATCTTCGCTGACATGGGCTTCCAGGTCTTCCAGAGCAGGGAAGTGGAGACTGACCAGAACAACTTCGAACTGCTCAACATGCCCGCTGAGCATCCAGCACGGGATATGTGGGATACTTTCTTCACCAAGACGCCAGGCGTGATCCTGCGAACGCACACCTCGCCCGGCCAGATTCATGCCATGAAGAAGTACGCCCCGCAGCCGATCCGGGTCGTTCTGCCCGGCATGTGTTACCGGTATGAGCAGATCAGCACCCGTAGCGAGATACAGTTTCAACAGGTGGAAGGATTGGCTGTTGGCACCTCGATCACCATGGCTGATCTTAAAGGCACCATCCTCAGCTTTGTCCGCAGGCTCTTCGGACAGGAACGGGAGATCCGCTTCCGTTCCAGCTACTTCCCCTTTACCGAGCCAAGCATTGAAGTTGATGTCAGTTGGCCCGTCGTCGATGAAGCCAGTGACCGTCTGACCAAAGGCACCGGCTGGCTCGAGATCATGGGGGCAGGTATGGTTCACCCCACGGTGCTGCAAAACGGCGGCTATGACCCCAACCTCCACACTGGCTTCGCCTTCGGCCTTGGGCCCCAACGCATCACCATGCTCCTGCACGGCATCGATGATATCCGCTACTTCTGGGGCAATGACTTGTCCTTCCTCGAACAGTTCTAAGAACACTATCTCATCTCGCACGAAAACCGTGCCACACTTCGATGGTACTCCATCGAAGTGTGGTTGCGGCGAACTTCGTCGTGCCTAAGTAGAATTCCAACAACGTGTTACGACGAGCGATTGATGTCCACACCCCGGTGTGAGTACACACCGGGGTGTGGCACGGGTTCCGAAGACGGTCTCCGGTTCGCTATCATGTACTTTGATGAAGAAGCGGCGCTCGTGGTTCATGGCTGTCGTGGTGCTGGCAATTGCCCTGGGGATTGCCACTTATTGGTACGTTGACGATTGGCTGATGCCGGGGCCACAAGTCTACAGCATCAAGCAACTGACCGCTGGCAGGGAATCGAATCGGGGTCATTTCTACGATCTGAGCCTGCGTTGGCTGTGTGTACACGTCAGTGTTCCGGATGAAGCCCAGTGGACTTATGATAAAACGCATCAGGTCTTTGATCTTGACCAGCAGGGAAAGCAAATCAACGAGTTCATCTGGAAGCGGCCGCCTGGAGGCCTCATCACTCAGCAGCAGCGCTACGGTGGAACGCGGGAGGTTTATCATCAGACGCATAAGACCGACAGTGATTTGCTGGTAGTGGATCAATCGTTTCTGGATGGAAAGTCGAAGACACACCGCCTTGGTATTTATGGCCTGCATATGATTGCGCATGTGCTGGTTGCAGAAGAAGGCGAACGGCTGATTGTGATTTACCGAGTTCCGTTGCGGGCTTTGAGCATCCTGGCCTCAGTAGGGCAGTCTCCCTTTGTGAATTATGTGCCTGTCGACTATACATGCATTGCCGACGTCTGGGAGGTGTCCTCGGGCAAATTGGTGAAGCAGATCATGCTGGGTATGCCCAATTGGGGCGAATGGCTTCTCAGCGGCGATGGGCAGTGGTTGGTGCAACTGGAAATGGAATCGGAACCTTTTTCCGTGAGACCGAACAAAGCCTTTGAGGTTAAGCCGGCTATTCCGCGTGGAGTGCTGATCATCAATACCACTACCGGGGAACGCCGCACCATTCTTGAGAAACCGTACGAAGCAGAATCGTTCGGTGCCTACGATGGAAAGATCATTGGCAAGCAACTGATGGTGTTTCATAGCAAAATAACCAATCAGAGTGCTACCCAATTCAGCGTCAGTTTTCGGAATCACGGTTCGACCATGTACGATCTAGCTACTGGCAACGCGTCCTCCTGGGCATGGACTGATCCCTGGCTCCAGGCAAACGATGCTCCTCAGGGCCTCGGAACTCCTGGCTGGTTGGCCTATCAGCGCGTGCAAGATAGGGGTTGGCCTTCGTTCTTAAGAAAGATGGCCGAATGGATGAACTACGACCTCAATTCCAATCATCCCTTAGGGCTGCTATGGGAAACGACGTTCTTCGATGCGGACACCAGGGAAATCCGCTATCAGAAAACGGTCACGATCCCCAATCATCAGGCAGGCGGCGTTCTGCATGGTCAATCGAACGGATCGAACGCCCTGGTGATGGAATCGTACAAGAACAACAGCCTCGAGCAGTTCATCTACCGCTGGAAGGTTCCCTTCACCGTCTATTCCCCCTGGTGGAGCCGCAGCGCGGGGGTGCTGGTGGTGATCCTGGTGATGGCTACATATTGGTTGATATGTCGTCGGCGATGACAGTCCTCTAATGCTCTGGCGACACTATAGTACCTGAGATGTTACTCTTCCAATCCGAGCCACTGAATCAACTGCTCGCTCAGGAACTGACTCTGGGCAACCGCATCGTCGATGACGGTCCGGGTTGGGGACAAGCCACGCGGCTGGTATTGTTACAATCCCCATTCCGATCATCGTTGTCAAAGCTGGCACCCTCGCTGGTGGCTCGAGAGGTGAACGATCCCCACTACTGGAAGACCGAGATCGAGGATACCTCGACAAAGGAGATGCTGGCGTGTCGGTTTGAATGAAACAAACAAGAGATCCATCATGCCCATCCACATCGTCCAACTCGGTTCCAATCGCCTCCCTAATGAAGGGCTGCGCCTGGGCACCGTTCGTCGCCCACCACGAGGTGTCGCCAGGAAAGACTTCGCTCGGCTCAACTGGTACGACCTCTGGCTGCCCATCCTCTCCCCCAGCCCAGCTACCATCAAACTGGGACAAACGGCGGAAGGCGAAGTCGCCTGGAAACGATTTGCTGCCAAGTATCGAACCGAAATGAAGAAGCCTGAAGTGAGCATGATGCTTGATCTTCTCGCTGCCCTGTCGAATCAAACCAGCTTCTCGGTAGGCTGCTACTGTGACGATGAGACCCATTGCCATCGATCCATCCTTCGGCAGTTGCTCATGGAACGTGGGGCGAAGATATTATCCGTTCCGTAGCCGAAGTCGTGAGGCTTCGGTTGCCTGATAGATATCCCCCATCCTACCCATCTGAAGTCTCACGACTTCGGCTACCATTATTCCCCCCTTACTCTCCCCGCTAGTTCTCTCATACAATGTCCGCCAGCAGCTTCGTTTCGTGCAAGGATGTTTATGAGTCGGTTGGGTCTCTCCATCGTTCACCGGTTTCGTCAATACTTCGGCACGAAGTCCAAGCGTCGTCTGTCGAAGGCATCGCTACAGATCGACGCCATCCGCCATTGGGAAGGCATTTACGAGAAGCTCAGCGAAGCGGAGATCAAATCAACCAGCCAGAAGTTGCGGGGCAGGGCACGGGGTGGTGAAAGCCTCGATGCAATGGTACCCGAAGCCTTTGGCCTCGTCTGTGTTGCTGCCAAACGCACTGTCAACATGCGGCCCTACGACGTGCAACTGGCCGGCGGCCTCGTCCTGCATTATGGCGCTCTTGCTGAACTTGCCACCGGTGAAGGCAAAACACTGACAGCTTCGTTGCCTACCTACCTCAACGCCCTCACCGGCAAAGGCGTTCACGTCGCCACAGTCAACGATTACCTGGCCAAACGTGATTATGAACTGAACTATCCCATCTTTGAAATGCTCGGCGTCTCGGGCGGCGTTCTGCAAATGAAGATGCCCGACGACAAACGCTACGATGCCTATCGCAAAGACATTACCTATGGCATGGCGTCCGAGTTCGGGTTCGACTTCCTCCGTGACCGCCTCAAAGTACGTGGCCAGGGGCAGACGGGCGGCTTGCCCTTCTACCGTGCCTGGGACCCTGATGGCGGAGCTGAGGAAATCCGCAGGCAGAACGATGCCAACACGCAGCGCGACTTCTACTACGCCATCGTCGATGAAGCGGACAGCATCCTCATCGACGAAGCACGTACGCCGCTTATCATCAGCACCGCCAGCCGGCCCGCGACAGCCGAGGAAAGCGTCGTCTACTACTGGGCAGATAAAGTTGCCAGGCAATGCAAGTATGGTGAGCACTTCACTGTCGATCTCAAGAAGCAGAAGATCGAACTGACCGAAGTAGGCAGACACTTTTGCAGGTACAGCAATCCCCCCACCGGCGAGCACTCCCATGCGATGGATAAGCTCTTTGAGGCGGTGGAGAAGTCAATCTTCGCTCATGTCCGTTATCGATTAGATCAGCACTACATGATTCACGAAGAGAAGATCGTGATCATCGATGAGTACACTGGCCGCCGCATGCCCGACCGGCATTGGCGTGAGGGGCTGCATCAGGCGGTGGAAGCCAAGGAAGGCGTGCAGGTGACGATGGCCAGCGACCACGCGGCCCAGGTCACCTTCCAGGCCTTCTACAAGCTCTACAAGAAGCTGGCTGGCATGACCGGTACAGCTCATCCCAATGAACGGGAGTTTGCCCGAGTCTATAAGCTGCCCGTCGTAGCCATCCCCACGAATCGACCCATGATCCGTGAGCAGTACCCCGACAAAGTCTTCCCCACCGAAGATGCCAAGTTCGAAGCGGTCGCTCAGAACGTTCAGGAACTCATCAGCAAGGGCCGGTCGGTGCTGATCGGTACTCGTTCAGTCGAGAAATCGGAACGGCTCAGCGAGAAACTGAAAGCTCTCGATATCAAGCATGAGATCATCAATGCCCGGCATCATGAAATGGAAGCCCAGGTGGTCTCCAAGGCGGGCGAACCGGGTGCGGTGACCATCGCTACCAACATGGCCGGCCGTGGCACCGATATCAAGCTGGGCCGTGGAGTCGCTGAGGCAGGCGGCCTGCACGTGTTGGGGACTGAAAGGCACGATGCCCGCCGAGTTGATCGGCAATTAGCCGGTCGTTCCGGGCGGCAGGGCGATCCCGGAAGCTGTCAGTTCTTCCTTTGTCTGGAGGATGAACTCCTCGAAGCTCTGGGCCACGACAGGTACGATCAGCTCAAAGAAACGGGGAAGGCCGGCAAACGGAACGATTGGCAATCCTACCAGCAACTCTTCGAGGTCGCTCAACGTAAAATGGAAAACAAGCACTACAAGCAGCGTGTCGATCTGATGGTCTACGAGAAGCAGCGCCAGGAAGTGCTCAAGGAACTCGGCGCTGATCCGTATGTGGATTAATGGCAAGGAGTCAGGAGCAAGAAGCCAGTAGCCAGAATGTGAAAAACAAGAAAGCCCCATTCCAATGTGGAATGGGGCTTGCGTTATTCTGGCTCCTTGATTCTGGCTTCTGGCTCCAGATTAGGGCTTCCCCTTTTCCTTATCCTTGTTGCCCGAAGAGCTGCTCCCACTCTTAGAGTTGCCGGAACTGCTGCCTGAACCTTTAGAGCCGGTGCCGGAAGTCGAGCCAGAACCCTTGGCGGGCGGGTCGATCTTAACTGGCGGTATTCGGCTACCAGTAGAGCCGCTGGAACCGCTGGTGCCTGTCGAGCCAGTACCCGTGGCGCCAGTTGAGCCGGTGCCAGTCTTGGAAGTATCCATCTTCGATTGGCCGGAAGTCGAGCCGGTACCTGTCGTTCCTGTTCCAGTAGCGCCACTGAGAGTCTTGATGCCACTGTTGCCAGGCAATGGGGGAGGCGTTTTGCTGGCTCCGCCACTGATGCTGCCCACATTGACGTTCTTGGCATCGACACCGGTACCTGTACTCGTGGTAGCCATCTTGGAAACAATCGGTGAGCTTGGCATGTTCATTGTACGAACCGTCGTGTTGGTGCCCGCCGTCGAGCCGGTCGTGACCGATTTCTCCATGGCGACCCGTTCGACGCCCACCTTGCGAATCTCGGTGGCCGTCTTGCCGAAGTCACGAGCCTTGGCATCGTTGATCTTCTCGAACTTCATCGGGGCATCAGCGCTCTTGGCCATCGTTGCCGTGTAGGTCTTCATCGGCTTGGCCATAGCTACGGCATTGTTGTTGATGGTGGTGTTGTTATTGATCACCGTCTTGTTATTGACGATGGTGGTATTGTTGATGATCGTCTGCTGGGCCACATAAGTACGAGCCGGGCGATAGGCTACATTATCTCGACAGCGATCGTAGCCCAGGCGAATCTCCACCGACCAGTTCGGATTTGTTCGGCGATAATGGCACTCGTAGTAGGCGAAATCGCAGGAGTAGAACCGGCTGCCACGGGCGTATGTGAAATTGAACCATGGTGTAATGCCGATGCTCAGGTAGCTGGTGGCGTAGTAGTCGCCGAAGTAATAGTGGCCATAAGCCGGCCGGCAGAAGAAGTGGGGTGTGATGAGTTCGATATCCAGGCACACCGCCGGGCGATAGTAAAATCCAGGGCGATAGCAGACAGCGTAATCGAAATAGCAAGGCGCGAAGATGATACCACGACGGCGGATCGACCAGTCCCAGTACCCTTCAACGAAGATATAGCCGGAAGGCGTCCAGATATAGGTCGCTGGTACCCATGCCCAGCCGGGTTGATTGACGACCCAGTAGCCTGGTCTCCAGAGATACCGGGAGTCACGATAGACCCAGGTGCCAGGTGCCCAGATGGAGTCTGGCGAAGGAGCTGTAGTGATGGGGGGAGCGCCCTGTTCCAGTGAATCTTTCGGTGCTTCTTGGATAAACTCCTGTTGTTTCTGTTGTGCGGAGGCCCAGTAGCCGCTTACCCACTGAAACTGTCCGCCCGTTTCGTTCCAGTAGCCTGGCATCCACTGTCTGCTGGGAGGCAGCACTCGCCAGAACCCGCTGATCCACATGAAGTCGCTCTTCTCTTCATCCCAGCTCCAGTAGCCTCCGATCCAGGAGACATTGTCCCCTTCGGGCTTCTCATCGGGTGGAAGCTCTTCAACAGGGGCCGGTGGTTTCTTTGGTATCTGCAAGCCTGGCTTGGGGTTGAAGATGGTCGGCTGCCCAAAAGCTTCATGGATCGGCCCACGGGTCAGCACGGTGGTGCCGGCTGGTTGTTCGGCGGCAGTGACACCGGCATTGGTATCACCGGAAGGAGGTTGGGCCTGGCTGGCTGGCTGTATGGTGGCTACGCTGATGAGCGCTGCGCCGAGTGGAACGATACTCCACTGGAACAGCCTGTGAATGATTTTGAGAGACGACATCGAGAAACTCCTGATCTTCCTACACGATGTGGTTCGTGTGTTGGTTCTGGGTGGGCATCATACCGGGAGAACGAAATTGGCTCTAGGCCGTCTTTTCAGCCCAGACACCCTTCAGACGCAGGAGGGATAGTGACTTGCGCATGGTACTTCTCTGCGAACATCTGCATAATCTGCGTTCTAATCATCGAAACGCAGATTACGCAGATTAACGCAGAAGGTTGCTAAGATGTGCCTAATGCTGAGAATTGATCAAAACCACTCGCAAATCCATGACATTAGTCTCAGTCAGACCCGTTTTGAACAGTCCACCCGTCGCTTCAAAGAAGGGGTATGCATCCTGCCGGTCTAGATAGTCTTGCAAAGACAAACCCTGCTGTCTGGCTGATTCGAGGACCTCCAGGTCAGCAAATGCCCCTGCTGCATCGGTCGGACCATCTTCGCCATCGGTGCCGGCACAAAGGATGGTGATGCCCTCAAGCTGAGCATCATTGCCATCAGACAACAATCCCAACTGTGAAAGGCAAGCCAAAGCGAACGATTGATTTCGACCTCCCTTGCCGTGATTCGGTGGCAGCTTCACCGTCGTCTCGCCGCCACTGATCAGGCAAATGGGATTCAGACCAGCATAGCTCGTTATCTGATCAGCAAAGTAGGTTGCCAGCGAGGTTGTATCATGTTCACGTTTGTCGCTGTACTCAACGACTTCGTAGCCAAGCGATTCAGCCATCTGGGTCGCGGCATCGATCGCCTTCTGATTGCTGGCTACCAGGCGATGTATCAGTTGAGATTCAGTGAAAGGCAATCGTTTGAGCGTTTCAATATGCTCACTCCGTTTTCCAGCTTGTAGGTATTCAATAACCGATCGGGGAGCTTTCTCCATCAGCCCCTTGGTTTGCAGCACTGCAAGAGCATCCTGAAACGTCGTCGGATCAAGTGCCGTCGGGCCGGAAGCGATGACATCCAGCGGATCGCCGATGACATCAGAGATGATGAGGCTGAGCAACTGTTTCTTCGGGGTGGCTCCGGAACGAAAGCAGCGCTGGGCCAACTGTCCGCCTTTGAAGAGGGATAAGTGCTTCCTCACGGCATTGAGTTCGGTAATGGTTGCCCCTGCTGCTGAAAGTTGCTTGCTGACATGCACTTTGTCTTTCAGCGGTACCCCAGGTACCGGAGCGCACAAGATTGCTGATCCACCCCCGGAGATCAGGCAAAGGATGATCGCATCGTCAGAGGCACCATCGATGAGCTTGAGCATCTTCTCGGTGCCCATCACCGCTTCGGGAGTCGGGAAGTTGTAGCCAGGCGGTCGGGCAGGGTGGAGATGAACGCATTGAAGCTTGGTGGGTTGTGATCCTTCGGGCACATTGACCCAGCCGGTGATCTTGTCTGGCGGGATACTTTTACCCAAGAGAAACGCCTCAGTCGCTTGGGCCATCGCCGCCCCAGCCTTGCCTCCACCGACAATCAGGTAGCTTCGATCAGGCGACCAGCCTCTCACCGATTCTTCCAGAAGGGCAAGTTCGTGCGGAATACATTGTCGCGGTTGCACAGCTTCGACCCCGGCACGCCAGATGGCCTGTGCCTGGAAACGCCCACTTTCGTGCTTATTGTGCATGGTTTACCGCCTGGGAAGCCCCACTTCAGTCCGATCTGGCTCAGCTTGGCAATGACATTGTACTGCTCTTGGTTTACAATCAGGGAATGATATTTGCCATCACGCTCTGCGTGATGGTGAGCACCCGATCATCACACGAAGTGTGATGACTACTAACCAGAACTTTCCTGGAGCTTCTTCGTGGCTTTGCCCCGTGTCTTCGTAACGCGCCGTATTCCGGAAGCAGGCCTGGCTCTCCTCGCCAATCGCTGTTCGGTTGATCTCTGGCCCGATCCATTGCCTCCACCCTATGAAACACTGGTGGCCCGGTCGAAAGAGTGCGAAGGCATCCTCAGCCTGTTGACCGATAAGATCGATGCTCCCTTCCTGGCTGCTTGCCCCAAGCTCAAAGTCGTCAGCAACTTCGCTGTCGGGTACAACAACATTGATGTGCCCGCCGCAACCGCCCGTGGGGTGCGTGTCGGCAATACGCCGGGTGTGCTTACCGATGCCACCGCTGATATTGCCTTCTGCCTGCTCATCGGTGCCGCTCGCCGGATCGTAGAAGGGCATCTCTACTCCCAATCAGGCGACTGGAAGACCTGGGAACCGCTCGGCCACATCGGCCTCGATCTCGTCGGCAAGACCATCGGCATCGTCGGCATGGGACGCATTGGGTACGCCATGGCCAAACGCTGTCATGGTGGATGGGGTATGAAGGTGCTCTACTCTGACGTCCATCGTCATGAAGGTGCTGAGAAAGATCTTACCGCGAGGAAGGTCGAACTCGACCAGCTGCTCGCTGAAAGCGACTTCGTTTCAGTGCATGTCGACCTCAATCCCTCGACGAAACATCTCTTTAATGCCGCAAGGTTTAAGCAGATGAAGAAGACCGCCGTCTTCATCAATACGGCCCGTGGTCCGATTCATGACGAATCGGCCTTGTACGAAGTTCTAAAGAATGGCACACTCTTCGCTGCGGGGCTGGACGTTACCGACCCGGAACCACCGGATTCGAACAATCAACTGCTGCGTCTGCCAAATATCATCGTCGTGCCGCACATTGCCAGCGCGACGGTGCAGACCCGCAATGCGATGGCGACCATCGCCGCTGAAAACTTACTGGCCGGCCTCGCTGGTCAACCTCTAAGACACTGCGTTAATCCGTAGGGAGAGCATCTGTGAACCTTCGACATGTAATATTCACACTTTCGCTGGCCTGCTGCTGCACCGTGCTGGTCGCCCAGCCACCCGCGGGCCTGACCCGGGACGGCGACACCTTTCGTCATGAAGCCTCCAAGAGTTCACTCAAGGTCAGCAAGGATTGGGAGGTCGTCGATACCAAGGGCACCGTCCGCCAGCCTCACGTCGCGCTGCACAAGGCCTTCGCCGGGACCGATGTTATGGTCACCTGGTCGAAACTCCAGGACATCAAGTTCGATGAAGCGGTTGAACTCGAACTCAACCAGTTGATCCAAAGCTATGGCAAGGACAAGGTCGTCAAAAAAGAGCCGATCACCATCGACAACAAATCGGTTTCGGTGATCGAACTGACAGAAGGGCCAGACCGCAACGGCAAGCAGGTGGGTGTGATCTACCTGTTCGATGCTGGCCCCGATGCCAAGGATCGCTGGAAAGTGAAAATGAGAGCGATTGTGAGCAAATCGAGCCAGAATGAAGGCATGAAAGCCGTTTCTGAGCTTTTGAAGCAATTTCAGTGGTAAACAGAATCTTGTTCTGTTAAGATAAACCCACTGCACGGCTCGCCCCCGGTAAAGCAAGTAATCTCGAACTGAGCCAGGTGTCACATGCAGAAGTCATTGCTCGTCGTTGGCGGAACGAATCACGGAAAAGTAGTTCCGATCATCGTTCAGGAGTTTCGCATTGGTCGTGATGCCATGTGTCATCTCCGTCCAGCCAGCACCGATATCAGTCGGCTGCACTGTGCTATCGTCAGCCATCCCGATGGACGTGTGTTTCTCCGCGACTATGCCAGCAGCAATGGCACTATCATCAATCAACGATTCTTGATTGGCGGCGAGTATGAACTCAAGGATGGCGATACTCTCGAAGTGGGTCCGCTCGGCTTCAGATTCCACCTGCAGGGTGCGGCGGCGAGCACGTTGTCCGCTTCGGTGGTGACGACGAATGCCGTGCCACAAGCACCACGTCCTGCAACTTCACCAGTTCCTCCTCCACTTCCCCGTCCGGTGTTGCCGGGGCTGACGACTGTTTCATCGGTGCCCCGCTATTCCTATAGTGAAGAATCCGCACTGGAGACCACTCCGGATATTCTGACTGACAGCCACATCTTCTCAGTACACGATCAGGAAATGTTCCAGACGGACACGATGCCCGACGCCCAGGTCTTCAAGGGTTCACGCAAGGCTGCCGACGCCGGCCCGATGCTGGTCGAAAATGATCAACGCTGATAAATGGGCAAGTAGCTCAGCGGCGTTGACAGAATAATTACCGCAATACTCGTTTGATAGATCGGACCTGGAGGATTGCCCTCCAGGTCTTGCGATTCCCAGGCGCCGCTCTCGGACTGGCGGGGCAGCAGCACCGATACGATATCAGAATACCAGTTCTTCCAGGCTTCACCGCCAACGATGTGCATGGCGTGAGCAGCATAATAATGGCCATACCAGAAGTATTCTCTTGCCCGGAACCGGCGTTCACGGGTCGTATCCTTTTGCAGGAACTCGACAGCCTTGGCGACATGTTCGTGATCATACTTGCCGCACAGTTGCAGGATGCAGGCCCCGGCTGCAGTGCGGGCGAAGCCTGGATGCTTCTGGCCGGGCTGATAGTTGTAACCGCCGGAAGTGGGGTCTCGGCAGGCTTCAACATATTGCAGCGCCCGTTGCATCACCACGTCGGGCACATTCAGGCCGCCGTTCTTGGCGGCACGCAAGGCCATCACCTGCATGATGGTCGCGGAGATGTCGGCATCGTGAGGATTGGGATCGTAGCGCCAGCCACCCTGCGGGCTTTGGCAGCGTATCATCAGGTCGATGGCCTTATCCAGGACTGGTTTGAGTTCATCATCATGCGTCATGCCGTAGAGTTCAGCCAGCGCCAGTGTAGCCATGCCGTGGCAATACATGTTGCCGCCACGACCGACGAGGTAGCCATCACCTTCGGGCCGTCCGGAACTGACGAGGAACTTGGCCCCTTTGGCAACGACAGGACCATACTCGCCCTGACCAGGAACGTGGCCCTGTGACATGAAGGAGAGCAGGGCGAAAGCAGTGATGGCGGTGTTGTGCGGATAGCGGGATTCACTCCACGAGCCATCGGGGTTCTGCTTGCCGGCCAGCCAGGCGAGAGCTTTCTTACAGGCGAGCTTCCCAGCAGGGCTGAGCTTGACGCTATCGTGTTGCTTGTCTTTCTCAGCCTGTTTCTCTCCCTGACTTGCCATCAGCGGGAGCACCAGAAGTGATGACAGCAGTATGGATCGCAGAAACATGGCACATCCTCATTCACAGCATTACAACTCGTTCCCAAGCTCCGCTTGGGAACGCACTGCAAGTGAGGCTCTGCCTCATGTCCCACAGCGAACGGAAACCTGGTTCTTGCCTTCGCAGCGAGGCGGAGCCTCGCAGGCAGTGCGTTCCCAGGCAGTGCCTGGGAACGAGATGTTACTTCTTCTTCGTCTCGCCCGCTGGCTTACCGCCGGCGATGCTCTCGAAGTAACGCTGAATCTGAGCGGCATGCTCAGGAGGCAGCTTTTCACTCAAGGCCTGCATGATGAGTTCACGCTGGCGGGCCGGCAGGTTGACGAACGTGCTCTTTCCTTTGACATCGCCCTTTTCCGCTTTGGCGTTGCCATCCCGTTCGCCGTTCTGCGAGGGGTCGCCTGTCTGGTTCTTGTCTTTGTTATCGTTCTGGGCTGTCTTGTCATTCTTCGCCTGACCGTCTTGCGGTTTGCCTTTAGTCTGTTGCTGGCCTTTCTCCCCTTCCTTGCCCTTCTCGGACTGGTTCTGGGCGTTTTGTTGATCGCCCTGCATCTTGTCCATAGCCTGCTGAATCTGCTGTAGGCTTTGCAGCGCGTGGTTGAGTTGGGCGGCTGCCTGTTCCTGGTTCTTCTGGGCAGTGCTCGGCGTGTTGTTCTTGAGGTTCTGCTGAGCCTGATTGAGCTGCTGACGAGCCTGACCCAGCGAGGGCTGCACGTTCTGGGGCGACATGGCCCGAGCCTGATCGATGGCGGCCTGGGCCGACTTGGTGGCTGCTTCGGATTGCTTCATCGATTGGCTCGATTGAGCCGGGTCTTTCGCCGCCTGGGCCGACTGCTTAGCCGCTTCCTTGCTCTCCATCAGGGCCTTAGCCACATGCACGGCTGCCTCGCCGGGCTGAATCTTGTCAGGGTTCTGCATCGCCTCGGCTGCTGCTTCCTCAGCCTGCTTCTCGGAAAGCGTATCGTTCAGACTCTTCTTGGCCTGATCCAGATGATCGAGAGCCTTCTGCGATTCGGTCGCGGCCTGCGGCAACTGATCTGCCTTCAAAGCCTTCGAGGCGTCGTTCATCTTCTCTGCTGCTGAGGCAGACTTCTTGGAAGCATCCGGGGCAGTCTTCTTCAAGTCTTTGGCTAGTTCATCAGTTTGGGCTTTCGCTTGATCCTGCTGCTGAGCCAGTTTCTCACTCGAAGCGGCACGGGCAGGGGCCTTCTCCTGCTTGTCTAACTGCTTGGCTGCGTCATGAATCTCAGATTCCTTCTGAATGATATCGTCCAGCTTCTTGCCTGCCTTTTCGAGTTGCTCGATCTGCTCACGGCGTTCAGCCATCGCCTGTGCTTCGGCCTGAAGGGCTGCTTTGGCCTGTGCCAGGTCAGCCAGAGCCTTATCCTGCTGTTTGATGGCCGATTCGCCTTCCTGAGCGTGCAATTGCTCTGAGGCGGCGTGCATCGCCTCAGCGGCGTTCTGGATCATCTGCTTGGTCTCAGCCTTGGCAGCCAGCGGCTTGGCGACGATTTCTTCTGTCTTCTGGGCCAGGTTCTGCTGCTTCGGGGCAGTGGGCTTCAGCTCGGTGGGCTTCTTGGCCAGGATCGATTCCTTGTTCTTATGCTGGAGCGCCTTCTGCTCGGCGATGATCTTGTCGATCTGCTCCATCGCTCGCTGCAAGGCAGCCAATGGATCGCGTTGGCTCTTCTCCTCAGCGACGACGAGTTCATCAAGCTGCTTCTTGGCCTCGGCCAGCTTCTCAGCGGCTTTGGTCTGGGGTTCCAGTGCCTGTTGCTGCTGCGAGGCTCGCAACTGATCCTTGGCTGCCTGCATGTTGGCAGCGGACTGTTCCAGGGTTTGTGCAGTATCCTTGGCGATCTCCGTGAGGAGTTCTTTGACATCCCGTGTCTGCACCATCACCTCAGCCTGCCTGGCTGACTTGCGGGCCGCCGTTTGTTCACGTTCCTTGAGCGGTTCCTTTTTGGCATCAGCCTGACGGGGGTCTTTGGCAGTGACACTCTGATCCTTCAGGGCGTTCTGCTGTTCGAGCAGCTTCTGCACCCGATCACGAGCCTCCTGTAGCACGCCAAGCTTATCGGAAGGCGTCCGCAGGGTGCGGGCCAATCGTTCAAGATCGTTCTTGGCCTGAATCTGCCGGTCTTCGGCTTCCTGTTGATTGCGGTAACGCAAATGGTTGGCGGCATCGCGCATCACATTGAGCATGTGGCGTTCGTTGGCGATTTCGAAGGCCTTCTCCAGCCGGGGCTTCAGTTCATCGGGGATGTCGTTTTGAATCTCGTGGAGTTTCTGCAGCACCGCATCCGATTCACGGGCAAGGTCATCCTGGCGAAGCGCATGCTGTTGGGGAGACTCAGGACGCATGCCCCGCCGCTGGTTGGTCTGGGCACGGCGTTGCTGTTCCGATTGCAGAACTCGGTCTTTGAGTTGGCCCTGTTCCACGGCGAGTTTATCGAACCGTTGAGCAGCTTGTTCGACGTTGCGCACCATTTCGAAACGGGCCAGCAATTGCCGAATCTGATCGAGCACGACACGATGCTTGTCCTGTGCCTGGTCCAGCTGCTTATCCATCTCTGCCAGCGTCTTGGCCTGCGAAGCGGTGCTGAAGTTCTTGATGATCTCTTCCATCTGCTGCTGGCTGAGGCCACGCAGGGCAGAGGCTGCTTCGTTGATGATCTTCTGCTCGGCCGCTGCATCGAGTTGATGGTAGGACAAAACTCGAAGCATCGCCTCCAGCCGCTGGGCAGTCCGCCTGGTCTCGGCCTGGGCCAGCTTCTGCTGCACGGTCTGCTGAGCAACGACCAGGCTGCTGGGCGTATCAGGCGACTGGGCCGATTTGACTGGATCATCCGCGAATGCTAACGCAGCACAGACGACGAGAACCAATACTGAGAAGGCTCGTGCCATAACTCACCCGTGAGCGACGAAAGCAATAGATACCTTCACTCTACACCGAATCTCTTAAGCCGAGAAGCGTAGAGTGCCCCGATGAGCGATTTATCAGAAGTTAAATAAGGAGGGCGAGGCTCCTGCCGAGCCGTTTGCAATCGCTCGCCAGCTCAGCAGGAGCTTCGCCCTCCCTGGTACCCTCTCTCAATTGGAGAGCGGATAAAGACTATGCCGGCTGCAACTGCTTCTTGCCCGTGCCGCCAGTGCCCTTGGCGGGAGGAGTCGCCTTCTTCAACTGGCCTTCGCCGAGGAGCAGCAACAGCGGGCTGGCGACAAAGATCGAACTGTAGGTTCCGATGATCACGCCAACTACCATCACGAAGGCGAAGAGCTTTACCCCTTCACCGCCGAAGATATAGAGCACCACGACCACGAGCCAGGTGACCAATGAAGTCAAAATGGTTCGGCTCAGGGTTCCGTTGACGCTGTCGTTAATCATGGTCGGCGTCAGTTCCGGATTCTTGCCTCGTGTCTCACGGATACGGTCGAACACCACGATGGTGTCGTTGACCGAGTAGCCAACGAGGGTCAAGAGGGCGGCGACCGCGGGGAGATCGAGCTTGAAGTCTTCGAGTAGCAGCACGTTGCCAAACAGGGCGACGATGTAATGACAGGCGGCAATGAGGCCGACCGTGAACATCAGATCGTGTACCAGGCAGAGCACCGCGGCTACGCCGAACGTCCAGTTGCCGAACCGGAACCAAAGGTAGCCGACGATGGCCAGCCAGGAGAGCAGAATAGCGGTGATTGCCTTGCCCTGGGTTTCGCTCGCCAATTGACTGTCAAAGTTCTCCAACCGGTCGGAGACGGGCACGCTGAACTGCTGAACGACATAGTTGACCAGTTCATTTGCCAGGGCTTGTTGCTCGGGCGGTAGCTTGAATTGCACTGCCACGCTCTCGAAACTGCCCGGCCGACTGCCCGGTTTCGCACCTTTGACTTCGTAGTTCTCCTTATTGCTGCCAGGAACATGTTCGGCAAACCACTTGCTGACAAACTTGGCCACTTCCTCAGCAGGGGGTTGCTTATTGGTGAAGGCAATCTCGAAAGACTTATCCAGTTTGTTCTTATCCTGCTTGTCGGCAGGAACAGTGGCGATCGCGTTCGGTTTCGCCTCTACGTAGAGCAGGTCATTCTTGAAAAGGTCTTCAATGGTCTTCCGAACAAGAACGGGGTTTTTATTCGTGGTACGAATGGTGAACTCGGTGGTTGCCCCGGCGCCCACTGTCGCATCACGATAGAGCGCATCGACCGCTGGCTCAGGCAATTCGTCTTTGGTATGCTTAGTCAGCACAGCGGTGCGTACTTCGCTTGTCGTCTTGGGTGATTTGAATTGGAAAGTATAAGCTGTGCCGCCAGTGAAATCGATGTTGAGTCCCTCATCGCCACGCATCAGGAACAGCGCTAATCCCAGGATTGACAGGATAATGGTAGCCGTGAACCAGTAGTAGCGCACCCGCATGAAATCGATGTTCGGCTTGCTGAACAACTTGGACATGCTGAGGCTTTTGATCCAGTTGCGGCTCAAGGCGATGTCGAAGATCAGACGCGTCATATACAAGCTGGTAAAGAGACTGATCACCAGGCCCATTGTCAATGAGACGCCGAAGCCTTTTAGCTGATCCGTTCCCACCACGTAGAGCACGACGGCGGTGAAGATCGAGGTTAAGTGAGTGTCAATGATGGTGGGGAAGGCACGATCATAAGCGTTGCGGATCGCCAGGGCCAGGTTGGCGCCACGTTCCCGTTCCTCACGCAAACGTTCATAGATCAGCACGTTGGCATCGACAGCCATACCGAGCATGAGCACGAGACCGGCGAGGCCGGGCAGGGTGATGGCAGCGTTGGCAAATACGAGGAAGGCGACCGTCAGCAGCAAGTTGACAAACAGAGCGATGACGGCAACGAGGCCGGCAAAGCGGTAATACCAGAGCATGAAGATAACGACAGCGAGGAAGGCTCCACCGACCGCCCAGGTACCCTTGCGAATGGTATCTTCACCGAGACCAGGCCCCATCGTCATTTCGCTGGCAGGTTCAGGCCGTAGAGCGGCAGGGAGAGAGCCGGCTTGTAGAATACGGCCCAAATCAATGCTACGCTTCTCGTTATCTTTTCCGGAGCCCATGGTAATGACACCGCCGTTGCTTAGCCGTGCCTGAAGTTGCGGAGCAGAGATGATCTTGCCGTCGAACATGATGGCCATCTGCTTTTTCACTTCTTGCGTGAGTTGAAAAAAGCGATCTTGAGCATCTGACTTGATGTTGAAGTGAACAACAAACCCACCGTCTTGAAAATCAGGTCGGATGGAGGCCGGTTCGAGGTTATCGCCAGTGACATGAGCTTCCGGGATGGACTTGCGAGTCAGGACAAAATGCCTGCCCAGGTTTTTCTCTTTCTCATCCAGAAGGGGGGTGCGCTGATGAGGAGCGCTAAAGTAGGCATAGTCGCCCACCATGTGAAACCCTTCAGGAGTCGTATCATCGAATTTCACGGCAGTGATTTCGCTGGGATGCATTTCGATCCATTCGTAATCATCCTTGTAACCTTCAATCGGCGGCATCGATTTGCCGGGCAGCACCAGATCATCAGCTTTGCCGACGAGTTGCGTCTTGGCGGCATTGATAGCGTCCTTATCGTTGAACTGGGGCATGCTGTTGTTGTGAGCCAGGATGCGGAATTCGAGCTGGCCCTGCTGCTGGATCAAACGCTTGATGTCTTGAATCTTGCCGGCGCTGTTGGTGTTCTTGGGATCGTTACTAATCGGCAGCACGATTTCGACACGGGGCGGGCGGCTGGCATCGCCCTGAATGGGGCGAATGGTCGTCTCCAGTAAGTTGCTCGGATCGACACGGGTCTTGATGCGGGAAGCCAACTGGTCAGCGTTAAACGTGTTCCGAAATTCTGGAGACTGCTTGTCCCAGAAGGATGGGTCCACTTCGTAGACCAGGATCGAACCGCCCGCCAGATCGACTCCCAGCGTGAAGCGCTTGCCGGTCGCTGTCGGATCGTTGGAATTGCGGTAGGCCACCACTGTGATCCAGATGGAGATGATGACTGGTACGGTGACCAGCAGCAACCGCCATTCGAAACCGGGGAACAATCGAGTGTAAAGCAGTTTCAGGCCGACGACGAGAACGACCAGAACCAGAAGATAAATCAGTGCTTCCATTGTCTCAATTGGGGCTAGAGGTAGTGTGTGAAGGATGTCAGGCTAGTCAGCCCTCGAGGGTAGGCCCGAGGGCTGGCGAAGGGTCAATAGTTAATGGCGACAGATCATGCTGTGACAGTATCTTTGCTTTCTTCGCTGGCCGGGACGATGGCATAAATGCTGGACCGGAGGACGCGAAGTTTGCTGTCGATGACTTTCACCGTGATTTCGTCGTTATCGCCTGGGGTGCCGGGGTTCTTTTCCTTGATGCCGGCCACCGTGCCAAGAAGTCCGCCGGCGAAGGTTACATCATCGCCACGCTTGATCAGGTAGATCGCCTTCTTGCGTTCTTTCTCCTGCTTTTGAGCCGGGCGGAGCAGAATGAACCACGCCAGTGCCAGCGGAATGCCAAACATGATCAGGGGCTGGGCCATTCCTCCCAGGCCGCCTTCAGGGGCACCTTGAGCCGGTGCAGCGCCACCACCGGCGACCTGGGCAAAGAGAGAGAGTACGGAATCGATCATGGTATCCAAATCAAGGCGTTTCGTGGACTTCCTCGGACTTTTCATTGTAAGTGGCACTGTGCCAACGGACAAGGTTCTCGTTCAGGAACGAAGTGTATCGGCCCTCAAGAATGGCTTTACGAGCCTGGGCCACTAAATCGAGGTAAAAATGGACATTGTGCAGGGAAATCAGCGTTGGCCCCAGCATTTCGTCAGCATGGAACAGATGATTCAGGTAGGCCCTGGTGAAATGACGGCAGGTATAACACTGGCACTTCGGATCGAGAGGCAGCTCCGAGCGTTTATGCACCGCGTTCCGCAGCCGTAACGTACCATCCCACGTGAGGGCCTGGGCGTTGCGTCCATTACGGGTGGGCATCACGCAGTCGAACATGTCGATGCCACGAGCGATGGCTGCCAGGATATCTTCCGGTTTGCCCACCCCCATCAGGTAGCGGGGCTTGTTGACAGGCAGGGCAGCGGCAACTTCGCCGAGAACACTGAGCATCGCTTTGGTCGGTTCACCAACGCTGAAGCCACCAAGGGCGTAACCGGGGAAATCGAGCTTCTTCAGTTCCTCAGCACACTCGACACGCCACTGGGCATTGAGACCCCCTTGCACGATGGCGAACTGTGCCTGATCGCTGCGACGATGAGCCTCCTGACAACGCTTGGCCCAGAGGATGCTCCGCCGCATGGCTTCTCGAACCACTTCAGGCTCGGCTAACCCCGGAGGGCATTCATCGAGCACCATGGCGATATCGGAGCCAAGCTTCTCCTGGATATCGACTGCTGATTCGGGAGAGAGTTCGAGCAGCGCCCCATCAATATGGGAACGGAAAACAGCGCTCTTGTCGGTGATCTTCCGCTGCGTGGCCAGGCTGAAGATTTGATAGCCACCCGAATCGGTGAGGATCGCTCCGGGCCAGTTCATGAACTTATGCAGGCCGCCCATCTCAGCGATGATGTCGGGACCGGGCCGCAGGGCGAGGTGGTAGGTGTTGCCGAGGATGATCTTCGCCCCACACTCTGCTACCATCTGTGGAGTGAGACCCTTGACCGTAGCCTGCGTGCCCACCGGCATAAACATGGGAGTATCGAACTCGCCATGCGGCGTGGTGACGTTGCCCAGGCGGGCAAGGCCATCGGCTTTCAGGAGTTGAAAGGAAAGAGGGGGCATGATTGGCGGGTCTTCGCTCCAAAGGAGCGTTCGATGTTAGCCAGGCCCGGAAGGGCCTGGAAAGAGAGGCCTCAACAACAAGCTCCGAAGGAGCGCTCGATCCTCTGCAAATCGGACGCTCCTTCGGAGCTTGATACTTCTTACAACATGCAACCAGGCCCTTCCGGGCCTGGCTAATATCGAATGCTCCTTCGGAGCAAAAAACAAGGAATTAGTCCCCGCGCAGCTTGAGGTTCAGCTCCACCAGCTTCTCTCGCACTTCCACGAGCGACGTCTGGCCGAAGTTTTTCATTTCGAGAAGTTCATCAGCGGTGCGCTGGATGAGTTCGCCCACGGTGCCAATGCTCAAGCGATTCATGCACTTGCGGGCACGCACCGAAAAGTTGAGTTCGCTGATGGGCTTGTTCATCGCCTCCTGCTCTTCAGGCGAGTATTGAGGCTGATTCGAGCGGAAACGTGGGTCGTAACGGGCACCTTCTTCGAGGGCCTGGCCCAGTCGCAGCCCCTTGGCGGTCAGCATTTCCTTGATCTCGTCCAGCGAGGTCTCGCCGAAGTTCTTGCTGGCCAGCAGTTGCGATTCGGTGACACGTGTCAAGTCGCCCAGCGTGCGGATGTTCATCTTCTTCAGGCAGTTCCTGCTGCGGACCGACAATTCAAAGTCGGTCACAGGTACTTCAAGCACTTGGGAGAACTTGTCGAAGCGGCGTTCAGCGTCTTCGTCGAAGAACATCTCACGGGAAGCGTCAGCATCCTTGAGGAAGAGCTTCGACTTGAGATCATTCGGGAATGCCTCGCTGAGTTGCCGATAGCAGTTGTGAGCCTTCTCGTACTGATTGTTGTCTTCGTAGAGGATACCCAGATTGTTGAGGGCACCCTTGGTGGCGGGCAACTGGGTGACACAGCGTTCGTAGAAGCCAATCGCTTCATCATCGTTGCCGGCCAGATCGTTGTAGTAGCCAAGCTGGAAGAGGGCGCCGGTGTGGTTTGCGTCGATTTCGATCGCCTTCTCGAAGCTGCTGAGGGCGTTCTGCTTGTCGCCTTCTTCCAGCAGCAAGCAACCCTTCTGGAAGTGATATTCGCCCGAGTGGCTGCTCATGCTGTCGAGCTTATGAATCAGTTCCTTGGCCTGCTTGATGTGCTTCTGATGCAGGTAGAGACCAGCCCGCTGAAGTTGAACCTGGGTGGCGGTGTAGCCCATCTTCTCAGCACGTTCAAACGCTTTGTGTGCCTCATCGATATCATTGAGCTGTGCCAGCGCTCGTCCCAGATAGAACTGGGAGAGAGCGGTATCAGCCTGGTGCAGGTGTTTGGATGCATCGCCGGTGCGACCGAGGAACCAGTTGGCCACGCCGAGCTTGAGATGCCACTTCTTCACCTGAGGGCCGCCCGTTTCGAGTTTGACCTTCATGGCATCGACAGCTTCACGCAGGGCGCGGTACTGAGCAGGGCCTTGACTGAGACCATCCCGCAGACGCTGCACGGTGCCCGCATCGCAATCATCTTTTTCGAGGAACATCGCTTTGATATCGGTCGTGATGCCATTCATCTCAGGCGTACTCCGGCTCTAGGGTATTTCTTTGAAACCTTAATATAGTTGCTGCTCCTGAGAGAGCAAGGCGAAGTGGAGGCCTGGCACAGTGATAAGGAGCTGATGGTGGCCAGAATTACCTGCATTACCCGATGTTTCTCCCCTAAGTCCTTACTCGCCTTGAGCTTGACGTTGTTTCCGACCTTTGTTATGGGCCGTCCTGAACTCCGCATTCCGTTGCGGCTTACCGAGGATGGGGATTCGCCATGAGGCGTTTCGCAGTCATTTTGCCCTTATTGCTGGTCCTTCTGAGCACAGGGTGCGTCTTCCGACGCATGACGGTCATGACCGATCCGCCAGGTGCCAGGCTCTTCGTGAACAACGTTGAAGTAGGAACCACGCCCTGCATCGTCCCCACCAATGCCTTCATCGACTATGGCAACTATAAGTTCACGTTCTTCAAGGACGGCTTCGAGCCGCTCGAAGTGATACAGCCGGTGCCGCCCAAATGGTACCAGTATCCCTGGATCGATGCCGTTACAGAGCTGGGGCCGTGGACAGTACGAGACCAGCGTCTGTTTACCTATCAATTGCAGCCAGCTCGAGAGAAATCGGGTGATGAACTGAAACAGCAAGCTGATGAGTTCCGTCAGCGAGGCAATGCCATCGGTTCGGCACCGATACCTATGACGACGGTGCCACCCGCTGGAACGACTGCTCCCCCAACCACATTTGCGCCGCCTGGAGCCATCGCGCCTTCGGGTAATGTCATAGCGCCTCCGCCCATGACGAATGCACCTCCGCTCGGTAGCACCGGCACGACAATTCCCGTGCCGCCACAGTAATCTTTGAGCTACTTTGCTCGAACCGGCAGATATCGAATCACCAATGCCAGCAGGAAGACGATGCCTCCCAGCCAGGTTGGGGCAGCCGGGATCGACCATGTAATTAAGAACGCCCAAAACGGGACCAGCAGCGGATCGAGCAGCGTGATCAACGACGCTTCATGTGCGGGCACCGTCTTCATGGCATGCGACATGAGCCAGTAGGGCACCGCTACCTGAATCGTTCCAAAGAAGGCCAGGATGACCCACTGAATACCTTCCGGCCAGGGCGTCGTCATGGCCCAGGGCAAGGCAACCAGCCCAGCGACCAGTTGATTGACAAACGCCAGCCAGGGTGATGCGAAACTGTTGAGGATGCTCAAACAAATCAACACGCCTGCAAAGGTGATCCCGGCTCCGAGTGCCTGCCCTGCCGCCTTGAGTTGATCGGCTTGGAGCCGTCCCAAAACGATGAGCACGATGCCCATGGTAGCAATGAGCAGCGCGATCCAATCACGTTGGGTCGCTTTAGCACGTCGGAGCAATAGTACATTAACAAGAAAGACCCAAAAGGGGGCGGTGTACTCCAGCAGCGCCGCCGCGGCCACTTCGCCTTCAGCCATGGAGATCACAAATAACAGGTTCATGATGGCGAAGCTGCCCGCCATCACGAGCATCAGGGGATGCCAGCGAATCATGGCGGGTCGCAGCAACACCAGGAGCGATGCTGCTCCGAAGAGGCATCGCCAGCAGGCAATCTGCTCCGGTGAAACCGGTTTCACATCACCCATCCAACTCGGCGGCCTGGTGAGCAGCGTGATGAAGAACCCGCTCAGGCTCCACATCACCGCAGCCAGAGCTACCGTCAGGCGACCTAGCCAGGGGTGTGTCATTTCTTTGCTTCGGGGAGTTGCCACCAGAGCAGCAACATGAAGACGAGGCAGAACAAGGCAAAGGCCAGGAAGACCAGCCAGCCAGGCCAGCGGGTGATCTTCGGGGGCGGTGGCGGTTCGGGGGACTGAGGCATGCGAAACTCGATGAAATCACGTAGAGGGCGATAGGGACCGCGAGGCGAACGGCTGACCAGTTGATCGAGAGTGAAGTCTTTCTTGTCGATCGAAGCTACAATTTGTTCGGTGGCTGCCTTTTTGCAGATGAGCTTACCCTCCACCCGACCAGAAAAGAGATACCACCACCGTTCCGATTTTTCCTCACTCAGTTCATCGTCATGTTTGGTGGGCTGATCTGCGATATGTACGCTTGGACGGGCATCGGAAGTTGCTTCTTCCCAATTCAACGACAAGGGCACCAGGTTCGATTCGTCCAGGGCGATGATCAAATCGCTGGCCGACTGATACCGGTCTTCCGGCCTCTTGGCCAACAGCTTGGCCAGCAGCGTATCGATCATCGGGCTGAGGCTGGGCACCAGTTCCGAAGCGGGGGCATAGATGCCGATCTGTTTCTTCTCTGTGATTTCCAGCGGCGTCTGGCCTTCAAAAGGAAGTCGCCCGGTCAGCATCTGATAGAGGGTTGCTCCCAAGGCGAAGAGATCGCTGCGAGCATCAGCATTGCGGGCCGAGATTGTCTGTTCGTAGGGCATATAGAACGGCGTGCCGAACCCTTGCTTGGTTTTAGTCAGCGAGGTTTCGTTGCCGAACCGATCCTTGGCAAGGCCGAAATCGGTGAGCTTGGCTACTCCGGTAGGGTCGAGCAGGATGTTGGCCGGCTTAATGTCCCGATGAATGATGCCCTTGGAATGTGCGTGGGCCAGGCCGTGGGCAATTTCCCAGATGATCCGCAGCGCCACGCTGGGGGAAAGCCTTCCGCGCTGGGCTAGAAGCGTCTGCACGCTGATGCCATCGACATACTCCATCACGAAGTAGTGCCGATCCGTATCCCGATCAGTACCGGCGTAGAAGCCTCGAACAATGTTGGTGTGATTGAGCTTGGCGGCGTGCTGCGACTCGCGCTGAAAGCGGGCCAGGAGCGTTTCGTGCTGCCTCCACTGGGTACCCAGCACCTTCATGGCATAACGCTGGCCGGTTTGCAGTTGGGTGACCAGGTAGACCGCCCCCATACTGCCTCCGCCGAGCCGTTTGTTGAGTTGGAACCCGGCAATGACTTTGGGGTGTTCGTCATCAAAGAAGTCAACCGTGAGTTTCTGCTCGGTAACGGGCACAGCCACATAGGCATCGGCACTGGGTTGACGGAGCTGTTGGGCCTGTTGTTCGGTGAGGTAGCCGCCATCTTGAAGCAGGGTGATCAGGTTGAGATGATGCCCCATGTTCTCGGCGTTGACCGCTTTACGCACCATCTTCATGGCAACGTCCTGCGGAACGTCGAATTCTTCGACAGCACGTTGTGCCAGACGTTCAGCCTCAGTGGGGGAAGGCATCAGAATAGTTTATGGCTAATTTCTTAAGAGGAGCAGGAAGAAGCTGGAAACAGGGCGGTAGGTGATCCCTCTTTCGGCCCGGCGTACACTCTGACTAACTCATTCTGTCATCACTCAACATCACACCCTGGGAATTGAGCATCGTTCCCGGCGTCATGGGAATCAATTGTTGACAGGAAGGGCATTGGATTTCTTTGCCCAGATACTTTTGTTTTACTCGAAGGATATGGCCGTGCGCACACTGGACTTCATACTTGACGCCTGGCGGTTCTCCAGGATGAGGTGGCGAAGTATGGATGACGGCATTGCACCCAGGGCATAACAATCGTTTGCCCAGGTGCGATGCTCCGATTTCCAGGGTATGTCCCAGCGGGCAGTGAATCTTGTACTTAACACCATGTTTGTTGGTATCAGCCAGATCGATCACTTCTTCCGGGGGAAGGGCAGGTGACCTAATCAATGAAGCATACGGAGGGAGTGGGCCTGATCTGCCTGATCTTACTGGGGGTTTGATGGTCGTGCTGGAACGCCTGACGGTGACTGTTCCTGGTTTTCCTTTGGAATAGTTCTCCAAGGCTGTCGCCAACTCCGCTGCTGTGGCATACCTGTCGGCTGGATCCTTTTCCAAACACTTCTGACAGATCGCCGCCAGTGTCGGCGGCACTTCGGGCCGGAATTCTCGCAGAGGCTTTGGTGCTTCGTCAAGCACTTTCAACATCACATCAATACTGGTACCGCCCTGGAAAGGCGGATGACCTGCAAGCAGTGTGTAAAGAATTGCGCCCAAGGCGTAGACGTCTACCGTGGGACCAATTTTCTTGCCGCTTCGTGCTTGTTCGGGTGCCATGTAGCTGGGCGTGCCGAGTACATCGCCAGTGCTCGTGGCTGCCAGTTCGCCTGATAAGTGATCCATGAGCTTAACGACGCCGAAGTCGGCAATCTTGGGGCAGCCCCAGGCACAGTTGAGGGCTGGTTCATCAGTGGCAGTATCGAGCAGGACATTGGCAGGCTTTAGATCGCGATGGATGATACCACGCTGGTGAGCCGCATGCGCCGCTTTGGCCAGTAGTTGCAAGAGCCGGGCCGAGTCGGCAACCGGCTGAGGCGACTTCCCGATGCGATCCGAAAGGCTGCCATCGGCCACATACTCCATAACGAAATAGGTTTGACCGCTCGGTGTTGTACCGGCGGCATAGACCTGAACGATATGAGGATGGTGTAGACGAGCCAGTGCCGCAGCCTCAGTCTGAAAACGAGTCTGAGTGGATAGCTTGGTTTGAGAGAGTCCGAGTTTGATCGCGACCGGGCGTTGCAGAGCCAAGTCAGTCGCCAGGTACACCAGGCCCATGCCGCCACGACCCAGTTCACGCTCTATGCGGTAGCCTGGAATCAGGGGTTGTGAACTGTTGTAACCAAAGGGCTGACTTGGGTGACTTGATTCGTCCGATTTGTTCGGGGGTAATGTGGGAGCAATTGCACTGCCCTGGGAATCAGGTTCTTTGACAAAAGGCTTTGTTTCTACGGAAGAACTATCTGTATTCGCAGCGCTCAATTCCTGAAGCTTGGCTCGTACCTCATCGCGCAGTTCAGGGCAGTCGCGGCAGAGATATTCTGCGTTCAATGCTACTCCGAGTTCTCGGGCAGCTTTCCAGACTTCCAAGAGGTTGATGACTTTTTCGTTCATTATCTTCTGACAACTGTTCAGGCACCGCAGCAACAATGTGGCATTGGTACAAATTGTGTCTTGATCATTCTGGCCTTGAATAACAAGAATGTCAACGTACTTAGTTTCACATTTGAAGAGGTTCTGATTGGCAACTCGAAAACAGCTCAGACCGGGCAATAAAGGCTGAATAGCACGGTTATCAATCCCGTATCGTTTAGACAATCGGCGGTGAGTCGAGAGAAGATCATCGACGAACTGTGGCAATCAAATAGTTATTAAGAGTTTCCCTGGCTAAGTTTGATGATTCGCACTGGAACCTAAAGCCCTGCTCATAGGTGAGTTGCATCAACTGTTCTCAACATCCATCCCGATTTTTCATTTGACAAACACAGAAAGCATAGTGTTCAATAGTGCCTTCGAAGCTACGCTTCTCATTTCCTCTCCTGCTCGTCGCCCACGAGTTTCTGGCTGAGAGAGCAGCAGCGAATGGATGCCTTTTGGCTGAGTATGAGCGATTCGCATAATACTGCTCGGTCTGGAACTGGCTTGAAGGGTCTATCATGAGCTGGCCGGTTAGTTCATGATGCCTATCGCGCTGTTGATGGTCTTCGGCGTGATCGCCTTTATCAATCGATTTCTCCAGGCAAACGAAGGGCAGGAACAAGATGCTCCCATTCCCAGCGGCATGTTGGACGGCACCGCGCCCATGATGGGCGTACCAGGACAATTCCCGTAAAGTATCGGATCACTGCACGAGGTGCATCACATGCAGAATGGATTTGACGATATGCAGCAGACAACTGCTATTCCTGTGAATGCCACTCCCATCGAACGGGCTGAACGGAACTCCAGCCTGCCGATTCCATTCCTGCCCGAGGGCGCAGGTGCCAAGCCGCCTCGTGCGCTGTCAGAGCCGGTTACCAGCCGAACGGTGATCCAGGCGCTTCGCCGTCATTGGCTCATGATTATTGTCGGTGGCACCGTGCTTGCCTCGCTTATCGGTGCGGGGATATGGTTCTTCCTCCCCATTCCGAAGATATATGCCTATGCGGTGTTTCACATCTCGCAACAGGCTCCGACCATCATGGTGGCCCTCCGCGATCAGACCGCCGAATTCGGCACCTATCGCTCGCGCCAGCAGTACTACATCAAATCGAGGGGCGTGCTCTCTCAGGTGCTTAGTCGTCCTGAGGTGCAGAACCTGCCGCTGATCATGAAGCAAAGCGATCCGGTCGATTGGCTCGAACGACAGTTGCAGACTGACTTTAAGAAGAGTCCTGAGAGTATGATGCTCTATATGGATGGCGACGATGAAGATTCCCGTGCGCTGCTGACCATCATCAAAACGGTTCGTGATGTCTACATGGAAGAGTATGTCAACAAAGACATCAAGGAAAGCATGAAGAAACTGCAGGCGTTGAAGAAGAGCAAGCAGGAGTATGAAGACAAGCTCAACGAAAAGATGAACTATCTCAAGACGCTGTCCAGAAATGGCGACGGCGTGGATCAGCAGGACATCGAGGTTCACCGCATGCTCATTCAGGAAACGTTGCGGAACCGTCGCAACGAACAGCAGGGGATCAGGACCCGTCTTTCAGAACTGCAGCAGCAGATCGATGTAATGGAAGCCAAGCTCAAGAGCATGAACGCCCTGCAAATACCCGAAGAAGACATTGAGAACGAGCTCGCCAAAGACCCTACAATTGCCCAGGACAAGACTCTCATCGAGAACTTCAAACTTGCCGTGACCGAAGCCGAAAAGGCTCTGGCCCCCGGTAGAAAGAACGACCGGGTGGAACAGATGAAGAAAGACTTTGCCGAGGCTCAGAAGAAGTATCAGGAGAAGATGAACAAAGTTAGCCCCGCGGCCACGAACCGCATTCGCGATCGCTTCCGTCGAGAACTCGATACGAAGAATCTTGATGCCAAGCTCAGCCGCGATTCGATCAAGAAACAGGATGCTAGCCTCCAGGCCGAGATTGACCACAACGACAAGATGCTGCAGCGTCTCAGCGACAATCGGGTGAATATCAAAGGGTTGCAGATCGACGTTGACACTATTAAGAAGTCGCTAGCCAGCTTGAACGTCGAAATTCAGAATCGTGAAACGGAGAAGCAGGCTGAAGCCCGCATCAAAATTGAAGAAGAGCCGACCGCCGCCTCCCGCTTTGAGGGTCAGCGACGACTCAAGTTCACGGCGATGGGAATGATCGGCAGCTACGTGTTGCTGGCACTCGGGGCCATTGTCTATGAAGCGCGTCGTCGACGTGTGACCAGCACGAAAGACATCGCTTACGGGCTTGGCCTTCGGCTGATCGGCACTCTGCCTGAAATGCGCAAGACCCGCAACAAGATTCTGGGCTTCGGTGGGCCGCAGTATGCTCCTGCCCGGCTTCAAGGGATTCTGACCGAATCGATAGATGCTACTCGAACGATGCTACTTCATGAGTTCCGCCAGTCTGGGTTGCGTTCCCTCATGGTGACCAGTGCCGTGGGTGGCGAAGGCAAGACTTCGCTCTCAGGTCACTTGGCCCTGAGCCTCGCCCGTGCTGGCCATACGGCATTGCTGATTGACGGCGATATGCGACGCCCGGCGGCGCATCGGATATTCAATCAGCCCCTCGGGCCAGGTCTTAGCGAGTATCTTCGCGGCGAAGTGGCTATCGAAGACTGTGTGCAGGAGACACCCATGGAAGGTGTCTGGATTCTGCCGGCAGGTCGTTGGACACCAATCACCACGCAATGCATGGTGGGTGGCTACTGGGCGGAACTACTCAACGAAGTGCGGGAACGATTTGATTTCGTGATCGTCGATTCGCCACCGGTATTGCCTGTCGTGGACGCTTCTATGTTGGGACAGCATGTTGATGGCGTTCTAATGTCGGTGATGCGTGATGTCAGTCAGTTAGGCCTGCTCTCTGAAGCCCAACAACGGCTGGAAAAACTGAACATTCGCATTCTCGGCGTCGTGGTCAATGGCATCCATCATGAGCACTACGCTTCGAGGTATTACAGCGAGACGGCACAGAAAGGAATGCCCTCGGGCGTTTGATTTTAATGAATAATGACCTACATTCTTCCATGAGAACGGTATGGAACGCAAGATACAAGGCATGGCAGCGCTGATGCCGGTGGTAATCCTTTTTGGATTGCTCCATGGGGTCACGTCCGGACGCTGGCAGTTCAGTGCTGATTCTCTGGAAGAGATGGCTCCGTGTCTGAAGGACGTCCCGATGCACATCGGCTCCTGGAGCGGCATGAATCAGCCCGTCGAGGAAGAGGAACAGTTTTCGCGGCATGGCGTCGTATCCTGGATCGTGCGTCGGTATACTGATCGACGAACCGGCCAGGAAGTGGAGGTCATGATGGTGTGCGGTCGAGCCGGCCCCATCTCGGTGCATACGCCGGACGTCTGCTACAAAAACGCAGGGGTCCATGAAGAGACGACGCAGCAGCGCATCGAAGTGCCGACCGACGCAGGATATATGGCTAACTTCATGACTTCAAGTTTTGCCAAGACCGGCGCTACCAGTTCGACCAAGCTCGATATCTGGTGGTGCTGGGGCTGCGATGGCAAGTGGGAAGCTCCGATGGGCCCCCGATTTCATTACACCAGAAGCCCGTATTTATTCAAGCTCTATGTCATTCGCAATCTTCCGTTGGGAGCAGTGAATGACAAGAGTTGTTCGAGATTCATCAGTGATTGTCTGCCTACAATCACCGCATCGATTTTCCCTCAGTCGGCTGGGGGAAGTGAATCATCGCCACGCTGATCTGCCTCTCCAGAGCGTGGTGTCCGTTCGTTTCATCAGAAGAAGGAGAGCCTGTGAGCATGAACGCTCGCTTAGAACCCGAAGCTTTGGCGCCATTCAGCAGTGATCGCCACACTCGAATGGAAACCAGTGTGAATCGGACTACTGAAACGGATTTTCGGATGCCGAATAAGCCGAAACTGCCTCCCGGCTACTTACTGACCGTGGGTGGTGCTGGCTCGTATGATCTGGCCAAAACCATATTAGACGGACTGGCAGCGATAATCATCCTCATCGTAGCTATGCCCTTTGTCCTGGTCTCTGCCCTGATCGTGCGGCTGACTTCGCATGGTCCGGCATTTTATACGCAGATGCGCCTGGGCCGCGGCGGCAAGCCTTATGTGATTTACAAGCTTCGCTCCATGTATCATGATTGCGAGCGCTACTCAGGCATCCGCTGGAGTTCCAAGGCTGACAAACGAGTCACGCCTTTCGGTTGGTTCCTGCGTAAAAGCCACATTGATGAACTCCCCCAGTTGTGGAATGTTCTGCGGGGGGAAATGAGCCTGATCGGCCCGCGCCCGGAACGACCTGAACTCGTCGTTTCACTGGAAAAGGCATTGCCCCGCTATCGTGATCGATTGCTGGTTAAACCCGGGCTCACCGGGTTGGCCCAGATTCAACTGCCGCCTGATACTGACCTTGAAAGCGTTCGACAAAAGCTTGTGCTGGATCGTGTTTATGTGCACTATCGCAGTTTCTGGCTCGATCTGCGGATTTATCTTGCTACGATAGTCTATCTGGCAGGAGTGCCATTCGAAACGGTCCGTCGCTGGTTCGCTCTTCCTGTTGAAATGAATGAAGAGCGCCAGACGACAGAAATCGCCCAGGCTTTGCAAGTCCATACGTCTCAGCCGGCGTACGCGGTTCCTGCACTGGAAAAGGCCTGAGCACCCTGTGCTAAGCTCCTATGGCCTTTCCTCTTTTCCTATTGCTGAATTTCCTCTTCTTCATCCGGCCTGATGAGATCATCACGTCGTTGAACGAATCGCGCCTGTATCTCTCGTGCTTCCTGGCATGCATCATGTTTTCCTGGCGTGAACTATCAGTCACACTGAAGCTCGATAGGCTCATCATCGATCCAGTGACCTGCTGCATTATCCTGTATGGCCTGATCTTCACCATTTCCAACATCATCAATGTCGGTGCGTTCGAGGCCCGAGAGAAAGGCATCGAGTATGTGAAACTCGTTCTCTATTACCTGCTGTTTATTTCACTGGTCAACACTCCGCAGCGACTCCGCGTTTTCCTGAAGTGCCTTGTGCTCTGCGTGCTGGTCATGACCGCCATTGTATTGCTGGATCATTATGAAGTAATCCGCGTGGAAGCCATCGAGCCGATCATCCAGAATGAGTATGACGAGGAAGGCGCGATCGTTGATTCGTATCCTAGGCTGCGATACTTGGGAACATTTCAGGATCCCAACGACTTAAGCATGCTGTTAGGCGTCGGGATGATCCTTTCTGTTTATCTTTTTGTATCGGGGGCTTCGTTCTTTCGGGGGCTGTGGGCCATTCCGTTCGCTTCGGCAGCGTTTCTCATGGCGTTGACGCAGTCCAGAGGCGGACTCCTCGGCCTGGCTGCCGGGGTTGCAGCCTTCTTTGCCAGTAAGTTGGGTTGGCGGAAGGCGCTACCGGTGGCGGCCATTGCCATTTCAGTCTTGCTCTTTGCCGCTGGTGGAAGGCAAGGTGACATCTCGCTGTCGGGAGGTACCGGCCAGGATCGACTTCGTATCTGGGCAGAGGGATTCGGCTTGATGGCTAATCCCCGACACGTGTTGACAGGCATTGGCGTCGACAAGTACCAGGACGAAGTCGGCCACGTAGCTCACAATTCTTATGTTCACGCTTTTGTGGAAACGGGGATGATGGGCGGCATCGTCTTTTCAGGGATGTTCCTGCTGGCCTTTGGCGTCGTGTTCAAGCAGGGGTCAGTCTGGCTTAAATACCAATTCCCCATGCTCGCTCAGATGCATCCCTATCTGTTGGCTGTGCTAGCCGACTATTTAGTATGCATGTTCTCGTTATCACGAAATTATGTTGTAACGACGTACATGATGCTGGGGATTTGCACTGCTTTCATTCGGATGGCGCAGGATGATTATCAACGGTCTTGGTATAACATGGATTTCCGGATGATTGTTCTGATCTCTGGCCTGGGCTTGGGTGTCTTTGCCGTCCTCAAGGTGTTCTTGATGATGTTCGTTCAGTTCGGCGTGTAGGAAGTTATGGAAAGCGGCTCTGCAATCTCACTGAAAGCCTTGCCCGGCGGAGTCAAAGGGACATCGGCTAGTGGAACGTCGCACGCTCGTCACAAGACGCTGCCGGTCACGATTATTGAACCGAGGCAAAGCGGACTTGGCCTAGGGCTAGACGAACTTTGGCGATCTCGGGAGTTGCTCTTCTACCTCTGCTGGCGAGACGTCAAGATTCGCTACAAGCAGACCTTCCTCGGAGTGGCGTGGGCCATCCTTCAACCCGCGCTGTTGATGATCGTATTCAGCCTGTTCTTCGGTCGGCTCAGTCAAAGCGAAGCGAGCCCGGTGCCGTTCCCGCTCTTCATTTGTGCCGGCATTCTGCCGTGGACCTTTTTCGCAACTGCCCTCGCCAACGCCGCCAACAGTGTTGTCAGTTCCGAGCGGATGATCAGCAAGATTTACTTCCCTCGCCTTTTACTACCTCTGTCAAGTGTCGGCGCGGCCCTGGTGGACTTCCTCATCGCCATCGTGCTCATGGGTGCGATGCTGATCTGGTATGGCGTGATCCCTGCCGCATCCATTGTGCTGGTGCCGGTTTTGATACTCCTGATCGGCATTACGGCTGCGGGATTGGGCATCTTCCTGGCGGCGCTCAATGTCAACTACCGTGACTTCCGGTATATCATTCCCTTCCTCATTCAGATCGGTCTTTTCGCTACCCCCACCATTTACCTGGCTCCCGACTTACTCGGCGGCAAGATGCAGAACCTGCTCTGGCTGAATCCGATGGCGGCCATCATCGCCAGCTTCCGTGCTGCCATCTTTGGAACTGAAATACCCTGGTTGCAGCTCGCCGGGGCGACAATCCTCTCCGCGGGCATGCTGGTGTTGGCCATGTTGTATTTCCGCCGAGTGGAAGGTACCTTTGCTGATCACATTTAGTGCTTGGAGAATGACGCTCATACTGGGCTGATTGACGATGATGTCTACCTCGATTCGTGTGCAAAACGTGGGGAAAGAGTACCAGATGGTGCACGGCCACCAGCGGGCCAACTATCGTACCCTGCGTGATTCCCTTAGCGAAGTGTTTCAACGTCTGCGGGGTAATGGCCGTGCGAAGAAGGACAAGCGTACTTTCTGGGCACTGAAGGATATCAACTTCGAGATTCCCGAAGGTGGCGTCGTGGGCATCATCGGCCACAATGGCGCAGGCAAAAGCACCCTTTTGAAGATACTCTCTCGCATCACTCAACCCACCACCGGGCGTGTTGAGCTGCATGGCAGAGTGGGTAGTCTGCTCGAAGTCGGTACCGGCTTCCATCCCGAACTTTCGGGAAGAGAGAACATCTTCCTTAACGGCAGCATCCTGGGGATGAGTCATAAGGAAATCCAGCGACGCTTCGACGAGATTGTGGCTTTCGCTGAAGTTGAAAAGTTCCTGGAGATGCCGGTCAAACGTTACTCCAGTGGGATGTACGTTCGGCTAGCCTTCGCCGTGGCTGCTCACCTCGAACCGGAGATTCTCCTCGTCGATGAGGTGCTGGCGGTGGGTGACATCCAGTTTCAGAAGAAGTGCCTCGAGAAGATGCAGCAGGTCAGCAGATCGGGCCGTACCGTGTTGTTCGTCAGCCACAATCTCGCCTCGGTGCGGACCCTGTGCAAGACAGCCATCACCCTGGAGGCGGGGCATCTGGTGGGCATGGGAGATGCGGAAGGGGAAGTCAGAGCCTATCTTGCCAAGATCGCTTCACAGTCGCTGACCTCACTGGAAAGCAGGGAAGACAGGGAAGGTGATGGCACAGCACGCATTACGAATCTGGTGATTACTGATCTGCAGGGGGAGCCGGTCGATCATGTCTTTGCCGGGCAGGGCGTTCGGATGATCATCAAATACAAGAGCCAGGCTGTCGGCAAGGTACCCCTCGTAGCTCTTTCGGTTCTGTCAGCCGATGCGACGAAGTTGTTTCATGTTGATAACGTCACTCGCAACCAGACCTTGCCACTCTCGAAAGAGGTTGGGGAGTATATTTGTACGATTCCCAAGCTGCCTTTGACGCCGGGGCTGTACCAGGTCAATGCTTGCCTGCTTCTGAATGAAATAACTGTCGATCACGTCTGGACCGCTGCCACGCTGGAAGTGCTGCCCGGCGACTTCTTCAATGCGGGCAAGGTGGCGGAACATTTCGCCTCGGTCGTCTTTGTTGATCATGAATGGTCATGAGTTCGATTGAACTTTCTCATATTCTCCGACTCTGTACATCACTCATACCCTGATTTTGACGTAGATTAGCTAGACGATATTCTCGAAGGATCAAGTGTGCCTCTCATTCAATCTTCGGTACAGCGATACATGAAACCCAGTCGCCCGCTCACCGAGCGGCTCAGTGACCTGCGTGACTTCCGCAATCACTGGCGCTACAAGAAGCTGGTGGAACAGCTGCGGAACGTGCCCTCGCAGTTCACGCAGGTCATCTATGGCCTGCCTTCTATTACCCTGGCGGAAATGGTCAAAGACGATGTCGTTCCCGATGAACCGATTATGGACGACTTATGCCTGCCCAATCATGTCGAAGGCCCGGGGCATAACGACCTGGTGCCACTGCTTAGTATCTTGAAGTTCAAACAGCCCGGAGTCGTCCTCGAACTTGGCACAGCTCATGGCAACACGACAGCGAATATCTGCAAGCAGTGTGCTGATGCCCAGATATACACGGTCAATGCCTTGCCGGAACAAATCAGCGGCGACATCATTACCTTCGCCTTAGCCAAAGACGAGATCGGCAGAGCCTTTCGTAAGAATGGGTTTGGGCATCGCGTGCAGCAGATCTATGCCAACACGCTGGAGCTTGATCTGTCGCCCCACCTCAAGAAAAATACAGTTGATCTTGCTATTGTGGATGCCTGCCATGATACCCCCTTCGTGCTGAACGATTTCCTCAAGGTGGTGCCCTACATGAAGCCGGGCGGCCTGGTGCTCCTGCACGATACCCATCCGAGCATGGAGGAGCATTTGATCGGCAGCTATCGGGCCTGCATGTATCTCCGCAAGCGGGGTTACGACATCCGTCATCTGCAGGATACCTGGTGGGGTGCCTGGCAGGTTCCTCAGTAGGGGGAGGACGAGGCTCCTGCCGAGCCGTTGGCGATGTAAATATGCCAAGCCGCACGAAGAGCCGGAGTACCGCTAGAGGCCGTCCGGTAATTCAAAAGGCAAGGTACATGATTCCAAGCCTTATTAAGATGGGTAGATCAGAGAGAACAGCAAAAGAGGTTGTTCCAACTCACTACCCACCCGAATGGCCCTGAAAATAGCCGCTTGAATTACCGGACGGCCTCTACCGCCAAACCATGGCACCCTCAACGTTGTTTCACTGTTAAGGACTTAACGAAAACCCATGCAGTCAGCGGCGTCGCCCAACCCGCTCCTCTGTGCTCTCGATTTCGCCAGTAACTGGGAAATCCGTGGAGGGGTCTGGCGTTATGGCATCGAACTTACCCGTGCCCTGGTGAAACTGCTCGGGCCGGAGGCGGTGATGCTTCCCGTCTATGATCGATTGCCTCCCAAGCGAATGGAAGAAGTGTCGCAGATCGGCGGCAAGCTCATCGCAGGCGGCTGGCACACCCGTTATGATCGCCTCGAAGCCATGGCTCAGCGGAACGGCCGATTCATTCCCTGGAAGACTGTATTGCCCTCGGTCTATGGCCCGAAGATGAAACAGCGTCTCTTTCGTTCAGCCCTGGGGCAGGCCAACGTTTGCCATTCCATCTTCACTTGCCGAGGCACGCCCAGGAATGGTGTGACGGTTGGCACCATTCATGACCTCATTCCGCTACTGCACGAGTCCGGGGCGGGTTTCAGCATGGAAAGATTCCTGAGCATGATCGAAGATCATCGACGATGGGCAACGCTGGTGATTGTCCCTTCGGAAGCGACCAAATCAGATCTCGTCAAGCACCTCAGCTATCCCGCCGATCAGATTCGGGTCGTCTATCATGGCATCGATACTCAACAGTTTCACCCGAACGTCGCATTGCCCAATGAGCTGCTCAAGAAGCATGACTTGAAGCAGGGCCAGTTCCTGCTCTATGTCGGTGCTCTGGAGCGCAGGAAGAACATCGAACGGTTGATCGAAGCGTATCACATAGCAGTAGGTGATCGACGAGATATGCCTCTGGTGCTCTCCGGCTCAGTCGTTCACGATCTGCCCAAGCTGAAGGAAGCTCTTGGCGATGGCACCGGGCGAGTCAGGCATATTGGCTATGTCACCGATCAAGAACTCCCTGGCCTCTATCGTGCTGCACGGGCCTTGATCCACGTTGCTGTCGCCGAAGGCTTCGGCTTCACACCCCCTGAAGCGATGGTGTGTGGCACACCAGTGGTGACCGCCAGACAGACCGCTACCGGCGAAGTGGTCGGCGAAGCGGGGTTGCTGGTAGATGCCTACAGCGTCGAGGAGATTGTCCAGGGCATCAGAACGATCATCAGCGACGATGCCGTTCATGCCCGGCTCAGTTCGCTCGGCAAGACTCGTGCAGCAGGTTTCACCTGGAAACGCTGTGCCGAGCAAACCTATGCGGTCTATCAGGAAGCCTGGCAGCGAAGGAGCCAGTCATGAGGCTGGGCTTCTACACACCGAACTATCCGGGCATCACCCAGGATGGTGGCATTGGCACTTACACCCGTGATCTGGCCCGAACGCTGGCTCAACTCGGCCATGTGGTGCATGTCGTCACTCCGGGAACAGGAGACGATCACATTGATGGTGATGTGCATGTCCATCAAGTAAACCTGCGTCATGTGCCGATCATTGATCGCTTCTATCCCGGCTACGGCAACTGTAGGTATTTGAGCCTGCGATTGAAGCAACTGGTCGACCAGCACCAACTGCAACTGATCGAACTCCCCAACTGGGAAGGGCTGGGTATCTTCTACCAGTGGAGCAGGAAGACGCCTACCGTCGTCAGGCTGCACACCTCGTCAAAAGAAACCCAGATCATCGATCAGCTTCCGATGACCAGGCTGCTCCAGTGGGATGTCAAGCGAGAGCATCAACAGGCTCGTCAGGCTGACTTGCTGATCACCCACTCCGAAGCCCATCGCCAGATGATGTGCAATGAGTTGGCCATCAGTGCTGACCGCATCGAACTGATTCCGCATGGGGTCGAAGTGTTTCCCGACTTCGTTCGTCTACCACGTTCGCCGGGGCCGTTCCGAGTTGTGTTCCTGGGGCGACTGGAGAAGCGCAAGGGTACGCTGGAGTTATTGCAGGCTTTCCCGAAAGTGCTGGAGCTACATCCCGGCACTGAGCTGATCTTGATTGGTACTGATCGGCCGCATTGTCCTGGTGATCGCACCCATGCTCAATGGATAGGAGACGAACTGCCGCAAGCAGTTCGTCAACAGACTCACCTTGCTGGCCGGTTGCCTCAAGAGCAGGTGAATCAGCTACTTCAGGCAGCCGATGTCTTTATCGCCCCGTCAAGATTTGAGTCTTTTGGCCTCATCTATCCCGAAGCGATGCGCTGGGGCGTTCCGGTGATCGGTTGCAACGTCGGCGGCGTGCCAGAGATCATTGAGAATGAAAAGTCGGGACTGCTGATCTCACCTGAATCACCCGAGGCGATTGTACAAGCTCTGCATCGGCTGCTGCGAGACGAAAGTCTAAGGCAACAACTGGGAGCAGCTGGAAGAAAACGTGTCGAATCAGAGTTCAGTTCGATGAAGATGGCTGAGCGAGTCGTAGTCAAGTTCGAGAAGCTCCTTGCATCAAAGGGCAGGCAGACTAACTTTGATAGTAGAGTTTCATCACGCTCCGCGTGAGGGTCTGGAGAAGCATCCTGATGTCAGCAAGCCCAGTGAAACCTGCGAGCATCTGGCCCGTCGCGGCTCACAAGATGGTGCGTGGCTTGCTTCACTACGGCAAGAGCCTGCCGGGGATGTGGCGGCTCAGGCATCGTGTCCTCAACTTTGAGAAGGTCCGTTTTCCTGAAGCTCCCGTCAAGGCTCGCCTCAGTTACGGCCCCACGATGTGGGTGCGACCTAACGACCCCATCGGAAGAGCTATCTTCTACGATGGCCAATGGGAAACGGCAGTCATCGGCCACTTCGCCAAAGAGTTGTGTGCCGGCGATGTGGTACTTGATGTCGGCGCCAACATCGGTCAGTTCGCCGTCGTGGCTGGGGCGGTAGTTGGCCCTACGGGCAAGGTGTTTGCCGTCGAAGCGGGCAGCGCGGCCTATGGTATCTTGAGCAAGAACATCGAAGAGAATGGTTTTACCCATGTGAAGCCTCTGCACCTGGCGGCCTGGGATAGCGAGACAACATTGCATCTGGGCGGCGTGCGTGAAGACATGCTCGGCTGGGGCAAAGTGCAGCAGGACGCGAGCGCACAGACTGAGGCTATCCCGGCTCGACGGCTTGATGCAGTGCTGACTGAACTAGGCAGCACCAGAGTCGATGTCATCAAGATCGATATCGAAGGGGCGGAACTCAAGGCCATGCAGGGTATGGAGGGGTTGTTCAAGCATCCCCCCCGAATCGTCTATTGTGAAGTAGCCAACAATCACGATTCCTACGGCGGCACGGCTCAAGAACTCGTTCGCTTCTTTACTGATCGTGGTTATCGGGGCCTCTTGCTCGAAGATGCCGGCCCGGTGCCGTTCGATCTCAAAGTGCTCGATGAAACGGTCAACGTCACGGTTGCCTTCGTGCTTGATAGCAAGGAGGCCAGGTGACTCAGTCCCTCGTCTCCGTGATCATCCCCAGTTACAACTATGGCCGCTATGTCGGGCAGGCGATTGACAGTGCCCTGGTACAGAGCTACCTGAATCAGGAAGTGATCGTCGTTGACGACGGCAGCACCGATGATACCAGGGAACGATTGGCTGCGTATGGGAATCGCATCAGGTACATTCATCAGCAGAACCAGGGCCTCTCGGCTGCCCGTAACACCGGGATCAGGGAAGCGCGGGGCGACTACCTGGCGTTTCTCGATTCCGATGATGCTTTTCATCCCCGCAAGACTGAGCTGCAGATGAGTTATCTGCAAGCTCATTCTGATGTTGATCTCGTCGGCACCGAGATGTTCAGCGACGAGACCATTGTCTGGTGTCCCGTCGATCCACAGCATCTTCCAGCCACGCCGATCAGCCTGGAAGCGATGGCTATCAAGCCACGTTTCGCTCCGAGCAGCGTGATGGCGCACAAGAAGTGTTTCGAAGCGGTCGGTCAGTTTGATACTGCTCTTCGCTCCGTGGAAGACCGTGACATGTGGCTGCGAATCGGGACCCAGTTCAAGATGGCCCGGCTCGATATTCCGCTGACGTGGTATCGAATCACGCCGGGCAGCATGTCGACCAATCCCGAACGGATGGAGCACTTTGAGTTGCTTGTTCTCAATCGCTCATTCGAGTTCCCGCAACTGAAAGATCAACCAGCGGTTCGCCGTCAGGCTCTCAGTCATTGCTATCGCTCTTCCGCATACACGTTTCATGCCGCAGGGAGGTCGAAAGAAGCATTTGGCAGGTTAATGCAATCAATACGTTGCTGGCCGGGGTTCTATGCTAAAGAGGATGCAGTACCTGCCCTCTATCGATGCCGCCTTCTCTGGGCAACCATGAAAGGGATGGTTCGAGGTGCTTCAACTCCGTCATCTTCAGCAACAGTCAATTCCGCACCGGTACCAGACACAACTACTTCGTAATCCATGCCAACAGCTCGACCTACCATTGATGTCAACGCTGTGCTTCTTCAAGAGAAGCGGCAGAAGCGCGCTCGTCGGATCGGCAAGCTGTCCTGGTTCTATGTCGTGTTGCTGCTCATCTACTGGACAGTGTTGATCTGGTATGGCGATACCTGGTGGCCCGGTACTTTGCTGCTCTATGGCCCGCGCTGGCCGATGGCGTTGCCTTTGGTGATCCTGGCTCCGCTCGCCTGGGAGTGGGGTCGCAAAGCGCTCATCCCCTGTACACTGGCTTTCCTGATCCTCGCCTTTCCCATCACTGGCATCAATATCCCATTCAGTTCGTGGATGACTTCGGTGCCGGAGGAGAACGGCAAGCTGCGGATTGTCACGTTCAATGCCGACATGGGCAAGATCAAGATGGCGGCCTGGAATGAGTTTCTGAAGCAGACCAAGCCCGATATTGTCGTGTGCCAGGAATGGCCGGTCGGTTCAGCCCGCCCTGAGGAATGGCAGCAGGGCTGGCATGTTCAGGAGCATCTAGGCAATTTGCTGGTAGCCAGCCGATGGCCCATTGCCAAGACCGAACTGCTGCGTGAGAACGAATTGCAGATACGGGGGTACGTCGGTTGGTATGATCTCAACACCCCGTTCGGGCCGATCAGTCTGGCTGACGTTCATCTGCCGACGCCGCGGGGAGAGGGCGAGCTGGAAGAAGCCCTGCATGGCAAATGGCACAAGTTCGCTGACCTCGATCTGTTAAGCGAACGCAGGCTCTTTGCTTCCCGCTACGTGAAAGAGTGGCTCTCCAAGTTCCCGGGGCCCATGATCGTAGCGGGGGATTTCAACCTGCCCAGTGACAGCAGCATCTATGGCGGCACATGGAATCGTTATCAGGATGCCTTTGCTCAGGCTGGTTGGGGCTGGGGATACACGAAGTGGACGCGCTGGTACGGCATGAGGATCGATCACATCCTTTTTGAAAAGGGCTGGGCTGCGACTAAGTGCTGGGTCGGCAAAGATGTCGGCTCGGATCACCTGCCTCTGGTAGCTGATATCGTCTTCACCGGGGGCAACTGAGATGCCTGCCGTGGCGACAGACTCAAAGTTGGAAACCGAGAAGCAGACATTCAGCAAACCCTTGCATGTGGTTCATGTCACCCTGTCACTCGACTATGGCGGGTTAGAGCGAGTCGTTCTGCATCTGGTGAAGCAGGCTGTGGCTCTTGGGCAAAAGGCGAGCATCCTGTGTCTGGAGCGGCCAGGAGCGCTGGCCGAGCGTGCCGAAGCTCTTGGCGTTAGGGTCTACTGCATCGACAAGCAACCGGGCCTCCGGTTCGACACCATCAAGGCGGTGCGTAAGGTATTTGACCAACTCAAGCCTGATGTGGTGCATACCCATCAGATCGGCGCCCTCTTTTACTCGGGGCCGGCAGCCAGGCAGGCGAATGTGCCTGTCATTGTTCATACCGAGCATGGCAAGACGATCAAAGGGATGAAGCAGAAGCTGCTGGGCTGGTGGGCGGCACGCTACGCTGAACGGTTCTACTGTGTCTCAGCTGACATAGAAGCGGCTCTCGCCGGCTTCATGGTGAATAAGAATAAGATGGAGGTTCTGTCTAACGGTATTAATACGGCGCAACTCGCTGAGCCTGTTGATACCATCACCTTGAGACGGACATGGAACATCGCTCCCGATGCCGTCGTGCTGGGTACCATCGCTAGACTTGCTCCTGTGAAGCGGCAGGACCTGATGCTGCATGCCTTCGCCAAGGTCTGTCAGAAGGTGCCTGGTGCGGTGCTGCTCCTGGTCGGTGATGGCGACGAACGAAGCAAGCTCGAAGCCCTGGCTGCTCAACTGGGCGTGATTGATCGGGTTCGGTTTACCGGGTTACAGGCTGAGCCAGGGAAGTTTCTGCACCTCATGTCGGCGTTTCTACTCACCAGTGAATCGGAAGGCATGCCCTTGTCGCTGCTCGAAGCCTGGGCGGTAGGGGTTCCGGTAGTCACGTTCCGGGTCGGTGGATTGTCTGAACTCGTCCGCCACGGCGAGACAGGCTACCTCGCCGACTTCGGCGAAGTCAATCAACTGGCTGACCACATCGTTCGACTGATAGAACACCCGAAAGAAGCCCAGGCTGTTGCCAATCGTTGCCGGGACGAGGTACGACATCGGTTTGACGTGGCAACAATGGCCCGAGCTTATGACACACGCTACCGGGAACTATTCGTCAGGAGTCAGCATTGATGCGTGTCCTGGCCATGACGAGCCTGTTCCCTAATCCCTATCAGCCCAACAAGTGGTCGCCGAATCAGCAGCAGTTACGCTGGCTGGCCGAGCGAGTACCCGTTGATGTCATCGCTCCACTGCCCTGGACTTCAGAACTTAAAGGCAAGAGAAGTGATGGAAACCTGATGCTCAGTGGCCGGCATCGTCAACTCGACAATTTGAATATTGAGCATCCCCGCTACTGGTTTCTGCCTGGCATGCTGCGAGGCTCTTCGGGCAGGTTCTACCGATGGTCGGTCCGTAAGACGTTCGAGAAGCATGTCAGCGAGTTCAAGCCCGACATCGTCTTTACCCAATGGGCCTACCCTGATGGCTGGGCGGCAGTGAAGTTAGGCCAATCGGCAGGGCTGCCGGTGGTGTTGCAGGTGTTGGGCTCAGATGTACTCTTGCTGCATGAACATCCAGGACGTACGGCAGGCACGCTGGAAGCGCTGAAGGAAGCGGATGGCATCTGGGCAGTCAGCCAGGATTTGGCCGGGAAGATCGAACAACTGGGCATAGCTGCTGAACGTATCCGAGTCATTTATGATGGAGTCGATCCAAAGGTGTTTCATCCGGGTGACCAACAGGATGCCCGCCGACGATTGGGACTTGACCCCGACAAGAAGATCATCCTATTTGTCGGCAATCTTGCCACGGTCAAAGCGCTCGACAAACTCTTGCAAGCTTGCGAGCAGTTGAAGAACGAGCGTATCGAGTTTAATACAGCGATTATCGGGCAAGGAGAACTCTTGCAAACCCTGGAACAGCAGCGACAAGGGTTGTCGTGTCGAGAGCAGGTCAAGCTCTATGGCTCGATGCCGCAGGACACACTGCCCGACTGGTACCGGGCGGCGGATGTATTTGTGCTACCGAGTTATTCGGAAGGCGTACCGAATGTGCTGCTCGAAGCCTCGGCGTGCGGCTTGCCTTATGTGGCCAGCAACGTGGGGGGGATACCTGAAATCGCCCAGCGGGGGAACGGGACGCTCGTTCCTTCAGGCGATGTGCCGGCTTTGTCGGCAGCCATTCGACAGACCTTGTTGCAGCCAAGGCCGACGGCGACTCCCGTACGAACCAGGGCAGAGTGTATTAACGACTTCCTGACATTCCTGGGTGAAGTGCATGCCCGCTTTCATGACGGTCGGATTAGTCCCAAATAATCCCACAGCTTACTGGCCATTTTCACCCCTCGCAAGCTATCCTTGCCCTGTAGCTTCTTGTCCGTTTTGAGCCTATGTCCGAAACACAGTCCGTGACAGTTACTCCCGACGCACTTCTTCGCGGCAGAGACATGCTCTGCTTCAGCCACGACTGGAACAGCGATCCGCTCTCCAAGACGCATCTGATGAGGCTGCTCTCCAAAGACAACCGTATACTCTGGGTCAACTCCATCGGGTACCGGGCGCCGACCGCTTCGAGCAAAGACATCAAACGGGCCTGGAACAAGATCAAAGCAGCCACCGAAGCGGTGAAGGAAGTGATACCCAATCTGTTCGTCTTGAGCCCGCTGGCCATCCCGGCTTGGGGCAAACCGTGGATCCAGTCGCTCAACCGCAAGCTGCTCGTCTGGCAGATCAAGAAAGCGATGCGAAAGCTACGTTTCAAAAAGCCCATCAACTGGGTCTTTAACCCTGCCGCTTCCGTACTGGCCGGCCAACTCGGGGAAGAGCAGGTCATCTACTACTGCGTCGATGAGTATACCGCCTTCTCCGGGGTGCCTGCCGAAGCGCTCATCAACATGGAACGCCAACTGCTGCAACGGGCCGATCTGGTCATCGTCTCCGCAGATCAGCTGCTCCAATCGAAGAAGCAGTATCAGCAGAAGACCGTGCTCGTCAGGCATGGGGTCGATTACGATCATTTCCGCCAGGCAGTGTTGCCGGAAACGCCGATAGCTGAGGAACTGAGAAATCTCCCTCATCCCATCCTCGGTTACTTTGGGCTGATGTCTGAAGACTGGGTTGATGTACCACTGCTCGTGAAAGTGGCGGAGAAGTACAAGAACAGTTCACTGGTGTTGCTTGGCAAGGTGACGATGGACTTAGGCCCACTGCATTCCATGCCGAACGTCCATATTCTGGGTCGCAAGCCTTACAGCACGCTGCCCGGTTACTGTAAAGGCTTTGATGTCGCCCTGATTCCATTTCCCATCAGCGAAGTGACTCTCAACGCCAATCCCCTGAAGGCTCGGGAGTACCTCGCGGCAGGCTTGCCTGTCGTTTCGACAGCAATCCCCGAAGTAGAAGTCCTCGGCGAATGTGGAATTGGCCATAGCGATGAGGAGTTTCTCCAGCGCATCGATGAAGCTTTGAAACAACCCGGCCCCGATCAGGCTCGAAGCGACAGAATGAAAACCGAGAGTTGGTCAGCTCGCCTGGATGATATTCGTCGTCATCTCGCCCACATAAGCTAAAGTAACAGTGATGACCTCTTCGCCCCCACCGTACCCTGGTCTCTTTCGGCTGATCGTCGCTGACCTGCGCGCCAAGGCGAAGTGGGTCTACGAAAAGGATCGGGGACTGGCTCTGGTGAAAGTACTGTTAACCGATGGCACGATGGCGATGATCTGGTACCGGTGGATGCAGTGGTCGAGACGATATCACTTGGCTCCGCTGGAAATGCTCTTCAACAAGATCAACACATTCTTCTGTAACTGCATCATTGGTCGGGGGGCAGAGTTTGGGCCGGGGCTGGTATTGATCCATTCCACAGGCATCGTCATCAATGGCACCGTCAGAGGCGGGACGAATGTCTTTCTGGAACATCAGGTGACCATTGGCGCCGAACGTCGGCAGGCACCGGTGTTAGGGAATGATGTGTTCATTGGGGCTGGTGCCAAGATTCTGGGAAGCATCACCATTGGCGATGGTGCCAAGGTGGGTGCCAACGCTGTCGTGGTGAAAGATGTTCCGGCTTACGCTACGGTCGTCGGCATCCCCGCACAAGTGGTCAGGCAACGAACTCAAGAAGAGGCGAGCGGCAAAGCGTAAGCCTGCCGTGCAATGATGGAATCCCGGGAAATCATTTTCATCTGGCTCTTCTGCCTCAGCGTCGGGCTGCTGGTCTACTCGTATATCGGCTACCCCATATTGATTTGGGTATTAGCTCGTCTCTTCGGAAGTAAACTGATGCCGCCGGCGAACCCAGCCATCTGGCCGAAAGTTTCGCTGCTCATCGCTGCCTACAACGAAGAAACGGAAATCGCTCGGCGGATCGAGAACGCTTTGGCGATTGACTATCCACGAGAGCAGTTGGAGATTGTCATCGCCTCCGATGGCAGTTCCGACAAGACCTGTGAGATGGTACACAGCTATGCAGATCGAGGTGTGGTGCTGTTCGACTATCAGGAGCGGAGTGGTAAGCCAGCGGTCTTGAATCGTTCAGTGCCACGGTTAACTGGTGAGTTCGTAGCTTTCTCCGATGCCAACTCCTTTACCGAACCCGATGCCCTGAAAAACCTCATCCGTTGGTTCAGCGATGGCCAGATCGGGGCCGTCTGTGGCAGACTGGTGCTGATTGATTCGTCTACTGGGCAGAACATCGATGGCATGTACTGGAAGTACGAAACGTTTCTCAAAATGTGTGAGAGCAGGCTGGGAGCGCTCCTGGGTTCCAACGGGGCTATCTATGCCCTTCGTCGAGAATGGTACCCAGCCATACCTGATAACACGATTGTGGATGATTTTGTCATTCCTCTGAGGGCGAAGTCGCTGCAACAGTGCAAGATTGTCTATGACAAAGAAGCAGTGGCCCACGAAGAGACGCCCGCAGCTATCGGGGCTGAGTTCAAGAGGCGATCTAGAATCGGGGCAGGGGGGTTCCAGGCGATCGGCCTGTTGTGGAAGCTCCTGCATCCCCGGTTCGGCTGGACAGCGTTCACGTTCCTCAATCATAAGATTCTTCGCTGGATTTGTCCGTTTCTGCTGATCGTGACCTTGCTCTCGAATCTGGCCCTGTTACACATCCCGTTCTTCCTCTGGATGCTGGCTGCCCAGATGCTTTTTTATCTACTGGCTGTGGCAGGCGCCTATGTACACTCACAATCGAAGATGATGCGATTGCTCCGTCTGGCAACCATGTTCACCAGCATGAACGCGGCCTTATTGGTAGGTTTCTTTCGCTGGCTACTCGGCACCCAACGGGTCACCTGGCATCGCACGGCCCGGCTGGCTGAGTCGGCGGAGGCCAGCCGATGATCGAATGGCTGCTCTCCTGGCCAAGGCTTCGGGAACGGGGTCTGGATCAATGGCTGCCCACCTATCTGGCGACTCGTCATTTGCGGCATGATCCGAAACCGGGGGAACCGGTGCATTTGATTTTGTGCATAGGCGATCATTATGAGCCGAAGCTGGGTGGAGCGCAGCCACCCCAGGCGCAGGAGCGAGTGAATCGCTGGTGTCAGCAGTATCCCAGGCTCTTCAATCAGTTCCGCGATAGTGATGGCAAACCACCCCAGCATACGTTCTTTTACCCCGTGGAAGAATATGAACCACACTACCTCGATCAGTTGGCAGGCCTATGCCAGGCAGGCTTCGGCGAAGTAGAGGTGCATCTGCATCACGACAACGATACCAGCGAGAACCTGAGGCAGACACTAAACAGCTTTAAGAAGACGCTTCATGAACGACACGGCCTCCTGTCAAAACACAAGGACACTGGCAAGATCGGCTTCGCATTCATTCATGGCAACTGGGCGCTGGATAACTCCCGACCTGATGGTCGCTGGTGTGGCGTGAATAATGAACTGGATGTCCTTCGAGAGACAGGATGCTTCGTTGACATGACGTTGCCCTCCGCGCCCAGCGCTACCCAAACGAAGACGATCAATTCGATCTACTATGCAGTGGATGACCCGCTTCATCCGAAATCGCATGATCGTGGAATCAACGTGGGAACCACACCGAGACCGGAAAAGAGTCTGTTGCTGATCCAGGGGCCATTGCTGTTCGATTGGTCTCGTCGCAAAGCAGGCATACTTCCACGAATCGAGAATGGCTGCTTGCAGGGAAACCAGGTGCCATCAGCGAAGCGGCTACGACTCTGGTTGCGAGCGCGAGTTCAAGTTGCTACTCGACCAGACTGGTTCTTCGTGAAGTTGCACACCCACGGTGCCAACGAGCAGAACATGCCGGTGTTGTTAGGCTCGCCTATGCAGGCATTCCATCAACAGTTACAGGAACGTGTTCAATCAGACACCCATTTCCATTACCACTATGTTACGGCGCGAGAAATGACCAACCTCGTGCATGCGGCGGAAGCTGGGTGGCAAGGAAAAGTTGATGAAGCTAGGGAGTTTGTTTGGAAAAGGCATTAGAATCGCCGACTTCTATGATCAATAACATGATTTAAACGGAAGATTATCTTTTTCGGGACCGTATGACTAGGCCGTGTTGACAATCACGCCAGCCAGAGCATGGTACCAGCTAAGTAGAG
>DAOMFV010000026.1:0-49311 GCA_035430005.1 Gemmatales bacterium
AAGAACAGCAAGCTGGGAGCAAGGCCAAAGCATCGGGTCTCATGGGATGTTCATTGTCCGGCTGTGCATGCGGCTCAATCGGTTGATGGTGTTGCAACCATTGATTAACATTACGTCGTTGGGAGGCACGCACAGCTTGCCCTACTAGATAAGGTCAAGCCGGCGCTTCATGGTGCGGGCGCGGTTGCAGTCGGAACAGATACCACGGACAACGAGGTTGTAGCTGCTGGCATGAAACTGTTGTTTGCCAGCAAGGATGGGGACGAGGGATTCCAGTTCGTTACTTGTCACTTCAATCATCTTGCTGCATTGGGTGCAATGGAGATGAGCGTGTTGAGGGTAGCCATAGTCGTGATCGTAGACGACCCGGTCGCCGAGGGGTACACGCCGAAGCAGTCCCGCTTCGACAAGCTTGGTGAGGGTGCGGTAGATCGTGGCCCGGCTCGCTTGCAATCCTTCTTTGGCAGCAGCGGCACAGAGTTCTTCCGCATCGAAGTGCTGATGCTGGCGGAAGATGTACTGGATCAAGTCCCGCTGAGGAACGGTAAACCGCTGAGGTTTGGGGCGACTGGCTAGGTACTCTCGAAACTTGTCTTCGGGAGTATGGGCGACTTTGATCGGCGTCAGCATGAGCTGCATTCCTTGGCAACTGCCTGGGTAGCATCTGATCTCATATTGTACCAACAGTACAAGGAGCAGGAGTATGAAATCGCTCGATCCCTGGATCCTAACCGGTCCTTCTGTTCGGCTCGAACCCTTGCGAGACGATCTTCGTCGTGGCATTCAGCAAGCAGCCAACGATACTCGCTTGTGGGAAGTGACCGTAGTGCGGGCCTATGGCGAATACTTCGACACTTGGTGGAACGATGCACTACTAGGCCAGTTGCAGGGAACCAGAATGCCGTACGCTGTAGTTGCGCAAGCCAACAATGCTGTGATTGGCAGCACCAGCTATCTCAACATCGCCATCAATGAACAACGACTGGAGATCGGCTCCACGTTCTTTATGCACAATCAATGGGGCACTAAGGTGAATCCCGAATGCAAGTTGCTTCTCATGACCTATGCGTTTGAAACGCTTGGCATCCGGCGAGTCGAGTTCTGTGTCGATGCGATCAATACTCGTTCCCGTACCGCGGTGACGAAGCTGGGGGCGGTTCAAGAAGGTATTCTTCGCTGCCATCGTAACACCTGGTCGGGCCGACGACGGGATACGGTGATGTTCAGCGTGATTGATACTGAATGGCCCAAAGTGAAGCAGGGACTGGAGGCGAGGCTCCACGGCTGATGTACCTTGCAGGCTCGCCTTGATCGAACGGCTTAAATCTGGGAAATTAGCTGCCTACCTACCATTGAAGGTACAACGAACGAAGCCCCGCTCACGGAAGAGCCGCATGACTGAACTGAGACTTGTGTCTGATGAACGCATCCAGCAGCTTGAGGTGATCCAAAGGCAACTAGCGGGGATCGCTCCGCAACGTCTCGCCATCATCAAGCCTAGCGCGCTGGGTGACATCGCACATGCCCTTCCCGTCGCCACGGCACTCAGGCAACGCTTTCCCCACGCGGAGCTGAGCTGGATCGTCAACACCACCTATTCCAGTCTCCTGCAACACCATCCCGATCTGGATGAAGTGCTGACCTACGACCGCAGCCTGATGAAGAAGAACTTCCTGGGAGGCCTCGATTATCATGCCCGCTTCTTCCGAGACCTGCGTCGGCAACGGTTTGATATGGTCATCGACCTCCAAGGTCTGTTGCGCAGCGGCATGATGGTGCAGGCAACAGGAGCAAAGTGGAAGCTCGGGCTGTCATCAGCCCGTGAAGGATCGAAATGGTTCTATAACACGATCCTGCCCGATGATCTCTGGAACATGCACGCTGTTGATCGCTATTGGCTTGTCGCTGAGGCATTAGGTGTCGGTCAGCAACGGAAGCAGTTCAAGTTCCCCAGTCTCGAAGCGGAGCGCAACCGCTGGCTGGCGGCCCTCGCCCCCCTGCCCCGACCCTGGGTCATGATGAACCTCGGCACCCGATGGGAAACCAAGCGCTGGCCTGTCGAGTCCTTCGCCATCCTCGGCCAGCACATCACTATGACCAGTTCCGGCAGCACCATCCTCGTCGGTGGCGCCGATGAAACAAGCCTCGCAGAGGAGTATCAGCAGAAGTGGTCACGTAATGTCGTTTCCACAGTGGGCAAGACCAGCCTGCGTGATCTGACTGCTATCCTCAGCATCGCTGATCTGGTCGTCTCCAATGATAGCGGCCCGTTGCATTTGGCAGTAGCGTTGGGCAAGCAGGTACTATCACCCTTCACCTGCACGAGCGTCACTCGCACTGGCCCGTATGGACAGCCGCAAGGAGCAGTCTCGACAAGTGTGCCTTGTGCCGCTAGTTATCTCAAGACGTGCAGCCACATGAGCTGCATGAGCGAACTGTCACCTACCCGGCTGCTTTCCTCTTTGGATACCCTGCTGCACACATGGCAACGCTACACCGCCTGATCCTGGCCAGCGGCTCCCTCGGCCGCCGTGAACTCCTCAAACAAGCCGGTTACCAGTTTGAAGTGCTACCCAGTAACATTGATGAACACGACGGCAAGGGAGTAACCGATCCCCGCCGCTATGTAGCTGAACTCGCCTGGCAGAAGGCGAAGGCTGTTGCTCTTTCTCCCCTCTCCCCTGGAGGGAGAGGGGTTGGGGGTGAGGGGGTGCGAAATCTTGTCCCCTTCCCCCAAAAAAACCTCAGCACTCAGGACTCAGCACTCAGCACTTTGATTCTTGCCGCCGACTCTACCGTCTGGCACAAAGGTGAGATCATCGGCAAACCGACTGATGAAGCTGACGCCCGACGCATTCTTGGCAGCCTGGCAGGGACGACACACGAACTTTGGACCGGGGTCTGCCTGTGGCGACTCGAAGATGGTGTGCAACTCTGCTGGCAGGAAAAGAGCGATGTCGCCTTCCGACCTCTCAATCACGATGAGTTTGAACACCTCATCACCAGCAAAGTCTGGGAAGGCAAAGCAGGCGGCTACGGCATCGAATCGGTCGGCGACCCGTACCTGACTGTGAAGACGGGAACGATCAGCAACGTGATCGGGCTGCCGATGGAATCGCTGAACGAAGTAATACGATGGTTTACTTCGATTGATAGAAATGGCTAATCGTAACAAGCTTTACACTAAGCCCCGGTTAATAAGCATAAAACATGCTGTCTATCAGTTCAGCCTGTTTCATGGGCACAACGTGGCCATCGCAGAAAAGAACATCGAAAAAGCCACCATGTCGAGGTGGATAGTGCGTAGCTGCCGCTGCCCCGGTGTAGGGCTTCCAAGGCCCTCGTGGCGCAGCGATTGTCGAATTGGCACATCCCGGTGTGCGGGCATGATCCCAGACAATCATGACATTGGAGGTGCCGTTACCATTGGTGATATAACCTAAAGATTTGCCATTCGGGCCGCCGGTCACATACCCCATGGCATAACTGACCTGGTATGGAAGACCAGATACTGGATCTTGCCCTTCAGGGCATTGAAAAATCTTGATGTTCTGTTCGATATAAGGCCACAAGGTTCCCCTCTGAAATTTATCATCGATGACTGAAGTCGGCGTTGAGCCGGGCCGGTTGTCATAGGGCGCCCACCACGTTTCATTGGGGCCAGTGTAGGTGGTGGGTGAAGTTAGAGTATCGCCATAGAGATCAGTGCCGCCTTTCCATGGTGCCGGGCACAATCGGTATCTGGGCAAGTAACCGTAGTCAACATGAAATTGATGCATGGCAATGCCGATCTGTTTCAGATTATTGCAGCAGATCATGCGATCTGCCGCAGCCCGAACACGCTCAATCGCCGGCAGCAGCATGGCCATCAATAGCGCGATGATGGCGATCACCACGAGCAGTTCGATTAAGGTAAATCCACGTCTGCGGGGCATGTTTACACTCCAACAGTTGCACGTCATTTGGTGTCGATCACCGTGATTTGAGCGGGATCAAGAACGGGTAGATAGGGTCGTTCTTCGAAACGCATGATGCAGCCCTTCACTCGTATTCGTTTGCCCTGGAAGTAGGTGGCAGGGTCGGTGATGCCTTTTTCCTTGAGCTTTTGCCCTACTTCAGCGGATAGGGCAACGCCGAGGTTGTTCGGGTCTTTGAAGTCTTCTTCGGAATCGAGAAACAGGATGCCACGCTTCTCAAAGCGTTCCTTGGCTTTCTTGACGGTCATCTCGACGACGATGCGGGGCTTGCCGATCTGCTTGATCGCTTCGGCTGGGGAGACGGGTTTGTCGGAATCGCCCGTCTGCATGGGGACGGAAGAGACGACGAGGAAGGCGAGAGTGATGAGGTTCGTCATGGTGAGTACTCAGGATGAAGCAGCAAGTCAGCAAACTCTGTGGGTATCGCCGGCGTGGCGGGTGTTGATGCCAGGCAGTTCGCCGAAGAGGGTGCGGTAGCGGCTGGAACGGATGAACTGAAGCAACGCTTTCATGCGAGGGTCGTCAGTGGTTTCTGTGGAATAGCAGAGATCAAACCCTTCCTGGCGGACAGGAACGAAGCGCAAGCCTGCTTCTTCCGCAGCGAGGCGATGGCAGATGCCCAGATCGGCCCAGTTCTGTCTGATGGCTTCAGCGACGCCTCGATGATCGAAGGCGATTCGCTTCGGAGCCGGCTTCTTCGGAGCTATCTCTTCAAGACATTGGCGGGCAGCGGAGCCTGGTTCCCGACCGATCCAACGGAGTTTAGACTTGAGGGCAGCAGAGACGCTAGAGACCCCTGCCCCTTGAGCGATGGCCAGGCCTTCCTGCCAATCGGCCAGGCGGAGCAGTTGATGGGAACGATCTTTTCCCAGAGTCAGTTCGACTTCACGCTCATTGCAATCGGGCGAATCGCTGGTGGCGAAGTGAATCCCCGCTGCATGAACGAGGCCCTGCTTGAGCAGTTCCAAGGCCTTACGGCTGGAACGCTGTAACACGATCATGCGGAACCCAGTCACCCGGTTGAACTCGGTGGCGAGCAGCCCGGCGGCAGGATCGCAGGAAGCGAGTACCAGAGTACGGCGTGGATCATCGCCCTCCCGCAGTTTGGCCATGCCTTCGCCAACGCCATCGTGTGGCTGAGAAGAGACCGAGGTCGATTCGACAGGATACTTGAGCAGCCGCTGGCCAACCGCAGCCTGCCAGTAGCGGCTCGGCTTGATGCTAGGCTGCCAGGCCCATTCGTGGGAGGGATTCTGACGAGGGGTGCCAAACAGCTCTTCGACGGAGCATTCAAAGACGGCCGCCAGGGCTAGAGCTGTCGAGACGGAAGGCACGAGCCGATTCATTTCGATGGCGCTGACGGCAGCACGGGAAATGCCCGCACGTTCAGCGAGTTCGGCTTGGGACCAGGCTTGGGCGAGGCGGTGGTGGTTGATTTTGTTTGTTGCCATGATCGTGTCATGGTATGGCAGGATCGTGGCGGCGGCTACTTTAGACAGTTACGTGCTCATCCGTTTGGCAGTATGTCGAGATTGGCTTTCGCATCAGCCATTTCCAAGTAGCTCTTCTGAATGCGCTGATTGTGTTCTTTACAAAACTCGGCGTACATTGCCAGCAACTTCTTCAATGTTGCTGGGCCGTTCTTTAGTTTACGCTGGATATCGAAACGAAGCCTGTTAAACTTGACCTGCAATGCATCTCGATCAGCTTGAGAAACTGCAACCTTTGGATTAAATCGGAATTGAGTTTCCATGTAACTTCTCCATAGTGCTAAGTTACTGGTCAAGCTATCGCCAAACCCTGGGACATTTGCCCTAATATAGTCAGGATCAATGTCCCACGCAGTCTCAATACCATAGGAACGAAGTGTTGCAGTACGGGTTTGTCCTATTCCTTCAATCGTATGTGCGTCTATAAATTTACTCCTTAGGAATGCTTCTCGCTGGATTTTTTCACTAGCGTTTCCTAATGTATGCAACTCTTGGTTGAACATACTATCCAATGAATGGTAAGTGGATCTATACTGTTCATACTCTAGTTTTGTGTTGCTGAACACTGCATGCAATTCAGCCTCTCTGGTACTGTGGAGGTAATTTAGCTGATTAAACTCTGTCTCTTTGGCCCTGTAAAGATACGACCTTTCATAATGCTCTTTCGACAACACTGCCTTTACGGAATGATACTCTCTGTTTAGCACGGCCTCTTCAATTTGACGAAAGTACTCAAGGATGGCGAACCAAGAGGCAAAAAATGCAATCATGACGAACCCAAGTAGTGTCCAGGGATTGCCCCACGGTAATAGAGGTATTCCGAAAAATATAACGAACATCACCAACCGCTGAAGGACTGAATACGGTTCCTTTCCATACTTCAACCCACTTTGTGCACCCGTTAATGACTCGGGCAGTCGTCTTAATTTCGGCTTCCATCCCGAAGGAATGCTAGGCTGCAGTAAAGCTAAGTGCTTCCAGTTAATGTTCGCTATTTCGTTCCAAAGCGATTGTATATCAAAATTTGAATTAACAGGTGTTGTTATCGCTGCCACGACACTGATAAAGAAATTTGGCCCACCAGAATTCATGATGGAGCACCAAGGACAGTCCGAGAGCCGCTGGAAATACTTGTGTCCTGGGTCTTGATCACATTCTTTCAAACTCTTCGAAAGCTGGACTAATGAACTGCGCCACTCAAGCGGCGTCGGTCGTTTACTTTGTCCGTTTTTGTTGAAAGATCGTTCGAAGAGACTGCCGATCTCACGAGGTAGTGCCTGCCAAGCTAAGCTGTGCGGCGGTTCGATCATCAAAGCAGCCTTAGCACCTGGCCCAAAGGCAAAACGATATTCACGAATCGCTTTCTCAATTGGCATATCTGTATTCTGTTGAAATCTACCTGCAAAGGGATGTCGCCCCATAAAGAGCAAATGAAACACCAACAACGCAAGGCCAAAGGCATCATGGTTTTCCGTGCGTTCAATCCCTGCAAGCGATTTGCCCTGAAGTTCTGGCGGAGTATAAAAAGGAACGCCCACCCCACATTCATAACGTTTTCCATTGTGGGTTATCTGAAATGAGTCACAATCGATGAACTTAACAAGCGCCTTCTTGTCCACTCTGATGTTGCTTTGATTTACATCGCCTACGATACATCCAGCTTGATGCAGAGTATCGAATGCCGAAGCGCAGTTCGCTGCTACTAGCGTCAAAAATTTCCAATCTGCGTACGGAAAGAATGTGCGCCGTTGAGCGGGGCTATATAGCTCATGAATATCGCGCTGATCCTTTAAGTAAGGCATCAGTAGACCACAAACAGTCGAGTTTATCGACTTATGAATCGTACTCTTGGGCCATGCTGCAACTTCAAAGATTGAAGGCTTTGCCAGCTTAATCATGCTAGCCAGTTTTTCCACCTTCTGATTTTCAACAGGCTTTTCATAGATTTTCGCAACAAGGTCTGGCTTGCCATGCACTGCATAGACAGCACCTTCACCGCCCCGACCGATTAGCTGGGCTAGTTCGAACTTCTGACCTGACGCATCATACATAAACTGCGACATCGAAGTTAACACCATCTTGCTAAGACTAGTGTCTTGTCATCATCAGTTCTTTTGTTGACCGCGTCCGAGCTCAGGAACTTTGTTAATTCCATTTCCAATTGAGTTGTTTGATCCGCCTGGCGTAGCGCTTCAAACATTGGCCTGAAAAATGGTGCATGTGCATCTTGGAGTTTAAAGTCAAGCGCGAGCCTTTGGATACCATCTGTTAGCATTGCTATTCCAGTTGTTGGCTCTTCCAAAAGGATGCTTTGAATATTTGCAGCGTAATTCTCATCAGTAATGAAGTTGGTTTGGTTTGCATATTCGCCATTGTCAGGCCAAAAGACCGTGTGAAAACCATCTGGTTCTATTTGTCTTACTATCGCACCATCACCAAGTTGAAAAAAAAGTGATTTGTCTTTGGTCAAGACGCCACCTAGGAATGTGCAAGCCCATTCCCGCATGCTTTCATTGCTTTCAGTTGCAAGTTTCCCAAGGTGTTCGTGAATTCCATCAATCCATAATTTGACAACATCCGTATCTAGCCTAAGTTCTCCTTCACTTGCCTGAACATGATTCTCGACAATCGAACAAAGATGGTTGCATGCTGCAAGTGATGCCTCGCTAGCATATTTCGAACTCCCCGCCCCATCTGCGCAAGACAACACTAAGACGTCATCAGTTAACTCCGAATGTATCAACGCAATCCGACTTGCATCTTGACATGGAGTCCCGAGTTGCGCGTGTGACGTTCCTGCAATGCTTGATTGAAGCATTTTCCACATCATAATTATCCTGTTGTCGCCCAGCCGGTTGGACTCGGAAGTGCAACATTCTCGCCTGGATTAGACATAGAGACTGCTTTCTGTGATGCAGTCAACCACAAAAACAGCTTGCGGAACTCTAACCCTTTCAGTTTGAGTGGTTCACGAGTACAGATTTGATTCAGGATTTCAAAGTTTGCACCTTCGACTCCGACTCCGAAGAAGCAAAATGCTTTTGCATCTTCACCTTTTCGAACTTCAGCTGCCGCGGATTTCCACGCATCAGTAGGTCCTCCATCTGTAATCATAAAGATCCACGGACGGTAATAAGATATCCCAGCCGACTTGTAAGTCTCTTTACGTTTTTTGACCATGTCAATGGCCTGCAAGATTGCTGCACCCATAGGCGTATCTCCACCTGCTTGTAAATGTGGAGGACTAAAGTTCCCGATAGTACAGAAGTCGACTTGCGTCTCGACATTCCCTCCAAAAGTTACGACCGCTGCCTCAACTCGCTTTGCTGCCAATGCATCAGCAGAACATTCATCCTTGTACACAACCAATCCTTCATTCAACTGCCGGATTGGATCGCCTTGCATTGAACCGGATATGTCCAGCAACAGAACACAGGGTATTCTGGGCTCAGGATTGTCAGCAAACTCATTCGGTGAAGGTTCAAACCCAATTTGCTCTGCCACTTTCATTCTCCTTGAGTAGTTATTGACTCTAGATGAAGTACCTGTGCGCTATTAAGAAAGTGCCGCCAATCATGGTGCCAATTCAACTGCCTTTTCCGAATTGGCTATACATCCTGTTGTAAGCTGCTTTTTGGGGATTCGTTAGCCAACCCCATCCCGGTGGCATTTTGAAACCCCAACTGTGACGAACCACTCGTTTCCACGAAGTGCGGGCTGCAATGCTCTTCCGAAATGAACGGCGACGAAAGAATCGCAACCATTTACTCCTCAACACTGAGTGATAGATTCGTGTATTGCCACAATAATGTGTCCTGTCATTGGAAATGTCAAGCAATTTCCAATCATCTTAATTCTGTCCTTAAAATAGATCACATCCCACTGGGTAACTCCATGTACATCTCCACCCTCAAAGCCTACCTGATCCTCCGTCAATCGCGGTCCCTCAAGGACAAGCGGCAGGTGGTGAACAGCATCAAGGACAAGCTGCGGCAGTCTTTTAACATCTCCATTGCGGAAGTCGATCTTCTGGACGACCGGCAGCAGGTGGTGCTGGGCATGGCGATGGTGAGTAACGAGATGAGCCATTTGCAAGGGGCGATGCAGAAGATTGTCGATGCCCTGCGATCTCACCCGGTGGCCGAACTGGCCAAATTCGAGCTGGACGCTTAACTTATACAGAAGATGAAAAGCTATCGACCGGCCCGGATTGCGGAAGTGATCCGCGAAGTGGCCGCTGAGACCATTCTGTTCAAGATGCAAGACCCACGGATTCGTGGCGTGACGGTCACTCGTGTCGAAGTGCCCAGCGACTTGCAGTCGGCCAAGATCTACGTCTCAGTGATGGGTAGCGATTCAGACGTGGAGCAGTGTCTCTACGGTCTGAATGGCTCGGCTGGTTATTTGCAGCGGCATCTGGCGGATCGCCTGAAGCTGCGGTATACTCCGGCACTGTCGTTCCACATCGATAAGGGACTGAAGAACAGCCAGTCGGTACACAAGCTCCTTCAAGACGAAGGCCTGTCTGCCGGCACGGAGAAGTCTGAGGAAGGATCCGAACACCCCGAAGCAGGCGATGAGCCTGCCCAGGCAAGGGAGCAAGAAGCATGTCCTCCGCCCTAAAGCAGAAGGTAGTCGCCAAGCTGAGTTCGCTGGTGAAGAAGGTCGATGAGCCGCCTCAGTTGGATGTGGTGAAGCGGATGCTCTACGCCATCTGCCGGGAAGGCACGTCTCGGGAGGAGGCGGATGCTGCGTTCAAGAAGCTAGAAGAATCGTTCTTCGATCTGAATGAAGTACGAGTCAGCGCTGCCCGGGAAGTAGCCCGTGCCCTGCGTGAACTGCCCAACAACATGAACCGGGCGGAGCGGATCATCTCGATCCTGCAGGAAGTCTTCGAAACGACTTATTCGTTCGATCTCGAATCGCTGCACAAGAAGGGGCTGAAGCAGGCCCAGAAGCAGCTTGAACGGTATCGTGGTTCGTCGCCGTTCCTGGTGGCCCATGTGCTGCGGCACAGCATGGATGGGCATGCGATGCCTATCGATAATGATGTGCTGCGCTGCCTGAAGCGGCTGGAGTTAGTGGAAGCGGATGCTGATCTCGAATCGGCCCAGACGACCATGGAGAACCTGATCCCCAAGAACAAGGGCATTGCCGTGGCTGAAGCGCTGACGATGGTGGCTCAGGATTATTGCTTTGTAGTCCATCCGAAATGCCCGGCGTGTTCGATGCACGATGTGTGCCCCTCGGCGGTGCTGAAGAAGTCGAGCAGTAACGGGAAGATGGCGACGGCGAAGGGGAAGAAGTAGCCTCGTGTCATATTGAGGTCACCACATCTCCGGCTTTGATCACTCCCCCTTTGACGATCTGCGCACGCAGCCCTCCACGGTGGCGTAGGCCTTCCTGTACTTTGCCCCTGGCCAGCAGCTTCTCCAGATGCCCACAGGGTTCGCAGAGACGGATGCCTTGCAGCACCACGTTGCCGACTTTGAACTGTTTGCCTACCAGATGATTCAGTGGCACGCCTTCGGTGGTCACGTTACGGCGGGCTTCAGAGGGGGAGACGCTAATCTGGTATTCCCGTTCCAGGGCATCGAGGGCTTCCTGCTCGATGAGGGTGATCTCCCGGTCGGGGCCTTTCTTCTTGGAGAAGGTGCCTGCCCCGATGCCATACCGATCGCCCACTAAACCGACACCTGCCTGGGCTTCGACTGAGGCGACGCTGTTCAGTGGTTGACTGATTTCGCCAATGTGGATGGCCAATACCTTGCCTTGCCAGCTCATGGTTAACTCCTGTACTTCTCTTCCCTCTAGACGTATTGTAACGCCAGAGGTTCACACTCAAAGAGCGCATCCATGAATCCCATTCTCGATCACGATCCCGAAGTATGGCAGGCCATTGCCGGCGAACAACGCCGTCAGCAGGAGGGCCTGGAGTTGATCGCTTCGGAGAACTACACCTCTTCGGCAGTGATGGCTGCTCAGGGCACCGTGCTTACCAACAAGTACGCTGAGGGCTACCCGGGCCGGCGTTACTATGGCGGCTGCGAGTATGTCGATAAGGTCGAACAACTGGCCATTGATCGAGCCAAGAAGCTTTTTGGGGCCGCTGCTGTTAATGTACAACCCCACTCCGGTGCCCAGGCGAACATGGCTGTGTTCCTCGCAGCCCTGATGCCCGGTGATACCATCATGGGGCTCGATCTCGCCCATGGCGGGCATCTCACCCATGGCATGAAGCTCAACTTCTCGGGCAAGTATTTCAAGGTCGTTCACTACGGCGTCGACCCGAAGACGCATCGCATCAATATGGATGAGGTCGCCAAACTGGCCAAGGAACACAAGCCGAAGTTGATCGTCGCTGGGGCGAGCGCGTATCCACGTCACTTTGATTTCCCGGCGTTCCAAAACATAGCCAAGGATGTTGGTGCGCTCATGATGGTCGATATGGCTCACATCGCCGGGCTGGTGGCGGCGAAGGAGCATCCTGACCCGGTGCCTTACGCTGACTTCACGACCACGACAACGCACAAGACGCTGCGCGGGCCACGGGGTGGCATGATCCTGACGACGCCTGAGTGGGAGAAGAAGATCAACTCGGCTGTCTTCCCCGGCGTGCAGGGTGGGCCGCTGATGCACGTGATCGCCGGCAAGGCTGTTGCCTTTCATGAGGCGCTGCATCCCAGCTTCGTCGATTATGCCAAGCAGGTGCTGACCAACGCCCATGCCCTGAGTGAACGGCTCAAACGGCATGGTTTCAAGATCATCTCCGATGGCACCGATACACATCTCATGCTGGTTGATGTCACTTCCTACAAGGGCGTGACGGGCAAGATCGCGGAGAAGTCGCTCGATCTTGCGGGCATCACCGTCAACAAGAACCTGATTCCGTTTGATCCACGTCCGCCTCTTGATCCGAGTGGTATTCGCCTAGGCACGCCGGCCCTGACTACCCGTGGCATGAAGGAACACGAGATGGAACGAGTCGCAGACTGGATCGCAGCGGTTCTCTCTGCCCCGGAGGATGAGACGGTTCGGAAGGATATTCACAAGCAGGCAAGCGAGTTAGGCCATCACTTTCCAGCTCCGGTCTATCCGTAAGTCACTTGAGCTTCTATCCCCCAGAGTCTGCCGCTATACTCGGCTCCAGTTCATTCCTCACTGGAGCCGTCACTCATGTTGGACAAGATCAAAAGCATCGGTACCGGCAGTGCCGGCAAAGCTTTTTCGCTATTCGATGAATTCAAGGCGTTTGCGTTTAAGGGCAACGTCATCGATATGGCTGTGGGTGTGGTGATCGGGGCGGCGTTTGCGAAAATCATTGATTCACTAGTCAAATGTATCATAATGCCTCTATTTGCTGCGATGCTTCCAGGAACAGAAGGTGTCAAAGGCCTGAAACGTAACTTGAATGGAAGTGATATTCTTTACGGGGAGTTCCTGGCAGACGTTATCACCTTCCTTTTGATCGCACTGGCACTATTTCTGTTCGTCGTGAAGTTCCTGGGCTTGATCATGAAGAAGAAGAAAGCGGAAGCAGTTACACCGCCGCCTCCCACGAAGGATCAGGAACTGCTGATGGAGATTCGGGATCTGTTGAAGGCCCAGGCGAAGGCGTAGTCACTGAGAGTTGCCTTCACGCTCTGCGTAAGCGGGCAGAGATCTGGCGCTTTATTGCGTATTGCCGTTGCCAACCACTCACCGCTCCATCAAGCGGAGCGTGATGGCAACTCTGCTAGCCTAGCACCTTGGCCAGAAACTGCCGGGTGCGTTCGGTCTTGGGATGATTGAGCACCTCTGCGGGAGTGCCTTCTTCGATATTTCTGCCATCAGCCAGCACAACGACACGATCGGCTGCTTTGCGGGCGAAGCCAATCTCGTGGGTGACCATGAGAATGGTCAAGCCCTGTCCCTGAAGTTTCTCCAGCACATCGAGCACATCGTGCTTGCGTTCGGGGTCGAGGGCGCTGGTGATCTCATCACACAAGAGGGCATGCGGGTTCATGGCCAAGGCCCGTGCGATGGCAACGCGCTGTTGCTGGCCGCCGGAGAGTTGATGGGGACGATGGTGCATGTGGTCTGCCAGTCCAACGTCGCTGAGCAGCTTCTCTGCCTGCTCTTTCGCCTTCGTCTGGTCTATCTTCAGCACCTGGATCGGTGCTTCCATTACATTCTCAATGGCTGACTTGTGGGGAAAGAGACGGAAGTCCTGAAAGACCATGCCCACGGTACGCCGCACCGCATCGAGGGCTTCCGTATGGTTCGCCTTCAGACAGTGTTTGCCGACCGTGATAGCACCGCTATCAAAGGTGTTGAGGCCATTGACACAGCGAAGCAACGTCGACTTGCCGCCGCCGGAGGGACCGATCAGGCAGACCGTTTGGCCCGGTTCGACGGTGAGGCTAACGCCATCGAGGATGGTTTTGCCGTCGTAGCTCTTGCTTAACTGCGATACCGAAATCGAAACACCGTTCGTCAACGTCGTCACCCTCCGTTCTTGGCCCACTTCTTTTCTAGGTATCTTGCCAACCAGCCTAATGGCACAGACATGAGCAGATATAGCGTCGCCGTCGCCAGGCCGATCTCGAAGTATTGATTGGCCGGCTTCGAGAGAATCTGGAACTGCTTCGATAACTCAACCAGCGAGATGGCGCTGACCAGACTGGTATCCTTGAAGAGAGCAACAAAGTCGTTGGTCATCGGTGGCAGAATCCCGCGCAGGGCCTGGGGCAGGATGATGCGGCGGAACGTCAGCGGTTTCGACATGCCCAGCGCTGCGCCAGCTTCCCATTGACCAATCGGAATGACAGACAGCCCGGCACGGTAGACTTCCGCTTCGTAGGCAGCATAGTTCAGGCCAAACGCCACGATAGCGACGAACTCTGAGGCGTAGCCACGGTAATCGTCGCCGAACAGATAGATCACCACGTTGCCGACCTGAGGCATGCCGTAGTAGAGGACGTAGAGCAGGAAGAGCACGGGTATGCCACGGAAGAACTCGACGTAGCAGATGGAGAGCCAGCGCAGCGGCCAGGGGCCATACAGACGCATGAGAGCGATAGGCAGGCCGATGATGATCGCCAGCAGCATGCTCAGCACGGCGATGCGGATGGTGACCTTAGCTCCTTCCCAAAGGAGGTAGAGATAACCGCCGCGCCCCAGCATTTCGTAGGGTTTGGTGGCATCGCCTTCGATGGACTGGGGTTTGGTGAGTTCCTGCTGATCGTCATTCCAGAGGTTCCATTTTTGGTAGATGCGTTTGAGCATGCCGTCTTCGAGGAGTTGATCGAGGGCAGTATCAATCTTTCTGGCAAACGCTTCGTCATCCTTCTTGAGCAGGATGATGTAGTAGCCCTTAGCGAACGGCTCGCCGGCAAACTGTAGTTTGGCATTGGGCTTGGCATAGGTGACGGCCATTGGCAGATCGAGCAGGACGGCGTCGATGCGACCCAGTTCTAAATCACGGTAAGCATCGGTGGGGCCGTTGTAAAGCTTCTTATCGGCTTTCTTTGCAGTGAGGATGCGATCGGCGGCGGTGTCCTCCATGGTGCCGATCACGCCCTTCTTGTCGAGAGCTTCATCAGTGTTGGCAAACCGTTTTTCATCCTTGCGAACGACGAGTTGCTGCTGATAGACGTAGTAGGGCCGACTCAGGCGAAACTGAGCGGCACGATCTTTGGTAGCTTCGATGCCATTCATAGCGAACGCGTAGTCGCCCCGGTTGAGGCCGTTGCCGAGTTCCTTGAACTCGTTCTGGACGAACTGCATCTTGCGATTGAGTTTCTTGCCAAGGGCCTCGGCCAGTTCGACTTCGTAGCCAAGGTAGTTTTGGGCGTTGTTAGGATCGCGGAAGATGTAGGGTGCGCCGCCTTCAGAATCGGCCCCCCAGCGGAGGGGAGGCTTGTCCTGAGCGCACAGGAACGACGTGGACAACCATAGGACGAGGCCGACCAGCATGTGGCGTTTCAACGGCGGGGTGTCTCCTCGACGACAATGATAAAAAAAGAACCCTGTTGCACGATAGTATTCGATGCAACAGGGGCGTCAATGGAAGTACGGAATTATTTAGGGTCTTCGGCTAATCGCATGTCTTCGATGTCAGCCAGTCGCTTGTGTTCGTGATGGAACCTGCTTCCAACGTAATAGATCAACGCTGCGCCGATGAGAGGCAGCGCCATATCAATAGCAAAGAAGGTAGTTGCGTCTATAGGCATCGTTGGGGCTTTCTTTAGCGCTGCCATACCTGCCTCATCGAGCGTGAAATTCCAAGCCATGCTTAGGTCACCTTCGTAGACACGTGTCCATCGAATGTTAATGAGATTGGCAATTGCATTAGTCAGAAGGAAGCAGGCTGTAATGAGGCTTTTCATGTAGCTTGGAGCTTGTCCATAGGAAAGGTCTAAAGCCGTTCCATAAACGAGCACTTCACCAACAGTCAAAAGCATATAGGCAGGTATCAACCACATGGCAGAAACCACCACGCCCTGCTTCGTTGCGATGGAACAGAGCATGAGCACGAGCGGGCCCATAGCGGTAAAAAGGAAGCCATAGAACATCTTGGTAATCGGAGAGATTCGGTTCTTTGGGTCGAACCTGCCATAGAACCATTGGAAGAATGGCAACAGGATAATAACCATCAAGGCGTTGGCCCATTGGAATGCATCAGCAGACATCTTGGCAGGGCCGCCGAGACTGGCCAGCCAGGGAGTTTCCAGATTCATGTGTTCTCCGGCAAAGTCGACCCATTGCGTATCGTTGTGTTCGTAGGGAATCCAGAACAGTACGATCAGTGCAAAGACACCGAAGAGCGGCTTGAGGACTTGCCATCGTTCGGCTTTTTGCTCGGGAGTGAGCTCAGGAGCAGGCCCGGGTGTTTCCTTGGCATAGAACTTCTTGCCTAACATAAAGGCAAAGAGCGCACCGACCATCAAGACAGCGGGAATAAGAAAAGCGACTTTATACCCATACTGGTCACGAATGATGGGCAGGAAGAACTGAGATAACAGTGCGCCCACATTGATGGAGAAATAGAACCAGAGGAAAGCCTTGGCTCGCAAGCCCAGGTTGCCTGGGCGACGTTGATCGTAGGTCTGGCCTAAGAGGGCTGAAATGTTGGGCTTGGTCACTCCGCTGCCACAGGCCAACAGGAATAGAGCGAAGAACACGAAGAACTGGTCGCTGAAAGCCAGCAGCACCTGCCCCAGGACATAAGGAATGGAGAAACCGACAATCGTCCAGTACTTTCCCAGCCAGCGATCAGCGAGATACCCACCAACTAATGGCAATAAATAGCATGCCATCTTGAACATGAAGATGTAGGAGTTGGCGTCTGCTTTTGCAAACATCAATTCCTTGGTCATGAACAGGAACAGGATCGCCCGCATGCCGTAGTAGGAACTACGTTCAGCAAACTCACCCCAGAAGATGAAGTAGAGCGCGATGGGATGATTTTTTTTTGCTACTTCCAGGGCGGTCTCGTTCGACATAGCTCACCAAAAAAGGTTATAAAGCGGTTTTCTGTTCTTCCGCCAGGCGGCGGTTGAAGGGGATGGCGATGAAGTAGAAGGCGGTCATGGCGATCAGAAGAGCGAGCACCTGGAAACCAAAATACATGGTCGGCGTCAAAATTCGAATACCATTTGCGGTTTCACCGTACCACGGAGTGATCAACCCGTTCAAGGTGCTTCCGGCGAAGCTTGTCAGCAGGAAGCAGGCGGTGACAAATCCCTTCATCGTCGGGGGAGCAGCTACAAAGGCCAGTTCCAGCCCGACGGGGGAAATCAACACTTCGCCGATTGTCAGGAAGAAAAAGGCCAGCACGACCCAGAAAATCGAATGGCCCGTTCCCGGAAGCAGCGTGACCACGACAAAGGTCAAGGGTGCCAAAGCGGCAAAGACGAACCCCAGTTGCATCTTGTCGGTCGGCCGCAACTTGATGCCACGTTTTTCCAATACATGGTAGATCCACCCGGCCAGGGGGAGCAGCGTCAGGATGAAGAAAGCGTTCAGAAACAGGAACTGGTCAGGTTTGTACTCAACGCCATTGATAGTCAAGTCGATGTGGTCACGAATGAAATAGACCCAGACATTATCCTTTTGGAGGAAGGTGCTCCAAAAGACGATAATCAGCACAAAGACTCCGAGCAATCTGGAGAACACCGTCCAGCGCTCTCGATTCTCTTCCAGAGTGAGCTTCTTCTTTCTAGAGGGAATGTCCCTGGCGTAATACCGTTTGCCCAGAGCAAAGATGGCCAACGCTGTGGCAATCAGCACAGTGGGCAGAAGGAAAGCAATATTGGGGCCGACTTTGTTCCTCAGGATGGGCATGAAGAACTTTGAGATCAGCGAACCAAAGTTAATCGCCCAATAGAACATCATGAACGCATTGCTGCGGAGTTGATCCTGTCCAGGCCGCTGCTGATCATAGGTCATACCCATCAAGCTTGAAATGTTCGGCTTAATGACACCGCTGCCGAAAGCAATAATGGCCATTGCCGCCAGGAGGAAATACTTCCCCTCGAATATCATCAGGGCATTGCCGATGACATATGGAATGGCAAACCCGACAATGGTCCAATATTTGCCCAGGTAGCGGTCAGCAATCCAGCCGCCCAGCAGAGGTGTTAGAAACGCGGCAGCAGTAAAGTAGCTTTCCCACTTGGTAGCCTCACCGTCTTTGAAACCCAGCGTCTTCGTCATGTAGACGATGAGGATGACTTTCATTCCGTAGAAGGAACATCGCTCCGCCAACTCGCCCCAGAAGAAGAAGTAGAACCCAGTCGGGTGTCCCTTGAAGTAGGCCAGCAGCCTGCTGAAGGGGTTCTTCGATGTTTCGGTTGGCGTGGCGGACATCAAGTCCTCCTACTGGGAGAAGTTATTTATTTACTGCCGACGCACCATGCGGGACGGGTTTGAGTGTACCATCCGGCTGGCGATCTACCGAGACATAAATCACATCAGCTTGAGTAACAGGGATAATCTTGCCCTTGCGTTCGGCTTCGACCTCGATACGCACCGTCACCGATGTTCTTCCTATTCGGATGCACGTCGACCAGAAGCTGACCAGATCACCGACGAGGACGGGTTCCTTGAAATCGACTTTATCGATGGCAATGGTGACCATCATCGATGCGTTGCCCTTGCGCGCATCGATGGCATGCTTGGCGCCCCAGTAGGCCGCCTGATCAATGTGACTCAACAAAACGCCGCCAAAAATGGTGCCCAGCGGGTTGGTATCCCGTGGCATCATGACTACTTTGATGGCCAAGTATCGTTCGGACATATCGCTCCTAGCTCGAAATATCGCCATTGGTCGAGGCTGGCTCTACCACAAGTGCCTGTTTATGGTTCGGTTCAGGCAGTGGCAGCGAGAGTGATGGCATCGTCGGGGTGGCTTCACGGATTCCGAGGCGCTCGCGCACATTACGGGCCGCTTCCACCATGTTGTTTACTTTGCGAATAGCCACATTGCGGCTCAAGGTAGCCATGCCGGCGTCGGCGGTAATCCAGAGTCGTTCCGCAGGCACGTATTGCTTCGCCTGGCGAATGCGATCAACGAGCAAACCGGCTGGCTCGACCCAGGTGCAGCTCGTATCGATGATCCCCAATCCGATGCGACGTGGCGGCAGTTCAGCCAGAACATCGATCTCAGCCATTTCGACACTGCCGAACGCCAGATCAAACTGACGAACATTGATCGTGGCATTCACTACAGCGGAAGTGGTTTCTGCTAGCCAGGGGCGATACCGTTTTCGACCCATGGGTCGGCCCGATCCATCAAGGTAACCGAGTCGAAGATGCACTTCGACTGGAATACCATCCACCGTGCGGCGAACCAGGTCGGCAAGAACCGACGGATCATCAGGAGCCCAGGCAAAACCCGATTCATCGAGTTGAATGAGCGTCACCCCGTGAGCCACCAGCGATTCGATTTCGCCACGCAACAAAGTGCTGAGTGAGTTGGCGATGCTCAACCTCCCCTGCCCCCCGGCGATCATCCCAGCCAGGGTATAGGGACCGGGCAATGTTGAAATGGAGATTGTGCTCGAGAGGGACATCAAGCGCTCAGCATCGGTAGCAATGCCCAGGCCACGCAGGGCGAGGAGGGGCTTCGTCTGCTGATAGACAGGGGCATTGTGATAGAGCCTGCTGCTGAGCTGCTTGCGGCTGGGCAGGGGTTCGAGACCCTGGATACGATCAAGTAGAGCGGTGCCTTCCGCCACCCCGGGAAGTCCCAGGTTCGTTGAGACGATGTCGGCCCCTACGCGTAACTGGTCATCTAGAGCAACGAGAAATGCGTCACGAGCAATCTCCTCGGTGTCATCATTGAAGGCACGCTCGGGATTGCGACGTTGTTCGATGCTGTGGCGGATGTACCAACTGGCAGCAGGCCAGGCGCCGGCCAGATAGACCGGCAGTAGTGGTAAGTCAGACATAGTTCCTTTTAACCGGCAGGTTCAAACGTGGGCATGCATAAGACCCTGTATCGAGGTTATCTCACCAGGCATCGATGTTCCAGCAAAAAGTGACGAAGAAAACCGTGTATCGACGCTGAATGCCTCGATGATGTTGTGGCCAGTCTCCCTACTGAGCCATCAACTACTTCTTCACCTTCTCTGCCTCCGCTTTCATCGCCGCCAGGCCCTTTTCGAAATCAGTGCCTACCATCTTGTCCATGTTCATGAACATGCAGAACGCTTTGCCCATGAAGCCATTGCGTCCGGTCATTGACCAGTTGACGTTGGTATTGTTGCCTGAGGGTTCAAACGTGAATTTCACATCGTTGCTGGCTTTGAAGGGCCTGACAAAATCGAGACGAATATGGATGACCTTATCCTGTTTGATGTCCAGAATCGTGTTGCGGCCTTCACCCACCTGGTTGTTCCCGTTCCAGGAGTAGCTGGAGCCGGGGCCTTCGCCTGAACCTTCAAAGGTCTTCCGCATCTGGGGGTCAAGCTTCTCCCAAGGCGACCAAAGGGGCCACATGCGCAGGTTATTCACCAGCGGAAACACTGTTGCGGGCGGTGCAGCGATGGTGGCGGAACGCTTTACTTCAAACTGAGAAGGCTGCATGGCTACGATGATGACGAAGAGCAACACGAGAGCAGCGATGCCGAGTAGAAAATACAGGAGCATGATGAAGTTTCTCCGAAGGAAGGTACGGAATGAACTGGTCAATTCCGCACTTTCCATCTTATGATTCTCGACGCTGGCGATTGATCTACTTGCCGGGTTTACCGGGCAACGGTGAGGTAATGGTCTGTATGGGCAGCAGCGATGCAATAGTGATTGCGACAAAGTATTCTACTGATGAGGCAGGATGCCACGCCTAGGTGACCCGTCTTGTGTAAATTCTCATGAAAGGCTATCCTTTCGCCTCGTCAACACGCACACTCTCTACGGTCACGGATGATGACACAGGTACCCGTAAAATCAAAATCGACGCAGCAGGTTACGAAGAAGCGACCGGCCTTGTTCCGGGCGCTAGGGAAGGCGGAACCGCCGCTCGAAATCACCGTCGATGGTGAAGTATGCCAGCGTGTCGAAATTTATAAGCATGATTCATGGGCAGCCACCAGTCTGTACACAGGCAAGCAGGGGCTGGTCATTGCCAAGTTCAATCGCCAACAGCGCATCGGCATCATTTCCATGCGCTGGCTGGGCTACTGGCTTGCCCGGCATGAAGCGACGCTGCTCAGCCGTTTGCAGGTGCTACCGAGCATTCCCCGACTGCTGGGGCCGGTTCACATTGATGGCAAGCTCGCCTCGCATGCCGTCGCCCGGCGGTACATTGCCGGTCATCCGATGCGGTCGAAAGAAGTGCTGCCCACCACGTTCTTTGATGAACTGCAAGCGACGCTAAAGGAAGTGCATGTTCGTAAGATCGCCTATATGGATCTGCACAAGCGGGAGAACATTATCGTTGGCGATGATGGCAAGCCCTATCTGATCGACTTCCAAGTGAGCTATATCCTGCCCGATGGCTGGTGGCCCTGGCTCACGTTGTTGCCCTGGATGCTGAAACTCTTTCAGCAGAGCGATGACTATCACTGCACGAAGCACATCGTTCGCCACTCCACGATGGAACCAGCCGCGGCCAAGGCAAAGCTGACTGCTGCCCGGCCGTTCTGGATCAACCTTCATCGCTTCGTCGCTGTGCCGATCCGGGAGATGCGACGCAAGTTGCTCGTTATAGTCGGTATTCGAAAGGGCAAAGGGCGGGTAGAGACGGAGGCGTTTGCGGAGGATGGATTGCGTCAGGCGGCTTAGTGGAACATCACCACTTCATTCTCATGTTAACTCAGCATGGTTACGCCGAGTACGGCGAAACCATGGCACCCATCTCGAACGACCATCGAGCAAGCATCCCTATCACGCATGAATCTCCACCACGTCCAGATCGTGTAGTTCATGATCTCTGCTGACGGTTTGGCCGTCGATGACGCCGGTGCCCCAGATACGGGCGTGCTTGAAGGTCTTGGCCAGGTCTTGATGGATCGCTTCGGCGAGATCGATGACTGTGCTGCCATCGGGCACTGTGAACGGGTCTTTCTTGACGAGTGGCTTGCCCTGTTGCTTGCTGTAGATGCGAATCAGGCTAAGCAGCTTGAAAGCAGCGGCCTTGAACTCGTCGACACCCGTGCCGGCAGTACACGATAACTTCGACCAGACCGCCTTGGTGCCGACCAGATCGGCGTAGAGTTCCTGGCGAAAGTCGGCATCGGGCAGATCGATCTTGGTGCCAACAACCAGGCAGCGGGTCCAATCGAACTCCGGGCTGGCATCGCTGTCGTCATCGAAGCTGAGCTTGATCTTAGCTTCGAGTAGCCGATCAAGCACTTCCTGGGTAGCGGTCAATCCATCATCATCACCCAGATCGATAACGAGCAGTGCAGCGTCGGCATTGCGAATCATGTTCGCCTGCCAGCTTTCGAGATGATCTTTGGTAATGGGCGGCAGATCGATCAGCTGCACACGGACTTCATCGGTCTCCATCATGCCCGGGAACGGTTCACGGGTAGTGAAGGGATAGGGGGCGACGGTCGATTGAGCCTTTGTCACCTTGGAAATAATGCTGCTCTTGCCGACGTTAGGGGGGCCGAGGATGACGATCTGCCCTGCCCCCTGCCTGGGGATCATTGCTATGGTGTTCGATTTGACCGGTGTCGCCTTCTTCTTCTCGATCTCGTCCCTCATCTTCGACATCTTGGTCTTCAGGTCAGCCTGCATCTTCTCGGAGTGTTTGTGCTTGGGCAGGAGCTGAAACATGGTCTTAAGACATGCTAGTTTCTCTTCGCTGGTCTTGGCCTTCTTGTAGGCTTCTTCGGCGGCACTGTACTGCGGGGTCAAATTGGCGGGCATGGGGATCCTTTAGCTGTCAGCTGTCAGCTATCAGCAAGACAAAGACTCAATGTGTCTAGATTATGGCTGATCCTGTTCATTGATTAGTACATAAGATACCACCACTACTATTTTTGGATGGCTGAAAGCTGATAGCTGACAGCTGATTGCTCTAAGGTTATACCATGCCCGCACTGTACGATCAGATTCAAGAGAACGCACAAGTTCTTCGTTCCAAGTGGAAGGGGTCGCCGAAGATCGGCATTATTCTGGGCACCGGCCTGGGGGGCCTCGAAGCAGATATCGACAAGGAGGCGACCATCCCGTACGGCGAGTTGCCCCACTTCCCTGCCTCCACAGTGGAATCCCATGCCGGCAAGTTGCTGTGCGGCAAACTGAGCGGGAAAGAAGTCGTCGCCATGGCTGGGCGGTTCCATCAGTACGAAGGCTATTCGCTCCAGCAGATCACCTTCCCGGTGCGAGTCATGAAAGCGATTGGTGTTGACACCCTGATCGTCAGCAATGCCTGTGGTGGTCTCAATCCCCAGTTTACCAAAGGCGACTTGATGCTGATCGAGGATCACATCAATCTGCTTGGAGACAATCCGCTCATCGGCAAGAACGATGAACGACTAGGGCCTCGGTTCCCCGATATGTGCGACACCTATGATCGAAAGCTGCTTAAGCTCGCTGAAGATCTGTGCCGGTCAGAAAGAATATCCTTTCAGAAGGGTGTCTATGTGGCGGTCACGGGGCCAAACCTGGAAACCCGTGCTGAGTACCGCTTCCTGAGGAACATCGGGGCTGATGTCGTCGGCATGTCTACTGTGCCGGAAGTAATTGTCTGTCGTCATGCAGGCATTCAGGCCCTCGGCATTTCCATCGTCACCGATATGTGTCTGCCCGATGCACTTCAACCAGTATCGCTGCCGGAGATTCTGGAAACGGCCAAGCATGCTGAAGTGAAGCTGCGGACACTGGTTCGGAAGGTGGTTGAGGCGATTTAGGGCTTTCGTCCCCTTTCATGGCAGAAGGCACGATTGTTAGGCCCTTTCAGGGGCTTCAATTCCCAGGCACTCCTGTTTGCAATTGCGACAAAGTACTAACCAGATGAAAACGATGCGTGCCACAGAGTAACTTCTGTGGCACGTTGTCGTTTAGTTCATCAGCTTGGGTTTAGAACACCCAGGAGACGCCGGCAGAGAAGCCGGTGAGCCACATGTTGCTGTTCTGCCAATTGAAGGCAGGGCGAGGATCACCATTCAGCGAGCCTTTGACTAGATTGCCGTTGGCCACTGTAGGAAGTTGGCTGGCGTTGACCGTGTAGTCAATCTGCTGTCCGGGACGAACCACATTACTCCAATAAGTGAAGTCCATTCCTGCAAAGAGGCGGAAGTGATCAGAGACTTGCCAGCCGAGCTTCAATCCAACTTCAGGAATGACACTGAACTGAGCACGATTGAAGATGCCGCTATTGGTCTGTTGAGCCAGTAGACCACCCGAGACCGTGCTGCTATTAGGTGCGTTATTTATCGTATTATTTAACGTCGTACTGCCCATGATGCTGACTTCCTGGGCAGTGCCACCCAGGGCGATGCTTCCGTGCGCATCAAAGAAGAACCGGCCCAATCGCATCTCGCTGATCAACCCGAGGTTAGCGCCGATAAAGTTGTTCCTTGTCATGAAGGAGTCACGGACGATGATCCTGTCATTGACACTCAATGGAGGATTGTTGGCTAAAACGGTCAGGTCCTCTGTCACGATAAGACTTTCATCCAGCCCCATATACTTCACGCCAAAGTACTTGTCGAGGTTCCAGGCAAACCGACCGGTACACGAGGTGTAGTTGCACCAGTTGAAGCGGAAGTTGAGGTCAGCGCCACGCAACAAGGAAGTGCGATTGATCGAAACGGAACCGCCCAATATCCCTGTAGCAGCAACCAATTCAATATCTTCCGCCGGTGTATGCGTGGACCCGTTGCCATTGACCGGGCTGTTGTTGAAGAAGGGACGAGCCAGGAAAGGCGCGCCGGTGGGGGAGTCAAAGATAGTGTTTTGCTGCTGTGTCCCGGTCGTGAAGAAGCTGCCGAACATACCCCAGGTCTGGCAGCGATTGAACCAGGCTCCCATCGTCACTTTACCACCGAAGCCCGGATCGGTGTTCAGTGTTCCGCCATAGAGCGTTGAAACACCAGGACTGTTGATGCTGGTGGTGTTTTGTGGCCCGGTAATCACCAGGGGAGGAGACTTATCTGAACTCAGCGAGTAGAGCACGAACTCGGCGCTACCGTACCAGACACCTGGGCTGCCATGGATGGACTGAAGATAGAATCGATCCGACAAGCCAGTAGCGCAATTACCATCCGGGCAAAAGCTGTTAGGAAACATGCCATTGTCGTAGACCGAACCGCCCATGACCGGGCTGCCAACCACTTGCCCATTTACCATCGGGCCATTCACCACTTGCCCATTGATGGGCTGGCCGTTGACGACCTGACCGTTGACGATTACAGGATTGCCGTTGTATTGCGGCATCGAAGTCATGGAATCCTGCATGGGATAGTTGACGACACCGTTCGGCATGCCATTCGGATAGACTACCGTGCCGTTCGGCATGGTAGTCATCGGAACAGGCCTGATGCCTGGGGAAGCCGCCGCGGTCTGCATCGGAACGGCGCCCTGGGGATAGCTGACCATAGGAGCATTGCGGGGATACCCCAGCGTTTCATACCCAGTGGGATTCATCGGCGGTGCGGGAGGCATCGGTGAAGCGGTGCGCTGATCGGCACCGAAGCTCGCCGGCTGAATGGCCTGATCCACTTTGCTGCGACCGGTAATCGGCTTACCGATCAATGTCATGGGTTGGGTACCATCGATCGACTCATAGCGAGCGCGATGTTCCGTGACGGGCTTCCAGACGCCGTCCTGCGCCTGGATCGAAGTGAATGTCATGCCGGCGACTGCCAGTCCAAACCATTTCCATTTGACTCGATTCATTGTCCTACTCCTCTATAAGGCAGTTGATCCGTTGGTTGTTCGTCGAATGACTGGCTAGAATCGACGCAAGCTGGTATTAGCAGTGGTGGTGCTGGGGGTGCTTCCCAGCAACAATCCCTTCACGGGACCCGCTGTCGTCGTCGTACTGCCGCTAGCAGGTGGATTGACGGTGGTCGGCTTGGGGGTGCTTCCCAGCAACAATCCCTTCACGGGACCCGTTGTCGTCGTCGTGCTGCCACTGGCAGGTGGATTGACGGTGCTCGGCTTGGGGGTGCTTCCCAGCAACAAACCCTTCACGGGGCCTGTCGTTGTCGTGCTGCTACTGTCGGGTGGTGTAACAGGAGTTGGCTTGGGTGTGCTACCGAGTAACAAGCCCTTCACCGGGCCTGTTGGGCCGGAACTCGAAGGCGGCTTGATGGCCAGGTGCCCAAAGTTGTTATCAACCCCAGCCGATCCGACTGGTGTAGTGATGTTGTTGATCGTCCTGGTCGTTGCCAGTGTGCCGCCGAGAGATCCAGCGGTGATCTTGCCCGCGTTGTAGCCGGTAGGCAGCGTGCTTTCAGTGATCGTGTACTTGCCTGGTCGCAGATTGCCAAACGAATAGAGACCGTTGGCATCGGTGCTGATCGTCAGGTTGATCGCTGCGCCACGGTCGTCAGTCCCTGTCAGTTTGACCTTGATGTTGGCAAAGACTACTTCGGTCGCTTCCCGGATACCGTTGTTATTGTTGTCGGCGTAGACGTAGCCCTTCAGCGATGCAGGTTCATATTCGCCGAAGTTGTTGTCAGTGCTGTCGGTATTGTTCAGTGTGACGTTCAGGCTGTCGGTGTTGAAGCTGTTGGCGACAATCCCCCCTGCCTGTGAGTCACGGCCATCCAGTAGCCCCGCTGGCTGAACTTTCTGAATGATCTTGTAGTTGCCAGGCTTCAGATCATTGTTCTTGATGTAGCTGTAGGTCACTGTGACGGTGCCGCCACCTTGATTGGTGATGTTGGCAGTGAGGTTGCCACCACCGGACGCCTGGGTGCTAGCTTGGGCCAGGAACGAGAGGTTCACCGTGCCGGTGCCGATGTAACTGCTCATCGCCGAGCCGATGAGCGTCTGGGTGTTGCTGCCGGTAGCCGTCGTGCTGCCGAGGCTGACGCCGGAGGTGCCGCCGAAGTCGATGGTGCCATCGAAGGCAGGGAGTGTCTTCGAGATAGCAGCGTTGCCGGCGATGTTCACGTTCAGGTTAAAGCCTGGGCCGCTGAGGAGCACATTGCCCGATACCGTGCCTGAGACCACGGACGACTCATCGTCCAGATTCTCAAGTTTGATATCGCTGATGATGCGGCCATCCACTTTGATCTGGATTGATTGCAGTGTGCCGAGCGAGGGATCAAACTGGCTGAGGAGCTGCGAGACTATGGTGTTTGCTTTGCCGTTGGCGAAGTTGACCGTCTGTACCTGGGTCTGCACAGCCTGGCTGATGGTGTTATCGGTGCTGAAGTTGTAGAAGCCATTGGTATCGGTGGTGGTGGAGCCGACGACGACATTGGCACTGTTGCGGAGTTCGATCAGATTGTTGGCGATGACCGTCTCGCCTGCATCACGCAGACCGTTCCCATTGAGATCATTGAAGACGAATCCGGAGATTACATTGGCCGCGAGCAGTCGGCGATCTTCCAGATTCTCGATGAAAAGCGGAACAGAGCGTTGATGCGATCGACCCATGTGTGAACCACTCCCTGGTCTCGTGATGTACGTCCATGATGCGCGGCAGGCAGCCACGGGAATCTATCCTCTCTCATCGGAGGTTCAGCAAATCGGCATGGTCGAAAACAGTGCAGTCGGCGCACAATGGTGGCAGCAGGGCGAGGTAAAGTCCCCACGCATGGCACAAACGGACGAGGCATGGTCGGCAGGAATAGTACAGGCGTTACAGGAGATACAGCTAATAACAGCCCGACGCGCTAGCGAGGGGGCGCGTGCAATCGCAAGGTTCACTCTCGCTAGTGCGTCGGACTGTCATCGTAACACGAAAAAACCTCCGAGGGATCGGAGGTTGGTCAATGCTTCAGTGTTCTTTATCCGACCACAGCCAGCAGGTCGTCTTCGGTCATGATGAGGTAGTCGTCGCCATCGATTTTCACTTCGTTGCCGGCCCATGAGGTGAAGAGGACCTTGTCGCCTTCCTTCACCATGAACGCCTGTCGGCTGCCGTTGGCGAGCAGTTTGCCGTCACCCAAGCTTAGCACCTTGCCCTGGCGGGGCTTTTCCTTGGCTGAATCGGGCAGCACGATGCCACCTTTGCTCTTCTCTTCCGCTTCCATCCGTTTCACGATGATCTTGTCATTCAGCGGCACAATCTTCATGGATGCACAACTCCGGGGGAACGTAACATTCACCCCATCCATAGAGAAAGGGTGATTCTACTATTGTATGAAATGGACACAATCCATCGGCAGATTATTACGCCTGGGGATAGGCTCGACGTAATGCCCGTTGCAGTGTAAAGAGCAGTTCCTGGCGGTTGATAGGCTTGCTGACGACCGAATAAACCTTCACTTCAAGGGCTTTTCGTACTAATTGCTCGTCGCTGGAGGCAGTAACCAGGATACAGGGTAGTTCCGAAATGATTCGCCGAGCCAAGCTGACAGTTTCGAGGCCGTTCAGCGTCCGCATGTACATATCACAGAGAAACAGGTGAACCGGGCGGCGTTCCAACACTTCGAGGGCGGTTTCGCCATCTTCAGCGACAAAAGTGGGGAAGCCGATGGGCTCGATGATTTCGCGCAACGATTCCCTGCACGCCGGATCATCATCGGCGATCAGAATGGAGTAATCATGTGGGGCAGTCACTGTCATCATGTCAGTCTCAGGCCATCTTCCATGAAAGATAGAGCAAACCGGGTGCCCTTCAGGCTGAATCCCTGCCCAGCCATCAAACTCGACCTAACTTACTGTGAGTCAACATCTTTCGCAAGCGCAGAATGAGAATCTTCTGGAGTTATGTTGGAAAGAGCGAGGCCGTTTTGACAGCTGCAACCAATTACCATCGACACTTTCCCAGCGTCTGCTCCACTCTAGTGATGATCTCCGGCATCCACTGAAGGTGTTCTGGCTTCATCAGGCATGATCGCAGACAAGTCACTTGATCAGCATCCCATGTCTCGATGGCTCCACACTTCTCCACCATGGCTCTTGGAAAGCCTGCCAGAGCCAGATGGACATCGCGCTCGGCTGCAAGGTCAAAGAACTGCCTAGCACGTGTGCTGGATTCACTAGTGATGGGGGAACGGACGGCCCAGACGACGATATCGAGTTCAGGGCGGAAGATCGGGACGAAGTGCTTCGTGGTTCGCAGATAGGCTTCGAGAGCCAAGGCCGCTTTGCGACAGTCTTCGAGCGAATTTGCGAAGGTTCCTCCCCGTTCCAGAGGCAAAAGCTTCATTGTCGCCCACAGGGCCACAGCTGATGCACCAGGTCGGGAGCATTCGAGGGAAATCTCCCCCAGGTGCATCTCATCGGAGGTGAAGTAGGTGTAGGGTGAATCGTGCTGATAGAACTTGCCCACACTCGGATCACGGAAGAGCACGCAGCCACAACCGTAGGGTTGCAGACCGTGCTTGTGGGGATCGATGACGAGGGAATCGACCTGGTTCAGGGCATCGTAGGCTGCACGGGCCGGGGCATCGAGATTGTCCGCCAGGGTGAAGTAGCCGCCATAGGCTGAATCGACGTGGATGCGGAAGGGGTACTTCTTCTGGAGTGCCAGAATGGCGGGAAGCGGATCGATGGTGCCCGCAGCGGTGGTGCCCAGCGTGACGACGACGGTGCCGACATCGCCCTTCTTCAATTCGGCTTCGAGGGCAGCGACATCCATTCGTCCCAAAGCATCAGCAGCGATCTTGCGGAAGGGAATGCCCAGCACCGCTGAGATGCGGGAATGGGTGTAATGTGATTGAGCCGAGGCGACGACCGCTTTACCTGGATGCGATTCTCTGCTGACCCAGAGCGCTTCGAGGTTGGCGAAGGTGCCGCCACTGGTGAGGTGGCCGAGGTGGGTCTTCCAGCCGAACATGTGGGCGATCTGGGCGACCGCTTCCTTCTCCATGATCGAGCTGGCTCTGCCACCATCGAGGGCGTGGTTGTTGGGGTTCAGGTACATGGCCAGCGAGTAGGCCAACCTGGCCATGGGGTGAGGCGGCTTGAGCATCTGGCCGAGGTAGAGTGGATGATGGTAAGGGTAGTTCTCGTGCAGTCGCTGGGCGGTTTCGTTGAGGATAGCTTGCATGCGGGCGTGGTCGGCTGTCTGCTTCAAGGTAAGCAATGGAAAGCCAGCTTCGAGTTTTTTGATGGCTTCGAGCAAGAGTGGTAGGCTGGTGGTGTCAAAAGTCATGATGTTCGCCACGATGGACAGGCAGGGGAATAGGATGATTGTATGAATGGAGTTCCTGCTCATATTGGCTGCAACTTGTTGAACAACAGTGGCAGGGGTCAGATGTACTCATCTGCCCCCTGTAGCACTGGCGTCAAGTTGTTGCTCATCCGCAGGGGGCAGCGGAGTACCGCTGACCCCTGCCACAGCGTTTACGAGTGAAGAGTATGAAGCCTTACTGGACCTATCATGATGGTGCGTTTAAGCCTCTCGATCAGGTCTCCATTGCCCTGAACGATATGGGCTTCGTCATGGGGGTGACGGCCACCGATCAGTGCCGGACGTATGGGCAGCAGCCGTTTCGGCTCTTCGATCATATCCTGCGGTTCTATCGGAGTTGTGAACTATGTGGGGTAGCTTGCCCGGTACAGCGGATCGAGTTGAAGCGGATCATCGACGAAGTGCTAGAGCGGAATGTGCCTATTGAATCGCCGGGCGCCGAATGGTCGATTGTGTGGTTCGCCACGCCGGGGGTGGTGGGGAGCTTTCTGGGGCAGGCGGGGACGGTGCGTGACGCTTCACCGAGGCTCACGGTGTATGCCTTTCCGATTGATGCGGGTCGATTTGCTGATTACTACGAGCGGGGGGCGGAGCTACGGTTGGCACGCAAGGTGACGAGCCCTCCCGCGAGTGTGATTCATCCCCATGCCAAGCAGCGAAGCAGGCTGCACTGGTGGCTGGCGGAGGGGGAGGTGAAGCACCAGTATCCTAATGCTTCGGCATTACTCCTTGATCCAGAGGGGCACGTTACCGAGACAGCTTCGTGCAATGTGCTGCTGGTGCGTGATGGTGAGGTGTTTTCGCCGCGTCGCAGCCGCATTCTGCCGGGGGTGAGTTTGCTGGTGGTGGAGGAGTTGTGCGCGAAGGAAGGGATTCGTTTTCGGGAGGCTGATCTGAAGGAGGCATATCTGGCGACGGCGGAGGAGGCAATGATTTGCAGCACGCCGTTTGGGATTGCGCCGGTGGGGTTGTTGGAGGGGAGGCGGTTGCCCGTGGATGGGGAGATGTTTGCGAGGTTGTGGAGGGGGTGGAAGAAGATGATTCAAGCCACCGTCACACAGGCCCAATGGGCCGAGAAAACACATGACTGAATCAAGGCATCACTCGCAGGCCTTTGATCATTCTCTCAACATCCTTTTGAGCTAATCCCGCTTCGGGGGCGAAGTATCTGCCGGCGATGATGGCTCCTTTGCTGCCCTGCTTCCAGAGGAAGTACTCGAAGACATACTCTTTGCCGTTCTGTATGCCCATCCAACTGAGGCGCTGGACATCTTGCCAGCCGGGGGGATCGGGCAAAGGTTTCAGGTTCTGAGCGGTTCTGGCCAGCGTGGCTTCGATCTGCTTGCGGACCGATTCTGCTGGGGGGATGTTGTTCGCTGTTTCCAGCTGAATTGTCAGGCCGGAGCCGGAGGGGCCATCGACTATCCAGGATTTGTCGTTCACCAGTCTGGGCACCCAGCGGCGGGAATGAACCATCTCCACCCCCAAGCGGGGTTCCTGTACCAAAAGAAGCGTGTTTTCTTCGGTGGCTTCCAGCGTCATGCCGGTGGTATCGATCTTCAGTTCGGGGGTGGGCCTACGAGTCATTTGATAGGTGGCTGTCACGTCACCCACTCGTTTGCGGTCACGATCCATGAGCACGCTCGTGACTTCGAACTTAAGTGCCACCAGGCGTTGAGCTTTGAGATCGAACCGATAGTTGCCCTGGATGGTTTGCTCGTTACTGCCCACCGGCGTGGTGCCTGTCACTCGGCCATCGAACTTGATCAGGGCGATGTCGTTGGGTTCAATCTGGGCGAAGGTGCAGGTGAGGAACCCCGAATCGATCTTTTGCAAATCGGTCAGTTCCTGCACGGCCAGGTTCGAGGCTTTCCAACTATTGCCCTGAACGACTGCATCGGGGGGCAAAAGCCCAGCCAGGCGGGGCAGGAAGACATCGGTGCGGACTTGTTCCAGTTCGCCGATCAACATTGGTGCATCTGGTGAAAAAGTGACCGCCTGAGAACCCGTACGGTCGAGCAACATGTGCTGTAACTGCTGTCTGAGCCTGGCCTGGGTGGTGTCAGAGCCGATCTTTTGTTCTGCTTCCAGCACCTGATATTTGCGAATAGTCTTGCTGGCCAGTTGATCTCGATCAATCAAAAGTACCTTCTCGACATACTGGCTTCTGGCCCTGCCAGTCTTGGAGAGCCGTTTTGGCAGGTTGGGTTGCTTCGGGTCGGGCACGGTATCCATCAGGCCTGTTTGTTCTGTACTCGCTTCGACGAGGTACGATTCGCCTTCCTGATACTTCTCGCGCAACGTGACTTTCTGCTGTGCGTGCAGGCTCGAAACCATTGCTAAATAGCTGTACAGCAAAGCGAAACAAAGTGTGCAATATCGACCAAAGGCTGGTTGTAACTTGAGGGTGGGCATCGGTTTGCAATTCTGTCTAAGACATGTAAAAGCGACTAAACAAGTATACACGCACTACCCTTTGTCCATCAACGGGTGTTATCGATTCGGTAATTTGGAACGAAGCAGCATGAGAAGCAGGGATGACTTTTCCTGCTCTGGCTAGCTAACTTTCAATTCTGATCGATTTCTCGACTTTTGGCGCAGCTCTTGCATTAATACTTTCCGTGGTTCAGGAATACCAACCTGACAGCCTCTTTACGAAGCTCCGAATCCTCGGCCACGCCTGGAGTTACGACATGTTGAACAATGGCAGAACTATTCTGGCACCCGACGTGTCTAAGCTACAGGAAACTTAACACTATCGGCTTGAAGAACCAAAAACTTGATGAGAACGAGACAAGTTAAGGTTCTTTGAGCGAATAACAATCAGGGGCGTGGTCACACCATACTACGGCTCTCCATCGAAAGACAGGACACAACGACGGAACATCAAACGACGAGCGACTGACAGTCGTCGACATTATAGATCGGAACCAAGCCATGATGAAGGAATATCGACACCCCGCCCTGCGTCAGCTCAAAGAACAACAGGTCCGCTTTGCGCCTGTCGACAAGCGTCTTGGCCAACTCGACCGGATCGAAAAGCTCCTGACCGAGATCACTCCGAGCAAGAAGTACCCTTACCAGTACGTCTGCTTCCGGATCACTGATTTCCGAACTGATGCCAACCCGAACCTCATGATCGATGGCACGGAACTGGAACACGATCTTCAGCTTTTCATCGAAGACCTGAACAACACGGTTCCTCCCGTTTCGACCGACAAGATTTCCGAACCAGTGCTGACGCTGGATCAGGTCAGCAAGAACCTGAAGGTCTCCACCAAAACCGTCAGCCGATGGCGTGACAAGGGACTGGTCACCCGCAAGGTGATTTGCAACGGCCGCAGGAAAGTAGCCGTCCGTCAATCCCTGTTGAGCCGGTTCCTTGAACAACACAAGGACGATGTGGAAAAGGGCGCCAAGTTCTCGCAGATGACTGACGAGGAACGAGGAGCCATCATCAACCGTGCCCGTCGCCTGGCGAAGGCCAGCCCCGACCGGTTCATGGACATCTGCCGACGGGTGGCCAAGAAGTTTGGCCGTTCGGTGGAGGCTGTCCGCTATACCATCAAACGTCACGACCAGATGCAGGCTGATCCCGTGTTCCCCCAGGCCCGACCCCAGATGAAGGACGACGACCGCGCTGCGATCTACAGCTCGTTCCGTCGGGGCATCACGGTCGAAGCTCTGGCTAGCAAGTTCCAGCGCACCCGCACTGCTGTGCTTCGTATCGTCAACGAAGTGCGTGCTCACCGGCTGCTGAAAGAACCAGTCGCCTACATCAACACGCCTGAACTCGAAGAAGCCAACACCAAGAAGGCTAACGAGATTCTGGGAACCATGCCCGGTGAGAACGACTACCGACTCGCTCAAGCCAAGCTGATGGCCCAGAACCACGCCGGGGTGCCGGTCGAACTCTTGCCGCTCTACTCAACCCCGTTGCTCACCAAAGAGCAGGAACAGCATCTGTTCCGCAAGATGAACTTCCTCAAGCACCAGGCCCGGCAGCTTCAGAAGGGTATCGATGCCGACAAGGCTCGCGCCACCGACATGGACCGCCTCGAAGAGCTGCTGAAGCAGTCGCAGAAGGTGAAGGATCAGCTCATCAACGCCAACATGCGTTTGGTGGCTTCCATCGCCAAGAAGCATGCCCGCCCGACGGACAACTTCTTCGAGTTGCTTTCGGATGGCAACCTGTCTCTGATCAAAGCGGTTGAGAAGTTCGACTACGCTCGGGGCAACAAGTTCAGCACCTACGCCTCCTGGGCGATCATGAAGAACTATGCCCGCAGCCTGCCCGACGAGAAGACCAAGCGTGACCGGTTCCTGACCGGCACCGACGAAATCTTCGACGGCGTGGCTGACAACCGCACCGATGAACAGCGCGAGCTGCTCACCGCGGAGAGCAAGAAGCAGCAGGTACACGAACTGCTCGACCGGCTCGATGAACGTGAACGCCGCATCATGCAGCTTCGCTATGGCATCGATGGCGAGAAGGGTTTGACCCTGGAGCAGGTTGGCCAGAAGGAAGGCATTACGAAGGAACGTGTTCGGCAGATTGAGGCTCGTGGCCTATTGAAGCTGAAGACCTTGGTCGAAGAAGGCGTCGGCGAGATGTAAGGTTATTTAACCCCCGGCTCTTCAAGCCGGGGGTTTTTCATGCGCTGACAGCATCATGTCACGATAAACTCTCCGCCACGCAAACACCGCTCTCTGTGTCGGCAATAGACCACTGTCTCGCCTGCTCGTCCCCGGCTTGAAGAGCCGGGCGGTAAATGGTTGGACGCTTTCGCCGTAATGCTAACTCAATCTTTCATGTTCTTTCAAGATGCACTGATCCATGACGACCTGTAGTCCGGCGGCTCTGGCCTCTTCGGCGGCCTGTTCGTGGATCACACCTTCCTGCAACCAGAGCGATTTAGCGCCGATGGCGATGGCTTCCTGAGCAATGGGGGAAACCGCGTCGGAGCGGCGGAAGACGTCGACCATATCGACCGGTTCGGGGATGTCGCGCAGCGTCGGGTAGCACCGCTCGCCGAGGATGCTGACCACCGAGGGATTGACGGGGATGACACGGTAGCCGACGGATTGCAAGTAGGCAGCGACGTGATGGCTGGGGCGATCAGGCTTATTGGAAAGGCCGACGACGGCGATAGTTCGGGTATTGTGAAGTAACTGTTTCATTTCCGAATCGTTCATGGAAATTCTCCGCCGCGTTTGTTATCTTCTGTTCTACAAAAATGATCAACCATCTGGTCTTTCTTTCCCCCTTCCAAGGGGGAGTTGGAGGGGGAAAAATCTTCGTAGCATTTGCCCCCACCCAACCTCCCCTTGGTAAGGGGAGGAGCAAGCCGATCCACTGCGCCTAAAAGGTACCGCTTCCGTGCCCCGCATCACCTGTTTACATGGTCACGAGATCGAACTGCTGGCGACGCAACTCGGCCAGCGGATTGCCTGCCCCACGTGCCAGTTACTCATGACGGTCTCGCCACCACGACCGGGTGAGCCTTTGGTGCCCAAGTACGAAGTGCTGTGCGAGAATGGCCACGTGCTGCGGGTGAAATCGAAATATATGGGCACGCAGATTCGCTGCCCGCAATGCCAGGCGCTGGCACTGGTTACCACGGATCGTTTGCTGAAGCATACCACCACTGCCACTCCCGAACCGATTGTCCCTGCCCTGTTTGCCCCGGTACCTCGACAAGTGATCCCGGCAACGATGCTCACGCCGGTCGTCAACGCGCAGGTTCTGGCCAATATTCCCATCGCCGAGGTGGACGAGGATTATTCTAAACCTCGCAAACCGCCGTTGGGAAGCAACGATGATGGTGAAGAAGAAGACAGAGAGGAACTTACCAAGGCGGAGCGTCGCAACCTCAAGCTGGTCGACCAGGGGCTGGGATATTACCTCGGTAGCGTTATTGGGTATTGCAGCATCCAGATGATGGCGATGGTCATTAGTTTCCTGTTGTTCCTGATGCTGCAAGCTGTCTCGACGGCCAATGGATTTCAGACTCTTGGTACCATCTCAAAAGTCGTTGGTTGGTGCATTTTTTTTGTTATGGTACTTAACGCACTCCTGTATCTGGGGGGGATCGTACTGACGCTGTTCATGCCTTGGGTGACAGGCGTTACAGTCTGGTTTGTTCTGACGCTCGTACTGTCGCTGGTCTTGATTGGTTGGATCCTGTTCGTGAGTATTTACTACCACATATGGAACACGACGGATTTGCCTCGCATCTTCAGCAAGGAAATTCTATATCTCTTTGACAAGCCGTTTTACTTTGTGGGAGAAGCGATCTTTCTGTTCATGTGGTTGACAATGACAATCGCACTCTGGCAGATTGGCAAGTATGCCCGCAAGCCCCTGACCCGGCAGCGAGTCATGCTGCTTGGCATGCTTGGTAGCGCCTGCTGGGCTGTGATAGTCTTTGCTCCACTACTCTCTCACATCGATTCCGATTCCAAGGCTGTGGGCTGGATCATCTTGATCTTCCGAGTGATCCTGACCCTGGGCATCGGTGGCCTGATGATCTTTCAGCACCTGAATGTCGTTAACGAGGTACGATCGGTGATGTATCGACGGAGATGACCACGAGACATTACCAGCCCGACGCGCTAGCGAGGGAAAACCTTGCATAGCAAGCGTTCCTCGCTAGCGCGTCGGGCTGGTATATATTAATCAGACTTCTACGAGATCTCGCTGGGCTTCATATCGGCGTCAGGGACGGCGTTGCTCTTGGGATCAAACCATTCCTTCTGGAAGAGGATACGCTGCGGCATGAAGTCGTTGCCGGCATGGCCACGCATGGCCCGGTTAGCGGTCAGGGCAATGATGGCGTCGGCCATGGCCACGGTACCTTCGCAGCGTGGGTGAGGCCGTTCTGACGGTTTGACGTTCTTGTCTTCCCAGAGTTTGACACAGTAAGCGAAGTGCTCCATCTCTTCCCGGTAGCCACGGGAGACGGGGCCATCGCCGCCGAGAGCCGACTTGCCCTTGGCGGTGGCGGCTTCCCAAGTGGAGGCGGCGGCGGTAGCGGGAGTGCCGGGGCCGGCGGTGCTGGTGGTGACGGCTGCTCCCTTGCCGCCGGTACCATAGAGCATGACCGTCTCTTCCTTTTCGACGACCATGGTGCCCTTGGTGCCCATCACACATTCACCCCAGGGTTCGTAACTGTTGGTGTTGATCGAACTGTAGGTGACGATGACCTTGTCTTCTTTATCGTCGATCACACCCTGAGCATAGTCTTTCCAGTAGTGTTTGCCGGGAAACTCGAAGGTGCAGAAGACGTGATCTTCGGCGTCCCGGTCATCACGGTAGAAATACTTGCCGCCGGTCGCTGAGACAGCCAGGGGCTTCACTTTGCCGAGGAAGATGCTACAGGCATCGAGTTGATGGCTGCCCAGTTCGGCCATCAGTCCGCCACCGGTACGGTTGTAGAGCCGCCAGCGGCAGAGTTCTTCCATGCTCTGGTAGCCCAGCTTGCGGATATTGGCTTCGAGTTCGAGGCGATCGTCGGGAGGGATTTCAGGCCTCCAGCCGTCACGCCAGACAGGGAACATTTTGCCGGTCGGCTTGCCGGTGCGGTAGTCGATCTGCTCTTCCATGATCTGCTTGCCGTTTTTATCAAGCTTGGGCAGAGCGTTGTTGCGATGCCAGAACGCCCGGATGTGATGGATATCGCCGATCTCACCCATGTTCAGCACTTCGACGGCATGGGAATAGAGCATGCTGTAGTGTCGCTGATGGCCGATGGCCAGGCAACGATCATTCTCGGCAGCGACCTTGATCATCTCCTTGCACTGCGGGATGTTCCAGGCCATCAGCTTTTCGCAGAGGACGTGCTTGCCTGCCTTCAATGCCTCGATGGCTACTGGTGCGTGCAAGTGCAACGGCAGCGCGATTACCACCATCTGGATGTCTTTATTGGCCAGCAATTCCTTATAGTCTTTGTAGACCTTGATGTTATTGGCCTTGTTGCCGTAGATACGGTTGAAGCCTTTGCGCGGGCCACGGGCTTCGCCATCGAAGATGCGGCGGCGGTTGTAGGGACGGATGTCAGCAACGCCGATGAACTCGACAAACTCGGGATTATGTTCGCCGACTAGAACGCCGCCTTCGTCGCCGCCACCGATGAGGCCGGCCTTGACCGCTCCACCATCGAGCTTGCGATAGCCAAAGTAGGCAGCAGCGCCGACTGGAACGACGGCAGCGGCAGCCAAGGCACCCTTCATGAACTGACGGCGATTGAGTTCTTTCACGTCGGCGTTGGAGTCGTAGAGAGAGCCCACCACACCCTGGAAATTCCTCTTTCCGGTCTCACGCTCTGCGGGCGTCAAATCGATAGCCATGATGGATTATTCCTTGGCAGATGATACTGGATCAAGCTCGACCACTCGTACCAGTTGTGGCCTGGGCCAGAGATATTTGAAAGGGATCAGAAGAGACAAGAGACCATCAAACCCGAACCATCTGCCCGAAGCGGTGGTGGCGAGGGCCAACAGAGCCAGAGCTTCAATGAGGTTCTTGTTGACGAAGAGGTACTTGCCCTCGGCCATGGGATTATCCGGCAAACCAGGAAGCGGGGGAAGGGCCAGGTAAAAGAGCAGCAGCAGAATGGCACCTGTAACACATGAAAGGCGGGTAAAACAACCCAGAAGCAGCCCCAGCCCTGCCAAAGTTAGTCCCCAGGCTACGGTACGATCAGCCAAGTCCAGCATCCGTGTATCTTCAAGATGCAGAGAAGGAGCCATGTTGCGTTTGCAGATTTGAAATAGCACTTTTTGCATTTCGGGATTGCTCTTCATCTCATAGAAAAACCTTTCAGGATATTGATTGAGCGACTGCCAGTATTCATCGGCAATTTTTGATTGTTTGGCATCCCTGGCAGCCTGGATCAACTCTGCGACAGCCTGGCGATCTTGAGAATAGTCCTGCGATCTTGATGCACGCATAAGCTTGAGGACATACTGATCGAAATCGATGTTTTCCTGTTCTTTCGTAAGCAACGTGTCCAAATCCTGGGCCAGTTTTCCCTGTAGGTCATCCAGGTCCTTTTGAAGGTCTGTTCGAAGCCGGGCAACATCACCCTTGAGTGCGGCAACCCGGGCTTTGGTGACGTCCTTTTCAAATCGCAGATTCCATCCATCGATCTTATCATGGAGTTCCTGTAGCTTGCGTCGGTATTCGGCAATACGTTCCGCAGTTGTGAGAACAGGTGTGATGGCAGCAAACGGATAGTCCCTGCTGACTTCCTTGGCGCCCTTCGAGAACCAATCCGCGAGCTTTGCCAGATGCTGATTCAACAAGGCATCCGCATTGTCTTTCGAGGCTTGATCGAACTGATAGTGATCGCAATAACGCTGAACATAGTCTCGCCACTGGGCCTGAAGCGCTGCCGGCACAGCTCCATTGGAAGAGTCAATCAACGTGACCAACAGTTCGTCCGGATCTCCCGCCAGCTTGCGGAAGTAAGGTGAAAGCGGCCCTTGCGATTGCAGGAGATAGCCACGGCTGGAAAAGGGCTTGCTCGCTCCCGTTAGTCCGACGGAGAAGGTTTCCAGCTTGGAAGCGCCTTCAATGAAGAGATGCCAGCCTATCGCCAATCGCAATAGAACCAGAAAGACGCAAGTGGCGGTAGAAATAGGTGAGTGGAGGGAAGGCTTTTTCATCGCTACGGGGTCATAATACTGTCGGAGGTGGGACTTCTTCTACAGTACCACTTGCGGCAGCCCTTGGGTAGCGAACTTTGCATGAATCAGAGAGCTTCGCTCAGGGAACCAACGCCACTTCTCTGTTGATCTGCAAAGTCTTGTTCGTGAAGGGCAAACCGCGAACCAGATGAGTATCCAATGTGTAATCGCCGCTGAGTTCAAACACACGCCAGCCCTGTTCGTATTTACCCGTGGACTTAAGCCAGACCAGGGCCTCTTCCGGTTGGTGGAACGCCGGGGCGCCGGCATAAAACGCTGAACCGGGGAGCGGACCAAACTCCACTACCTGCTTCCCGTCAGCGATTGCCTTTGAAACTGCGGAACTTTCAACCGTATACATGGGAACGGCCACTTCGGTTCGAAGTGTTGGCTGATGATATTGCTGGTACCAGAAGAACATTCCTGCCCCGCAACCCGACATGATGATCAAAGCTGCTGCAATGCGCACCGCTGTTCGCATGTCTAAACTCCTATTACCACCTATCTCGACAAGCAAATAACGTAGTTGCCAATATGGTCAAGAGCAAAATCATTAGTTTTTGGCGTATGGATTCGGAATCTTTTTATGCCCGTTTGAAACAGACACTGTTCAACCAGTTATCAAACAAACAAGGGCAAGCCCATTGGCTTGCCCTTGTAGAAGCGAAGTAGATTTTTACTCATTCGTTACCATTACCAGGACCACCTTTTCCACCAGTACCGGCACCCGCTGCTTTCTTCTTCTCACCCGGCTTACCAAGTTTTTCTATCCATTTCTTCCAGTGTTCGAACCTCTGTTTGCGGGCTTCATCATTTTGATAATCATTCATTTGTCTGGCTATCATGCGACCATTCGGCTCAAGAACGAGAATCTCAGCAGGAACATCGTCTTTCTTGTTCGACTTAGCCACATCAGAGCGGAAGGATTGGAACGCTCCTCCCTGGAAATCAACCAGGATTCCAGGAGTCGTCAGATCGTTAGAACGAATTTTCTTTTGAACATCGCCTCCTATCTTTTGAGATCCACCATCAAAAGCATGTGAGACCCACTGGATCATATTTGATTCGCCAGTGGGTCCAGGCAGATTCGGAGCTTTGCCAATATATTCCCCACGGCCGATCAGAAGACGTTCGATCCACCAGTCACCCACAATCGCATAGTCGCGATCAGAACCACCCTCAGCCTCGATTTTGCCAAGCCACTTATGCAGTTCTACCGGCACTTTATCCTTTTCCCGATCTTCAGTCGTGTTTTTAGCCCGATCTCGTTCGCCAGCATAAAGGAGATAATCAGGTTCAAAAGTGACTTGAGCAACCGGGCTCCAGGCGCCGAAGAGAAATTCTTCTTTTGCGAATTCAGGAGCTGCAACATCTTTCTCTCGTTTGTAGTTGGGATTCGTCAAGACCACGCGGAGGCGATATTCATAGGTTGCTCCACCAACCTCGTTGACGGGCAAATCCACGTCAAGAAAACGAATGGGAAGGTAGTCGGGAATGGGGCCATTCAAATCGGGGGTATCACCGGCTTTTGGTTTGTCTCCAGCGCCAGCTTTCGGATCGCTGTCGCTATTTAGACGATCAAAGCCATCCTCAGCTCCACTAGAACTAATGCGGCTATCTTTGGGTGGAGGCGGGATCTTTGCCTTATCATCTTCCTTGATCTTCTTGATTGCATCCATGAGAATAGGCAAGTTCGACATGATGTCAGGATATTCACTGCGAACCAGATTCGGCAGCCGCATAGCAACTCTTGGCCCTGCATAGTCCACAAGATTCTGGATAATAGGTTCCTTCTCTTCAAAGAATCCTTCTCCGTTGGATCGAGCAACTGCATATGCAGTCAACATTACCGCAGCGACATTGTCAATGTTCACTTTTCCCCAGCCTTGCAGGGAATCCCGCTCTTCTTCAGTTTGTTGTTCATCAAAGTTTTGTGTCAATTTTTGAACTTCATCATACGTCTTATAAATGTTTTTGTTGCGATCACGTGGATTGACGATCTCGACATATTCGGCGTCAGCTATTTTTCCATCTGGCAACAGTGATCCTTTAGGGAACACATGTCGACGTTGAACTTCGATACGGCGATAGAGCCGTTCGACTTCACTCTTCTGGATTTGGAGTTTCTTTGCAATTTCTTCGGTTTGCTTGCCGTGAGGATAAGTCGCAGCTATGTAGGCGCTTCGCAGAGGCCTGATGGTAACGCCGATAGTGTCTGTAGGCTTAACATCTTTACGCCAATCAAGAATAAAGATACTTTCGTCAGCGCCAAGATTGCCGACAGGTGCCTTGGCAGCAGGCGGTCGAGTAGTATTTCCTCCACTGCTACCAACACCACTTCCTCGTAGACCAGTTCCAGTCACGCCAGTTGAACTGCCAATTCCCCCCCCCGCTGGACCGCCAGCCCCGGCGGTTCCTGACGAACTGCCAAGCAGCCCGCCACTAGCTCCTTGTTTTAGGTTGTTGTTGCCTGCTCCGGGAAGTTTTGGAGCAGTAACACCAGCGCGTGGAGTAAGCACCATGACTTCTTCAACTTTGTTGTTCAGCCGAATCTCATAAATGCGAAAGGCACCTACCAAAGGCTTTGCGGCAATTTCAAGTGGTTGCATTACATTCGGATTCGAACGAAACCTCCCTGCCAAGGCCTCAGGCGCAAAATATCGGAAGGGCAGATGGAGTTGATCCAGGTCGATCTGAACGGCCAAGGATTTGGAAAGTAGGTCAATTTGCGAGAGGGGCTTAACTTGAGGATCGTCCTTGATGGCAATCTTTTCCGGATTAATCTCACTCCTCTTAATGGCCTCATCTGCTTTCTTTCCACTCTCTCTGACTTGTTCGGCAGAAACACCGCCGCCGCTACCCAGCATGGCAAACAAAACAAACAACGCTGCGAGAAATCCGGCTATTCCGATACCGATTCGGTCGCCGTATTGCAACATGAACTCTTTAGTATCGATCTTTGACCTGGCCATGTTCTACCTCCTGGTTCAACTCGAGCGCCTGGGATGCCCCTCAATGCCTAAACAGCTCATTTCCCTGGGGGAGTGCCGCCAGCGGGCTGTGCAGAACTGTTAGCTTTGAGTTGTTGAATGCGTTTGAAATCATCAGGGCTTTCATAGATGGTCACAATGCCATAGATTTGCAGCTCGACAACACTGCTATCATCTTCAAGCCCAAGAATTCCGGCAGACTGACGATTCGGGTTGGTCTTTCCACCTGTACCAGTGACATCAGTACCTCCGGCACCGGTGGCTCCTCGAGCGCCACCAGCCGCTCCTCGAGTTGAAGGTTCACCACCAGTCATTCCTGTGTTAAGTCCTGGTGCCACTCGATTTCCTGCAGCACCCGCCGAAATATTCGTGCCAGAGACCGAACTACCAGACGCTGGCGCACTTGACGCGCCAGGGGCAGTATTGCCACTGCCGGCAGCAGCAACCACCGTTCCACCTGGCCGACCAAGATTAGGAACTCTAACCCAAGGTGCCATGGTTACCTGGAAACGAAGTTTAGAATTCGACATGGCAGCAATGATGTCAGTAATCGCTGTTGCATCCACGACCATTACTAAAGCCACCGGCATTCTGCGCAACTCTGGAGAAATTTGAACGTAGCGGTTGAGTGGTACGCCCTGATTTGGAGTGACGGTATTTGCGTTTTGAGTTGAAGCGCTTGCGGCACCACCCAAATTCGTTGCACCAGTATCTCCCGAAGCAGCGACAGGTTGAGAAACAGTATTAAGCCCGAGCGGATCTTTCCGTTTAAAGTCGTATGACTTCAGAGGGATCGTCTTGAGACGATCCGAGTGTTCATGTGCGGCCTTGCCCACTTCAAGTCGATCTATTCTCTTGATCGGCGTGCTTCGCCAAGTCAGTTTCTGTCGAACTGTTGAGATGGATTGAGGTTGAACGGGGTTCTTGATTTCAAGAGAAACGGAACGCCGTTCCCCTGCGTTAAATGCATCGGTAGCTACTTTAAAGTCTTCGTTCAAGTGGCTTGTTGAATTTGGCAGTGATAATCCTGCGGTGAAAGTCGCGACAGGCAGCCTTCGCCCACTGCGATTAATAACTTCCGCTTTCAGTGTCCTGACGGGATTGTTGCTTCGACGAACAAGTTGAACATTCACAACCCATTCATGATTAAAGTCGATTCGTTGATCCACTGTGTTTTCGGGCAAGACCCGGGTAATTCGAGTAACTTTCCCAAAGTTGGGGGGCAATGGTATGTCTTTCAGTTTTTTCTGACTGAGTTTCTTGATCGTGGCATTGGGCCAGAATTCGCAAGGCCCCAGATTCCCGGCATCGTTAAGATACAAAGGGGTCGCGACTTCTTGTTCACTTCCTAATTCGCTGTACCAGATAACCAGCGGTATCGAAGGAATGGAAAAGAGATCACTGTGATTAGCTGAGACAACATTCAGGACCAGCTTATTCTCATTTTGAGGATCCTGGCCAACAGCAAGATCGATCCGCCAGCCTTTATAAGGGTCGGTAACTGGCAGACCATAATCGATTAACGTTGGTTTGAGTTTGGCAATCTCTGCCACTTCAGAAGGATTGAGAAGGTTGGGCCAAATGTAGTTATAAAAGCGTTTCTTCTGGAAGATTTCAGGTTCTGTGCTTTTCTTGGGGGCATCAACCGTCGCGCCGGGATTGGCCTGAGCACGGGGTTGGGCATCTACAGCGGGTGCCGCGCTAGGCGCGGCTGGTGCCGCGGGAGCCGATACTTCATTGATTTCCACAAAGGGCACTTCATACCATTCCGGTTTGAGTTTCGAGTAGCTGTCGAGAAGATCAGCTATGCTGAGGAAGATCTCCCGCTTTACTGCCAAGTCTTCCTGCAGCAAATGAACTTCATCCGAAAGCAAGTGCTTATCGACATTGAGTAAGTGTGGTTTCAAGAGGTTCGGAATTACATCGTTTCGCTGATTTTTGTCTTTTGCTCCCAACACGCGAACAGCGCCGGTAACGTTGTTCGGATTCGATTCATTCAGCCAATCGTGAATAATATCAACGACAGCCTGGTATTGAGGTAGAAACTCTTCCCGATATTCATCACTCGGGATGATTCCCATATATTCACCATAATCCACGCTGTAAAGATCGCGTCCCTGGTTGGTTTTTGCCCATTGCATCCGTGTCTTTTCCGGCCAGGTAAAAAAGGGCGCCATACGACGTAACTTGGATGGATCTTTGGCATCACGCACCACCTTGTTCTGCCGATCGTATTCACTCAACCACAATTCCTGCTTCTTGGCCGAAGAGACCTCAAGCTCCTTACCCATGGCATCAATCCATGGTTGATTCTTGATCTCCTTTTCACCAGCAAGCTTATTGAGTGCGTTATTCTTGTCGTTTGCGGTCTTATAATTCGTTTCGGTTTCTCCACGTACGCCAAGCACACATATCCATCCTACCAGAATGCAGATGGCGAAGACTGGCAACAGAAACCAGAACCTCTGTTTGATCATTGTCTCTTTATCAAGTTTCATGGTCGTGAGTCCCGTTGCGGTCTGTGTTTGTGCCTGATAGTCAAGTTCAACATGCAAAAACGTTAGTTTCCTGGCGGAGTGGCCGGAAGTGCAGGTAATCCTTTGTCGCTGTCGGGTTCAGTAGGCAATGGTTCAACCCAGTACATGACAATGATAAATTCTGTGCGTTTGCGATCAATGGGCCTCTCAGTTGAACCGGTGGGAGCGCCTGTTGGGGCCGAGGTTGTTCCAGAGCCGCCAGCTGAGCCGTGCACCATTCCCAAGCCAACCCAGGGGCCTGTGCGAGAAGCGGAACTGGCGGGTCCGCCCGCCGTTCCAGTTTCTCCCATTCTCATTCCACCCGCACCACCATCTGGACCTGTTGCCGCCCCTGGCTCATTCGAGGCGTTAACAAGTGCATTGATGTATAGAGGTGCATCGATAAAGGAAAAACCTTCTGAGGGATCCGAAGTCGTCTTATACTTCAGTAAAGCAACATGGCTTGTTTCTAATGGGGTCAGCACGGGAGAAGGGTTCTGAAGCGGCCAAGCTACTGCTTTCCGCTTCTTCAGGTTCTCAACAAGAGTATGAGCTACAAAATACTGCGCATTCTTGTGATAGGTGTAACCACGTATCTCAATAACCCACCCTGGTTTCGTGGGCGCTGCCTTCCAGTCATCGTTGCCCCGATAGGTGGGCCAATCGGTTCTTACGCCGTCAGGATACATATTATTTGAAGACTTCTTAACGCTCGTGAAAAAACTGTTAGCCATCGGGACATCGCAGAAGCGAGCATACACTCCAGTAATGTTCAACTGGATCAGGTCATTCTGATTGAAGTTGTCAGTAAGCAAGGCTTGTTGCACACGTTCCAACAGAATGTCGTATGCACGCTGGGACTCAATGGTGCGATACTTCGTGGTGGGATTTTCGGTGTCCCAAAGGGGGTAGTTAGGCAGATTGGAGCCGTTCGGCCGCGGCAGACTATCATTGAGTAAACGGTAAAAGATCGGCCAGTTAACGCGTTCTTCACTACCTCGAATGATGTTGGCCGCTGCTTTGCGAGCATCTATCACTTCATTTCTTTTTGTCTCGTATTGAGTTTTTAGAGTTTGCGCGTTGTTCAAGACTAAATCTGTTTTCTTTGTTTCATCGGAAGCTGCCTTGGCATGGGCGTACCCTGACCCACTCGACCAGGAATATATCCCGAGGCCAAGCAACAAGGCTGCTGCGCCGATTAGTGCCATGGGTTTCTTCGCTCGAATCAGTCGCTCTACACGAATTTCGTTAGGGAGGAGATTCGTTTGAATTCGAGATTGCTTCAAACCCTGTAATGCAAGTCCATAAGCAACGGCAAAGCTGAGAATGTTATCCGCAAAAACTGGAGCTTTCTTTACGTCGTCGCCAGTGAGCCGGGTAAATTCTTCGACCTTTTCCAACTCCATTCCCAGGCTCTGACTGACGAACTTCTGTAGACCGGGAAGCCGGAAGGCATTCCCCAAGCCGACCATGCGGGTGATGTTAGCACCACGGTGAGTGTTGGTGAAGAAGCCCAGCGAACGCTGCAGTTCACCCACAAAATCTGAGAAGACGGGCTTCATGGCCTGGAAGATCTTCTTGGGGTCCTCCGCTTTGGTAGCATTACGCTTAAGATGCTCAGCCTTGGCAAAAGTGAGCTTCAATTCCTTGGTGAGGGTACGAGTAAAGTGATTGCCACCAATAGGAATGGGTCTCTGCCAAATCACTTTCTGTCCGTCGGTCACCACGAGATTGGAGTTATCAACGCCAACATCAACGGCAACCAGGCAGCCCGATTCCTGAGCGTCCCCCTCAGCGGCTGGTTCATCGGTCCCATACGCCTTCTTCCCCATGTGATCGAACGCTACATAATTGACCAGAGCCAGGGGAGACATTTGCACGTGATGTACTTCAATCATGACGTCACGGAACGATTGCAGATACCGACTAACCATATCTCGCTTCATCGCAAAGAGCCCCACTTCGTTTTCGGCGAAGTCCTCGCTCTTGTCGGAACCGATCTTCTGCCAATCCCAGACGACTTCATCGAGAGGAAAGGGAATCTGCTGCTTGGCTTCAAACTTGACGATGTCAGGAATTTTCTTGGCTTCGACAGGAGGCAGTTTCACAAAGCGGGCCAACCCGGTTTGCCCTGGGACGCTGATGGCGATGAGGTCGCCCTGGAGAGAGTTTCTGGAAAGAAACTGGTTGAGAGCGTCTCGGGTAAGTTGATCCGGATCAGCATCGGGCTGGCTGAGGATCTTGGGATGTTCGATGTAATCGAAGGCTGTCGCCGTGACTACTCCATCAATCAGTTCAAGCCGTAGGGCCTTGAGTGCGCTTTGTCCGAGGTCAATACCCCAAACACCGTGCTGCTTGGCGGCCATGCAACGTCTCCCACTTATTCAGTCGATGTATGATCCCGATGTCCCTTCATGATAGCATGCTGAGTGCGAAACGCACTGAATCAAATCAGCAGAAGCTCATGAAAAGAGTGGGAGCCATCATCAACCTAACACAGAAAACTGAGATGTGTCAATGAGTTACATTCAGGAATGCTGAATGGGCACTCATCTGTACCATGCGACGAGATATGATGAACCGCATGGTTGCTAGAGTTTATCCTACCCCTATAGACGGAGGAGTTCCAGAAGAAGTTTGCAGAATCTGGAAAAATACTCAGAATCGTGTCAATCGATAATCCTCATCGAGTGTGATGGATCAAGGCTTCCCCACAAGAATCGTAACTTCTATTGGGACAGTCTTAATCCTGGGCTGGAAGCAATAGCGTGTTGCAGCACGGCTCGGACCGATTCCGCGCCGAACCCTGACAGGTGTGTCTGGTCTGCATACATTTGTCTTCCATCCTCGTCTAGGAAACGGATACCTCCGTCGGCCTCTATGAAATGTGAAGCGATATCGAGTACGACGCATTTCCCGATATTCACGTTTTTCAGAAATTCATTGAACTGTGCGCGAAGTCGTTGGTGCTCCAGGTCCTCAATAAACGGAGGACGCTGACCGTTTCTTATCGCCTCCCGATTGGCATGTTTCGGCAAGATGGGCGGCTGATTCAAAATTACCAATTTACCGACGTGAGGTTCAAGCTCCTTGATGGCCATCGCCAAGCGCTCAATGTTATCTTTGTGCTGGCCTCCAATCCACATGCAGGCCAGGATAAGACAATCAGGTTTTTCTTTCTTCACCACCGACAAGGAATCGAGCCATATCTGGCTATGTTGCCCATTGACCGCCGGAAGGGGGCTACCGCCACCGTTGACGCTTATCACATTAAGCTTCAATCCCATATCTGTGCAAATCTCCTTCGTCACCTTTCCATACATCGCGCCATTGCTATCACCCATGAGGATGACAGCACCCCTCTTACTGGTTTGATTCAAGGCAATACCGCCACTCGCCACATTGCCAAGATCAGCGTTCACGTGATTAGTCGATCGAATATACCAGCCCAGCGCCACGCAGAAGACGACCAGACAAATCATCGACACATAGGCAATCAGCCTGCTCTGACGGCGATTGAGAAACGTCCGTGACGGATTCTCAATGAAATAGAAACTCAAGGCTGTCAGCAGGAACGCGATTCCAATCTTCAGTGGCACCCGAAGATACCCTGATGAATAGTACATGCTGTAATCGACAAACGAAAAGACTGGCCAATGCCAGAGGTACAGCGAATAGGACATGCGACCAATGAGTACCAGCGGTGCCAGTGCCAGCAGCTTCTCACTGATACCGGGGTTCTTGCCTGCCGGCATCAGCACTCCGATAGCTGCTGTAACGGGGAGTACCGCCCACAAACCTGGAAAGGCAGGCCCCTCATGTATCAGAACAAAAGAGAGCATGATTATGACCAAACCCAAAGGAGCTGACCAACAGGAAAAACGTTCTTTC
>DAOMFV010000027.1:0-48970 GCA_035430005.1 Gemmatales bacterium
GTCGTTCTTCCAGGCAGTGTCCCTCCTGCCATTCCATTCGACACGCTGGTTCCTCCAGCCGTTTTACCCCTTTTAGGGAAGATACAAGTACCGTTGACCCTTGCCACGACGGTCGAGTGTTTCAACAAACCCTTAAGTAAGCAACTTCTTAATCACCCGACCACCCTGATTATCGGTCAGCTTCATCTCTGCCCCGTTCCGCTGGTAGGTGAGCTTCTCATGATCGATCCCGAAAAGATGCAGCAGCGTGGCGTGCCAATCGTAGTGATGAACGATATCGGTGATGGCTTTGTGGCCAAACTCGTCGGTTTCGCCATGGACATAGCCCGCCTTCATGCCGCCGCCCGCCATCCAGTGCGAGAAACCATAGGTATTGTGATCGCGCCCCACCTTCTCTTTGCCGAGATCGTTCTGCATGACCGGCAACCGGCCCATTTCGCCGCCGAAGTGAACGATCGTCGAGGGCAACAGGCCACGGGCTTTGAGATCAGTGACAAGAGCCGTGGCGGGTTGATCAATCTCTCTGCATCGCTTCGGGAGTTCAGTGAAGATGCCGCTATGATGATCCCATGATTGCCCATTGTTCCATATCTGCACGAAGCGAACCCCCCGTTCAACGAGCCGGCGGGCAATCAGGCAGCGTTCGCCATAGTCTTTGGTCACCTTGTCATCGATGCCATACAGTTTCCTGGTTGCATCGCTCTCTTTGCTCAAGTCGAACGCTTCCTTCGCCGCTAACTGCATCTTGGCTGCTAGTTCGTAACTGGCGATACGGGCCGCCAGGTCTTGCTCCAGCGGATGCTCGAGGAGATGCTGTTCGTTCAACTGTCTGAGCAAATCAAGCTGCTTCGCCTGCACGGTGCCCTGCAGATGAGCCGGCGGATCGAGATTAAGGATGCGCGGTTCCTTGGGCCGCACTACTGTACCCTGGAACAGCGAAGGCAACCAGCCATTCGACCAGTTCTCACCACCCAACAGGGGAAAGCCACGAGGATCGGTGAGGGCGACGTAAGCGGGCAGTTCCTGCGAAACGGTGCCCAGGCCGTACGTCAGCCAGCTTCCCAGGGTAGGGCGACCGGCGATAGGCCGACCGTTGTTCAGCGCATAAACTGATTGACCATGATTGTTGACATTGGTCTGCATCGATCGGATGAGCGTGATGTCATCGACGATTTTGGCAAGGCGTGGCAGCAGTTCGCTCAACTCCATGCCACACTGGCCATGCTTTCTGAACTTCCACGGCGAGCCGAGAACTTTACTGCTAGCCTGGGCGGGGTTATCATACTTCACTTCACCGGGGAACTGCTTGCCATCGAGTTCGTTGAGTCTCGGCTTCGGATCAAAGAGATCCATCTGACTCGGGCCACCCACCATGAAGAGCGAGATCATCGCCTTGGCTTTGGGTTCATGGTGCGTCGGCTTGGGGAGCAGATCGTACTGACGCTTGACGAGGTCAGGCTTCTTTGGGGGCTCCGCCAAGGCACGGTCGTTCTTCAGTAACCACGCCAGGGCGACGGAAGAGAGGCCAAAGCTGCTGGATTGCAGGAAGTGCCGGCGGGTGGAGCAGAAGGGGAGCATATTCACTATTCGGTATTATCCTCTGTGCTTCTTTGCGTCTTTGTGGTTAATCGTCAACCACAAAGACACAAAGTGCCACAAAAAAGACTTACTTCTTCTGAAACGCCTCCTGTACCAACTCAGGAGAATACCCGCTTGGCATGACACCCTCGGCGGAATACAGATAGAGACCTGAAATGAATATCTGTTGCAGCGTCGAAAGGACGATGTTGACGACGACCAGGTAAATGACACCCAAGGCTAAGCCCGCTACCGCCACGGGAACCTTATGTTCGGCGGCAAGGAAGCCGATGCCGGCCATAAAGAGTAGAAAGCCGGGAAGCATCAGCAAAAAGCCAATCAGGCCGAAGCCCAGACCGCCTGCCAGGCTTTCACCCCAGCTATGGCGGATAAGTTGACTGGAACGCTTGAGCGAATCAATGGGTCCCTTGCCTTCCACCGCCAGCACAGGCACAACGAGGAACGTAACTACTGTCCAAGCTAGGCCCAGCAAGCCCACGACGAGGCGGCCCAGCCATTCCGAACGGTCTTGAATCGCCTTGAGGATCATGCCCACAGTAGCAGCGACGAACGCCCAGCCGAGGATTTGTGGCAGACGACGACCCGCTGCGGAAAGACCATCGCCCAGCGTTGGCTGAATTCCTTTAAAATGCATCACCGCACAGCTCGCCAGGGCGACGTTGAAAAAGATGATGATGAAATAGTTGACTAAATAGAAGGCGAACCCGACGATACCCATGATCCACTTGGGAATTTGCTTCACACCTCCCTCGTGGGCCCCGTTCTCCGCCAGTTGCCCGATCAGTTCGGGCTTCATCAAGACAGGGATAGCAAACGACACCACCACCAGCAGGCAGGCAAGGCCGCTAAGAATGGGGAAGAGCACTAGAGTCTTCTGTTTCTTGAGCACTCCATAGCTTTGCGAGATCATTTCCCAACTACGCTGGAACGTGGCGAACATGGCGTGGCCCTCGGAGAAGTTGCTTCACGGGATGATTGTAGCCGAGCGAAGTGGAGAATGCACGAGTAACTTCGATGACTGTTCCCGAAGTCTGCAACGCACACAGCGTCATGGCCAATCATCTCGGATGATCCACCATGACGCTGCTGATGCTGTTAACAAGACTACTCGCTCGTTTTGTTATTCCGCATGGCCTCCTCGAGCTTCTTAATGTCAGAAGGAGACAATTGAGGACGATCCAGCTTGAGCGTCAGCTTATTCAACTTGGCAGTCAATTTGAACGGCGGCTTGTAATCCGCATCGTTGACGCCCGTCAGCGTATCAGAGCCAATGTCGAAGCTCTCGTCCCACTGAAGGATGAGCGGCATAGTATGGGGCATCTTCTCAGTAGCCACCACCTTCCCGTCGACCTTGAGCGTACCTGTTCCGGAACGGCCAATGCCGCTCATATTGTTGAATGCCAGGGTACCTCCACCAAGCCCTTCATACTTGAAGTCGAACTCGACAAGGTGCTTGCCGGGGCTCAGTGCCTCCTTGCCTTCCCACTTGATTCGCTTGAGGTCAACAAGGTTCCACAGCCAAACCGGCTTGCCTTTATGGAGATAGAAGCCATACCCGCCAAAGCGTCCTCCGGAGGTGAGAATCATTCCTTCAGCTCCGCCCTTGGGAACGGTGATATCCGCCGAGACGGTGTAAGAGCAGTTCAACAGGAGCGGTGAGTCACCTTGTGGCAGACCGGTCATCGGTCTGGTATACACGAACTCCGACCTTCCTGCAGTGATGTTGGGACGAGGGGCGACCAGTCGAGTGGCGACCGAGGCATCCAGGGGGAATACCTGGTACTTCTGTGCTTCCCTTTTGAAGATCTCCTTCATCTCCTTGAGCTTGTCCGGGTACTTTGCGGCCAAGTCTTCCGATTGAGAGTAGTCATTCGTCAGGTTATAAAGTTCCCAGGTGGCATTATTGAACGGTTCAGGGTTCACAGCGCCAGCGACAATCCACGGAGGACGAATCACTTTAGTGCTGGCGAGCCAGCCTTCGTGGTAGATCGCATGATCCCCCATCATCTCGAAGTACTGCGTCTTGTGCGTGGAAGGAGCATTGGCGTTCTTCTGGTCAAACGTGTAAGCAAAGCTCACGCCTTCGATAGGAGACTGCTTGATGCCATCCACATAGTCCGGTTGTTGAATGCCGCAGACCTCCAGCAGCGTCGGGACTACATCAATCATGTGATGAAATTGATGTCGTATGCCGCCCACGTCCTTGATGTGGCCGGGCCAGGATACGCACATTCCCTGGCGGACGCCGCCCAGGTGTGAGGCAATCTGCTTGGTCCAGCTGAACGGGGTATCAAACGCCCATGCCCAGCCGACAGCCATGTGGTTGTAGGTGCGGTCGGTGCCCCAAACGTCATAAAAGTACTTGAGCTGATCTTCAACGGGCACCTGCACGCCGTTGAACATAGCGACTTCATTGGGCGTGCCGATCAGTTGCCCTTCAGCACTGGTGCCGTTGTCGCCATTGATGTAGATGATGATCGTGTTGTCGAGCTTACCCATGTCCTCGACAGCCTGGATGACCCGACCGATTTCGTGGTCGGTGTAGGCGGCGTAGGCGGCGAAGACTTCCACCTGACGGATGAACATCTTCTTCTCGTCGGCAGTCAGTTGATCCCATTCCTTGAGGAGGTCTTTCGGCCAGGGTGTCAGCTTGGCGTCCTGAGGGATCACGCCCAGTCGTTTCTGGTTGGCGAATATGGTTTCGCGCAACTTGTTCCAGCCTTCGTCGAACAAGTGCATGTTGTGGATTTTGTCGACCCATTCCTTAGTGGGATGATGCGGCGCGTGGGTGCCACCCGGAACGTAGTAGCAGAAGAATGGCTTGCTGGGATCAATCTGGTTGACACGATTCAGATAATCGATGGCATCATCGGCTTGTGCAGTCGTGAGATTCCAGCCGGGCTTACCCTCGAAAGGAAAGATCTGGGTGGTGTTACGGAAGAGGTTGGGTTCCCATTGGTTGGTGTCTCCGCCAACGAAGCCGTAAAAGTAGTCGAAGCCCATTCCAATCGGCCACTGGTCAAAGGGCCCCACCTGGCTGGCGGAAAAGGTGGGTGTGTTATGGTCTTTCCCAAACCAGGAGGTAGCAAAGCCATTGTCCTTCAGGATGCGGCCGATAGTGGCTTTGTCCTTGGCGATGATGCTGTTGTAGCCGGGGAATCCGGTGGATTGTTCAGAGACCACTCCGAACCCAGCCGAGTGATGATTGCGACCGGTAATGAGCGCGGCCCGTGTCGGCGAACACAGGGCTGTGGAATGCATCTGCGTATATCGCAATCCATTCTTGGCGACGCGGTCAAGTGCCGGCGTGGGGATAACACCGCCGAAAGTGCTGGGCACGCCGTAGCCTGAATCATCGGTCATAATCAGCAGGATGTTCGGTGCCTGTTTAGGAGGCACCACACGTGGCGCCCACCAAGCCTTCGACTGGAGCGCGTTGTCCTTGATGACTCCTCCGAACTTGGGGTCGGGAGCCGGCAGCTGCGTCCCCGGTATCGTGGTGGTGGCACTGGCAGAACCAGGCACTCCTGTAACTTGCACTCCTTCGACTTTCATGCCAAAATCGGGACGCAGATCAAAGACATTCGCCACACCATGCGTGAGCTGCACGGTCCGTTTTACCTCTTTACCACCTGAGGTCACCTTAAGGGAATAGGTGTAGGTTTTGCTCTCTTGTAAAGGTGGCGTTTGGAAATGTCGGCAGTCTCCCGTCACATCCATCTTCTGCCCATCAATCTCCAGCACCGCATCAGCAGGTACCTTGACCTCGAAGTTGATGATTTCATCGGGCTTGGCCGCCGCTACCCGTTTAGCCACCTGTCCACCTTGCGGGGAGTTCAACTGCCCCGAAGCCGCAGCGTAGCCAAGAAACATGCAAACGCTCAGCACCGCCATCGAAAAAAGACGACGTTTCCACATGATCCATCTCCTGGTGCAGTTCTGGCAGGTTTTACTGATCGAGAGATTAGCATAGGAAAGGTGAATGTAAAGCAAAATTCCTTCGTGAACGATGCCTGTGAGATTTGTAGAACGGGCGTCTCCTGGTTATCGCTCGAAAGGGATCAGCGAGGGGTTGAGTGAAGCCAAGCCCCGGGTAAACTAGAAAAGGACATCTCACTCAACTCCAAGGGGTTGAACCTGTTACTCATGCCCGCCAACGCCACCCCACTCTCACTGCTGGAGCGCCTGCGACACACACCGGACGAGGAAGCCTGGCAGCGGTTTGCGGGCATCTATGAACCGCTGCTGAAAAAATGGCTTAAGGCGCATGCCCATTCGCAGGGAGATACCGACGACATCGTGCAGGATGTACTGCTTACGGTATTCCGCAAGCTCGGCGAGTTTGAACACAATGGCCAAACCGGGGCATTCCGCGCCTGGCTGCGCATCACAGCCATCAATCGCCTTCGCTTACTGTGGCGAGAGAAACGTCCTGCCCTCGAATCAGATCACCAAGTCTTCTTCGGAAAGCTTGATCTTCTCGCTGACCCCCACAGCGACTTGAGTCAGCGCTGGGATCAGGAACATGATGCCCATGTAGCTGGGCAGTTATTGTTTCAAATGGAACAGGAGTTCGCTCCTGCCACTTGGCACGCTTTTCGCCGACAGGTGGTTGAAGGCGCTTCCGCTAAGGAAACCTCTCAGGAAATGGGGTTAAGCGTCAATGCCGTTTTGATTGCCAAGTCTCGTATCATGAAGCGTTTACGTCAATTGAGCCTGGGCTTGTTGGAGTAATTCTCAGTTTTCCTGAAAGGATCGTCGTTCTTGCGCATTTTGACTCCAGGCACTGTATCCACAATTGAAGACTCATATTGATTGCCTGGGGGGAAGCCATGAGAACGATGTATCGCCTTTTCATGATTGTGTTCGTCGTAGGACTTATCGCACCACGACAAGTTGCCGCACAAACCGTGTATGAACCCTTTGATTATTCCGCTGCCAGCCCGGTGCTGGGCCAGAATGGCGGTATTGGTTGGGGAGGGCCATGGACTTTTACCGGCAATTGGACAACATCATCCCCCGGGCTTACCTTTGGAAGCTTAGTGACGCAAGGCAATGCAGCTCAGGGGTCAGGAGCAGCCGGCTCGGAAGTCCGGCGCAATTTCGCATCTTCCTTTTTGGATACTGGTGGCGATGTCTGGTTCAGTTTTCTGACGCAACCCAATGCCGATCCTACCAATTCGGCAAATGGCTTGATTTTAGTTCCTGGCGCTGGCAGTACTGGTGGTAGAGCTATGTGGGTGGGGTGGCTTGGCGTAGGAGGTGAAACGACCTACGGCATGGCGACTTTTTCCAACATCGGATTCGTCGGCACCAGTCTGGCACCGACTGTGGGGCAAACAGCCTTCCTGGTAGGGCGGATTCAATTCGCGGCAGGGAATGACACGATCACCCTCTGGGCCAATCCCACGCCCGGTTTGGCCAATCCTGACACGGCTGGCGTTGTCAAAACCGACTATGATTTTGGCACGAGTATTGACAGCGCGTTCCTTGTCAGAAGTTTTGGCGATTGGACTAATGATGAAATCCGTTTCGGAGATAGTTTTGCCTCGGTCTCAGCCATACCTGAACCCACCACTTGGGCATTGATCGCCACCGTTGCCGTGTCAGGCTCGGGCTTGGTGTGGAGGAGAAGGCTGCGAAACAGAAAACGCACCTACGCTCGAAAGGCTTGATCAAAAGCAACAGGATTTCTCACATCAGAGTTTTCGGGAGGGCGAGGCTCCCTCCCAAGTACTGGTTCTATGAAGTAAGAAATGCTTTAGCTCAATCGGGAGAGTAGCTTCGGCGAGATCGGCACCATCCCCCTATTCCGTAGTATTACACTACCTGTTTACAAGTGGTGGATGGGCAGTATGGTATGGCGCTTCCTGTGATGTCAGAACATCCCGCCAGCGAAACCCTCGCCGACTTCGGGAATGGCCTTCTGGATGAAGAAGTTCATCAGCAGGTGGAAGAGCATCTACATCACTGCGAAGAATGCCAGGCATACGTTGCACAGTTGCCTGAGGATCGCTTCACTAAGTTATTTCGTTCTGCTGCTTCTACTTCCAGCGCTCAACAAGCCAAACAGCAGACGGGATACGAACTTCTCGGTGAACTGGGCCGGGGCGGCATGGGCGTTGTCTATCGTGCCAGGGATCGCAAACTCAATCGCCAGGTCGCTCTCAAGAAGATCAAGAATGGTTCGCTGGCCAATCGTCAGGAGCAGGAACGCTTTCTGCGTGAAGCCCGGATCGTTGCCAAACTCGTACATCCCGGCATCGTGCAGATTTACGAAGTGGGTGAAGAGACCAGTGACGACGGGTTGCCACTTCCGTTCTTTGTAATGGAACTGGTCGAGGGTGAATCGCTGGCACAAAGGCTGGAGCGAGGCAAGCTCGACGAGAAAGAGGCAGCGACCCTCATCGAAAGCCTTGCTCGAACCATCCATGCCGCCCACCTCCAGGGCATCGTTCATCGTGATCTGAAGCCGGCCAACATCCTGCTCAGCGATCAGGAGCCGGCACTCAGCACGGTGAAGATCGCTGACTTTGGGTTAGCGAAGTTGATAGAAGCCAAGGGGCAAAGCGGCCTATCGCTGGGCGGCACGCTGATGGGCACGCCCGGATACATGGCTCCGGAGCAAATCCGAGGAACGGCAGAGGCATTGGGGCCAGGTACCGATGTCTATGCCTTGGGCGCCATCTTGTATGAATGCCTGACAGGGCAGACGCCCTATCCAAAGGAAACGAGTCTGGCGGCACTGGAAGCCGTGTTCCAGCACGATCCCGCCTCGGTATGTCACTCACAGCCAGGTGTGAGTAGAGAACTGGAAGCGATTTGCCTGAAGTGTCTACAGCAGGAGCCGGGCAATCGTTATGAGTCGGCCCTGGCTCTGGCGGATGATATTGCCCGCTGGCGGCGTCTTGAGCCGATCCTGGCTCGACACACCACCGCAAGAGAACGAATCGTCAAATGGATACGCCGACATCCCTGGCCAACGGCACTGATCGGGCTGGTGGCGCTAATGACTTTTGCAGTCATCCTTGGTCTGTCCATCTTCGCCTTGAAGCAACAGCAGGCCATTGCCCGTATCGAGAAGGAAAAGGCTCGAGCCGATGCGAATTACCGATCGGCCCGGCAGACCATCAGCCGAATGCTCAGCCGCATCAACGAGATGAAGACGAAGAGGCAGGAAGGTGTACGGGAGTTCCACAGCAGGCAACTGGAAGATGTGCTGGCGTTTCACGAGAGCGCCATGATGGACGTCGATGCCGACCAACCTCAGGTGCAATTCGATACCGCCCAAACCCTGATCGAGATTGCCACACTGCAATCGACGCTGGGCCGCCATGCGGCGGCGGAGGCTTCGCTGAAACGGGCCATGTCGCTACTGGATCGACGCACCGATGATGCTGAACAAGTAATCGCAGCCAGGCTCGTGGCCTGGAACAAGCTGGGCAGCGTACAACTGGCGCTGGGTAAACCGGATGACGCCATTGCCAGCTACCAGCGTTCGCAGGAACTTGCCAGGCAACTGAACAAAGAACATCCGGACAAGACGGTTTACCAATACGATGTCGCCTGGAGTCATCATAATTTGGGAGCAGCTTACACGGCTCAGAAGAAGTTTCCGCAAGCTGAACAGGAATTTGTACAAGCTGTGCAACTACGACAGGCAGCCTTGAAACAACAAGGAAGAAATCATGATTTGAGACGCTACCTGGCGGAGAGTCAAACTAATCTGGCATTGGTACTGCACCAGCGAGTCAAACGCGTTGAAGCGGAGAAGCACTATGCTGAGGCGGAACAGAGCATGAGGCAACTGGTGAAGGACCTGCCGGAGAATCTGGAGTTTTCCGCATCGTTGGCGGCACTGTTGCTCAACAAGGGCAACGTGGTTCTAGAGCTGGGCCGCATTGACGAAGCACTTGGGTGTTACCGTGATGGCTTGGTAATGGTCCACGATGTGCTGGAAAAAGAGCCGCTTCTGGCCTTCGCCCGGCAATTGCTTCTGCCCTTAAACGGGGCGTGCGCCAACTTACTTGAAAAGACAGGGCGACCGGCGGAGGCGATTCCTTACTGGGACCAAGTAGTAAAGCTGGCTGCGCCACACAATCGTTTGTACCGCTGCATGCGAATCGGTTCCCTCGCTTCGGCACAAAAGATCGATCTTGTAATCACTGAGCTTGACCAAATGCTTTCCGATAAAGATTTGAGTAAACAAGAACTGTCAATGCTCCTTGTTGCAGTCGAGGGGGCGGCAAAAAGGATGGACGAAACAAAGACCCAGGGAAGTTTTGGCCAGCAGCTTGCGAAGGATCGTGATCGTATCAAGCAACGCATATCTGACATGAAATAGCATCATGTCAGAACAGCATTCACTACTTTCCCATGCACATCGGTCAGCCTGTAATACCGCCCCTGGTGCTGGTAGGTCAGCCGTTCGTGATCGATGCCTAACAGATGCAGAATCGTCGCCTGCATGTCATGCACGTGTACGCCGTTCTCAGCGACCGAATAGCCGAACTCATCGGTAGTGCCATAACTGATCCCCGGTTTCACGCCCGCACCGGCCATCCACATGGTAAAGCATCGGGGATGATGATCCCGGCCATAGTCGCTGGCAGTCAGCTTGCCCTGGCTGTAATTCGTTCGGCCAAACTCGCCGCCCCAGACAACGAGAGTGTCGTCAAGCATGCCCTGCTGTTTCAGATCAGTCAACAGACCAAACGTGGCTTGATCGATGTCCGCACATTGGCGACGGATGCCGCTCGGCAAGTTGCCATGATGATCCCAGCCGGGATGATAGAGTTGGATAAAGCGCACATTACGCTGAGCCAACCGGCGGGCAAGCAAACAGTTGGCGGCGAAAGTGCCTGGCGTCTTCGCCTCAGGGCCATAGAGCTTCCAGACACTTTCTGGTTCCTTGGACAGATCCATCACTTCGGGCACGCTGGTCTGCATGCGGAAGGCCATCTCGTACTGAGCGATGCGGTTGGCAATCTCGCCATCGCCTGTGCGTTGCTGCTGTAGGTGATGCAACTCAGCCAGGCTGTCGAGCATGGTCCGCCGGCTCTCCGCGCTGATGCCATCAGGGTTAGCAAGATACAACACCGGGTCTTTGCCGCTGCGGAACTGCACCCCCTGATGCGTGCTGGCGAGGAACCCATTGCCCCACAGCCGGGCATAGAGCGGCTGATCGATGCGGTCCTTGGAAATGAGCACCACGAAGGCAGGCAGGTTCTCGTTCATGCTGCCCAGACCATAACTGAGCCACGACCCCATCGAAGGCCGGCCTGCTAACTGTGAACCCGTCTGGAAGAAGGTGATAGCGGGATCGTGGTTGATCGCTTCCGTATTCAGCGACTTGACGAAGCAAAGCTGATCAGCCAGCTTAGCGGTGTGAGGCAGCAATTCACTGATCGTCGCCCCCGACTTGCCATGCTGGGCAAACTTGAAGATTGACCCCGCCAGCGGCAGCCGGGCCTGATGAGCCGACATCCCCGTCAGCCGTTGTCCCTGACGCACACTCTCCGGCAGATCTTCCCCATTCTTCTGATTGAGCAGCGGCTTGTGATCGAACAGATCGAGCTGCGACGGCCCACCCGACATGAACAGATAAATGATCCGCTTCGCCTTGGGCGGATGGTGTGGTTTGTCAAGGATACCTTTGAGCTTGTCATCAGCAAAGACCTTCGCCCCCAACAACTGAAACAAGGCGGTGGCCCCCAGCCCCATGCCGGTGGTGCTGAGGAAGGAGCGGCGGGAAGTTTGTTGCAGGGCGTTCAGGAAGGAGTGCATGCTAATAGCTTAATTGATCCGAAAGAAGTAAGCCAGGGAATCATCAGTCCATACTACCACCCAACCCCTCCCCAGGGTATAGAATGATCCTTCCGCCTCCCTACTTGAGACCTGCCCCATGCGTGCCTGCCTTGCTCTGCTGCTCGCTGTACATCTTGTTGATCCTCTCCCCGCTCAAATCACCGCCCCGGTGCCCTATGGCCCCAGCGATGTCTGGGTCGTCGTCAATAAGAACATGACTGCCTCAGTGGCTTTGGGCGAGTTCTACTGTCAGCAAAGAAAGGTGCCGAACGATCATCTCATCAAGCTCGATCTACCAGAAACCGAAGAGATGACCCGTGCCGATTACGAAAGCAAACTCCTCGCTCCCCTCAGAGAACAGCTCAAAAAGCTGGAACAGACCGATTTCATTTTGCTCACCACCTATGGCGTGCCGATCCGTGTCGCTGCGGCCCAGATCAAACCGGAAGAACAGGCCAAACTCGATGTCGTCAAAAGCGATCTCAAAAAGATTCATGATGATCTCACCGAAACCACCGAGGCATTGAAGAAGTACGAACAGGCCGGCGATACCGCCAAGGCCAAACACAGCCAGTCGACCATCGACATGCTGAATCAGTCGAAGGCCCGGTTAGAACAGCAGCAACTGGTCCTGGCTCAATCTGAAAGCTACGCCGCCGTCGATAGCGAGTTGGCGTTGATGTGGTATCCGAAGTATTCGCTGACACGCTGGCAACTGAACCTTCGCTACTTCACCATTCCGGAAGGCAATCGTCTGCGTTCGCCCAAGATCGTGCTGACCTGCCGGATAGACGGCCCCACGCCAAACGTCGCCAAGCGGCTGATCGAAGATGCCCTCAAGGCCGAGGCGGCTGGCGGACCGCAGGGTTTTGCATACGTCGATGCAAGAGGCATGTCTTGGAACCGGGCTACCGACCTCGTCGCCGGGAGTTTCGGCGGCTTCGATGAAGCTCTCCGCGAAGTTGCCGCCCTGTTCAAGAAGGCGGGCTTCCGCACCGAACTCGAAAACACCGAATCCCTCTTCCCCCCCGGCACCTGTCCGCGCACCGCCCTCTACTGTGGCTGGTATTCGCTGGCAGCCTACATCCCCTGCTGCGAACTGATGACCGGCTCCATCGCCTACCACGTTGCCAGTTGGGAAGCGGTCTCGCTCCGAGAGCCGAACAACAAGCGCTGGGTGCCCAACCTCTTGCAGGATGGAGCTGCCGTGACCATCGGCCCCGTCGCTGAGCCTTATCTGATCGCCTTTCCCAAGCCTGCCGTCTTCTTTGGCTTCCTGCTAGCCGGGCACACCGTCGTCGAAAGCTACTGGCTCAGCACGCCATTCACCAGTTGGCAAATGATGATCATCGGCGACCCGCTCTATCGACCCTTTGCGAAAAAGCCCCGCCTGGAATCGAAGGAGGTCAAACTCTCCCCGGAAGGTTCCCAGTTCCCACCAAGGGGGCCTGGGAAGTGAAAGCCTTCTGAATATTTAGGCCCCGGCTCTTCAAGCAACTTAAAGAGCCGGAGCTAAATGGTGGCATAAGTTCGTTTAACGATCTCCAGCTTGTGTTCCCAGCGATAGTCTTTGAGTACCTTCGTCTGACCACGTTGGCCCAGCGAAGCTCGCACTTCATCATCGGTCAATAACTCCTCCAAATAATCGGTCAGCACTTTGATGTCGCCACAGGGGGCCAGATACCCATCCTCTTCATGACGAATCACTTCAGCAATGCCACCGGCTCGGTAGCCGACACACGGGATGCCATTGGCCCAGGCTTCCAGCAGCACCAGGCCGAAGGAATCGGAGCGGCTGGGAAGAACAAAAACATCGAGGCTGGCGAAGAAGTCGGGTTTCTCCTCATCCTTCAAGATTCCCAGCAGATGCACATGTGACCGAACAGTGGCAGGCAGTTGCTCCCAGACACGCTGGAAGTTGGGCATGCTGGGGCCGGCCAGCAACAGAGTGAAGTGTACGCCTCTCTCATGCAGCAAAGTGACGGCACGAAGCAGATCGACCGTACCCTTTTCTTGACTAAGGTTGGCAAGATGCCCCAGACGCAGCGAGTCATCGTTGGGGAAAGACCAGCGTTCATTGGCACGCTGGCGATTGCCACTGATGCACTCGTCAGGATCGACGCCGAGCCCTTGCAGGATGACCCGATCCTCTTTCACACCTTGAGATACCACCGCATGGCGTTCCAGTTCTGTTTGCACGAAGATGCGGTCAGCCTCCCGGAGCAGATAGAGCAACGGCGGACTGAGGTAGGCTGCCCGGGTGCGATCATCAGGCCGGGTCGGATCGCCCAGATGTAGGAACGGCGTGAGGACGAAGGGTATCTTCAGACGGCGAGCCCACGCCAGGCCGCAATAGAGCGGGAACGTGTAGGGAAACGCGCTGCCATGAATGAGGGTGATGGGTTCGGTAGATCGGCGGGCCAGCGACCACAGGCTTGGCAACTGTGGACTGGCAGGCAGCGTCAGCCCCTGTATCCACGGATGAGGCAACAGCGACAATGCCTTCAGCACCACCCTGCGGCCCGGAAAGTGGCGAATGGCATGGCGATGGATGGTGACATTGCCGTCGCGAATCACCTCGGCAGGCAGATGAGCCGCGTCTCGTCGCCAGAAGGCCTCGAGGGCCAGGGCATTGGAGGTATGGACAGCGACCTTGCTGCCTTGCTGAGCCAGATAGCGGGAGAGGCGGGCGAAGTAGCTTTCCGCGCCGCCCAGAGCTGGGGGGTATCGCTGGATCAGATGCACGTAGTGAGGTGAGGTCATCCGTGACTCATAAGCCGCCCCCGGCACAACGACGAGGTATCGTCACCATAGCATCATGCTTCTACTTGTCTTTAATCTCATCATTTCGGGCCTTCTCGGCGAAGTCATAAGCCTTGCGGTTAAAGTCAATAAGTTCTTTCTTCGCCTTCTCAATGATTTGTACCTTGTCCTGATCTTCTTCTTTGTTCCCAAAAGAATCAAGGGCGGCATTGAGCGTTTTGAGATGCCTGAGATCGGCATTGATCATCACCATGGCGGTGAGGTAATCGCCACGGCCAGGGACCATCAGGTCATCCAAGTAGCGTTCTGCATTGTGAATTTCCCTGCTGATCTCTTCCCATGACAAAGGCTTGGCCTTGTTTGCCCATACTTTCAGAGCAAAAGTGCGTGCCTCAACGTGATCCTTATCCTTATACCGAGTCTTCCACACCCCTTCGAGGGCCTTCAGCTTCTCAATAACTTTCGGCTGATCCTTCTTGTGCGTCAAGCTGAGCTTAAGGTTCTTGATGACTTCGTCATAGTCGAATTCGCGTTCAGCATCGATGGCAAGTTTCAGGTACTTGCGATCTTCAGTAGGATTGACCTCCAGAGAGACCTGCTCTTCGATTTCCTTGATGGAATCGGCCAGGGACTTCAGCGTTTTTTGAGCATGTTCTGAGAGCTTCTGTGCTTCTTTGTTGGTACCTGCCGCCTTGACCACTCGTTCGATTTCTTTCTGAAGTTCATTGACGCTTTCGAGCATCTTGGTGGCAATGACAGGCTTGTTCTTGAGCGCCGTTTGGAAATCCCCCTTTCTCTCGTAAGCGCTGACTAGTGTCGCCCAGTCCACCTCGAAGGATTCCTTCACGAGGTTGTAACGTTTCATCCATCGTTCGTACTCAAACTTGGTTTCATCGAGGATGGCAGCCTCGCGGTTACCGCTGATCTTGATCACCACCGGCTGATCTTCGATGAGAGCGACCGGGGCATCGAGCTTGCCGACGCCGGCGATCTGTACCCGCACAAAGGCCACATGGTAGATGGGATCCTTCGAGACAATGCGGCCTTGAGCGTCGGTGGTGCCCAACTGCTCCGCCCCACCATATTCGTAGCCGCTTGGGAAGTGGCTGACGCTGTAGCCGTTGATGGGGTTGTTATCTTGATCGAGGATGCGAAGCTGGAGCGGAACGATGCGAGTGCCCAGCTTGATGGTTCGAAAGCCGACAGTCTGTCGATCCTTGGTCAGAGCATTCTGCAAGCGCGTGTAGAGGCGGGCCGTAACTTCGCCTTTCACTGCATCGACATTGGTGATGTAGGCAAGCGTTTCGGGAAGCCTGCTGGCCACGTAGTTGCTGGCGGTCCGTCGTATCGAGGTCACTGCCATCACCTCGCCCTGCACCATGCGGATGGTTTCTGGCACACCCAGCCCGGCGCTGCGAAGCTTGATGCGAAGAGTCTGGCCGTTCACATCCATGATTTCGCCCACCTGGCCGAAGTCCTGTGCCAGTTGCAACGCTGCCAGCCGGGTGATCCACTGGCGATCGGTCGTCTTGGCTTTGCGCAGCGGGCTGACAAAAGAGGTATCTCCATCCACCTGTCTGCTTTGCACTTCGTATTCGCCATCCGCATAGAAGAGCCGAACCAGGTGAACCTTGGTCGAATTGATCTGCTTGGGAAGGTTGTCGAGTTCGCCCCATCCCCGTTCGATGACCGCTTCCATCATCTGACGGCCCAGGTCGGTGTTCTTGACGCCAGTGTCTCGATAAATGATGGTGCTGACCTTGGCAGTCCGGCCCAGATCGCGTTGCAGGCTATCTCCCAGATCACGGGAGAATTGTTCGATGTAGACATTGGTCAAGAGCGGATGGGGCTCCGCCTGGATGATGAGTTGTAGCTGATAGGGATCATTCAACCAGTCGGTGTTGTACTCCGTGGGGGCTTGAGCCCAAACGGGAACAGTGATGACCAGAAAGATAATGTAAACTAGGGAACGCATGGGTATGACCCAAATAGTAGAATGTGCCTATGTTATTGTCGCAGATTTTCGAGCGTATGCCAGTAGGTGGGGAAAGTCTTTGTCACACAGCCGGGATTTCTAATGAAAATGCCCGGAATCTTGAGGCCAATGAGAGCCAGGCTCATGGCCATGCGGTGATCGTCATAAGTGTCTAGTGTGGCTCCGTGCAGCGGTCGGGGGTGAATGGTCAGGCCATCAGGGTGTTCTACGATCTCCGCGCCGACCTTGCGAAGCTCGGTGGCCAAGGCGGTAAGGCGGTCGGTTTCCTTATGTCGGATATGAGCGACGTTGGTAATCTTCGTTGAACCCTTGGCGAAGAGAGCGACGACAGCGAGGGTCATGACGGTGTCGCTGATCGCATTCATATCGATGTCGATGCTATGTAAGGGTTGGCCCTGCAACGTGATCTCATCGACCGCCCGGCAGCCCATTCGAAGGAGCGATTGATAGAACCGCGCATCGCCCTGGACGCTGCTGGCTAGCCCAGGTATGCTCACCACGCCACCAGTGATGGCTGCAGCGCCCCAGAAGTAGCTGGCGCTCGATGCATCAGGTTCGATGGTATAGCGTCTGGCCTGGTAGGGTCGAGGCATGAAATGATGGACGTTATGACGTTCCCGGTGACCCAGATCGGCCTGGCCATCGAGCTTGATGCCCCATTCATCTACTCCCCAATCACGCATCATGGCGAGGGTGATGGTGACATAAGGCACCGAGACCAGCTCCCCCTGCACTTCGATGGAAAGCGATGCCTGAGCGCTAGGAGCAGCCATCATGAGGGCGCTGAGATACTGACTGCTGATGTTCCCCCGTACCACCATCGTGCCACCCGGCAACCCATGGGCATTGAGGATGATAGGCGGGCAGCCATTGTTGTGTTCACAGCGGATATCGACGCCGAGTTGTTGCAGCGCCTCGACGAGATCGCCTATGGGCCGTTCGCGCATGCGTCCCACGCCATCAAGCCGATACGTTCCTTCGCCCACACTAAGCATCGCTGTCAAGAAACGAATCGTGGTGCCGCTGTTTCCACAGAAGAACTCGGCACTCTTGTGCCACTTCGAGACAGGAGTACAAGGAACGGTGATACGGTTGTTGGCCCAGTCAACTTCGACAGCAATGCCCAATCTTTGCAACGAATCGATCATGACTTCGGTGTCATCCGAACGCAACGCATTCTCCAACACCGAAGCTGATGGCTGAGAGCTGACGGCTGACAGCTCCGCTGGTTGTGCGAGAGCAGCGAGGATGAGCGCACGGTTCGTAATGCTTTTGGAACCAGGCACTTGCACCGTGCAATGAGGCGGTTTGTCCAGCGGTCGCACTTCATACGGATCGATCATGCTTTTCACCATGATCTCATCTTCGGGAATCTTGGAGCATTTTCCATTGACATCGACTAGACAAGGTGTCTATACTCTGTTATAGACATTATGTCTAATGCAAGGAGCCAGGAGTAAGAAGCCAGGAGCCAGAATAGATGTTCTGCGGCTCTTAGCACTCAGGACTCAGCACTCAGGACTATTTGCGATGACTTATCCCGATGTCACGGATGCGGAACTCAGTGTGCTTCAGGTCCTCTGGGACCACGATGGCTGCACACTCAGGCAACTCGCCGAAAAGCTCTACCCCAGCAAGCCTCTTGCAGGGGCACAGGCTACCGTAGCCAAACTCATCGAACGGCTCGAAGCCAAGGATTGTATCGATCGACAACGTGGCGAGGGGCCACAGCAGTTCCGGGCCAGCATCGATCGTAATGCCCTCATCGGCTGGAGGCTGCAAACCGTCGCCAATCAGCTTTGTGACGGTTCATTATCACCCCTGCTGACGAATCTGGTCAAGACAGGATCGCTCTCCGCCAGGGAACGCAAGGAACTGGCCCAGTTGCTCACCCAGGTTACCACCAAGGCCACAATCACCCATTGAGTTTTCGCGGAGTCCTCTCATGACGATGCTCTTCGAGTGGCTGATCAGCAATGCGATCACCGCGAGCGTGCTGGGTCTCTTAGCACTGGCCGTCAGCAAGGCCTGGCCCAGACGACCGGCACTGGCCCATGCCTGCTGGCTGCTAGTGCTGGTGAAGCTGCTTACGCCACCGATCTATGTGTTTCCACTGATCTTGCCAGCTGTGCAAGTCGCTGAGGTGAAGCAGATTGAGCCGGTGCAATCACCACCTATCACCAATCCTACTGTGCCTTGGAACGACCAGGAACTGATGGAACTGTTTGCGCTGCAAAACGAGTCCGTGCCTGAGAGCCAGCGGCTTCCTGATCCTTTGCCGGAACAAGCCACCGTCCCCGGCGAAGCTCCTCCGAGTGTCGCTTTACCAGTTCAGCAGCCAACCACCGCTTTCATTTGGTCGCAGTGGCTCAGTGATCTTTGGCACACGTGGGGCTCCACTGGCATTCTCGCTTTACAGGTTCTGGCACTGGTGGGCACTGGTTCCCTCATTCTCCTCACCATTGGTCGGGCTCTTCGCTTTGAACGACTTCTTCGCTTAGGCCAACCGGCGCATGATGAACTTCAAGAGAAGACCCAACAGATGGGTATCTCCCTTGGCTTGCAGCAGAGCCCCTCTGTCTTGATGGTTCCCGGCAAAGTGGGGCCGCTGCTTTGGCATCGCTGGACGAAGCCGGTGATCGTACTCCCGACTGGGCTTCTCGAAAACATGACCGGGCAGGAACTGCAAACAGTGCTTGCCCATGAATTGACACACTATCGTCGTGGCGACCATCTCTGGCGTTACCTGGAGTTGGCTGCTGTGGCGTGTTACTGGTGGCTTCCAAGTGCCTGGTGGGCGAGTCGACTGCTGCGCCAGGCGGAGGAAGAGTGTTGTGATGCGGGGGTTGTCGCTTCGCTGCCTGACGGGGTAGCCAGTTATGCTTCCGCTCTGGTTCGCAGTTTAACCTATGTGGCTGAGCCCAGCTCTCCCTGCCCCGCATTGAGCAGCGGTCTGGGGCCGGTCACTTTATTGAAACGGAGATTGACCATGTTACAAACCAAAGTCGAGCGTCGCCTCGGCGTACGGGGTTGGCTATTGCTGGCCGCCGTCGCTGCCCTGGCACTACCCATCGGTATCAGCGTCGCTGATGATGATCCCCCCACGCCTCCATCTCGCCGAGAGGGGGGGCGACAAGGGGAACGCCGTAACAGGAACGTCGACCCGCCACCACCCGTGGAGGCCGATGATACCCCCACGCCGCCACGAGCTGCGGCTGCTCCTTTGGCTCCACGCGCTCCACAGGGAACTCCAGGTGTGCCAGCGCTCCCTGGCACTCCTGTTCCTGTACGCCCTCCCGTGGGTGTAGCCTACACAACCCCTGCCACTCCTACAGCAGTTCCAACCATGCCTAACTCTTTTGGAGCATTCCAGGGAAACCCGGAAGAGATGAGGGCCACGGCTGAAGACGCCGTACGGACCGCTGAACTCGATTTGAAGCTAAGACGAAACAAGGTACAGGCAGCTCAAAACGCTATTCGAGTGTATGAAAAAGAAGTCGTTCGAACTAAGCCTTTGATTGCAAACGGATCTGCATCACAGGCAGATCTCGACTTATCCCTTGCTCGACTCGACCAGGCAAAGATCGACCTCGAAGCTGCTCAGATCGGTGTCGAACAAGGGGAACTCGCCATTGACCAAGCCAAGCGTCGATTGAGCATGCAACCCAGGATGAACCGGGGTATGCCGGCCATGCCAGCGGCTAATTCCGCACCCATGGCGCCGGCCGGCGGTGATCGTCTTCCGCCAATGGGGCCTGGCGGTGGTATGGCCGGAACCGGCGGTATGGGCGGAAGGGACCGCTCGAGCAACCCCCTTACCGACCAACGCCTCAAGATGATGTACGACAACATGGACAAAGACAATAGTGGGCGTATCACCAAAGAGCAATTTCCTGGCTTCTTGCGAGATCGATTTGATGAGTTTGATAAAAACCATGATGGCTTCGTAACACTCGAAGAGTTCAAAGCTAGCGCCGAGAAGTTGCAGCCAAGAGCTGGCGGCATGGCCAGCGGCGGCTTTGGGGGAAGTGGCGGCCTTGGCAGTGGGGGCGGCATGGGACTCGGCGGCGCCGGCGGCCTCGGCACGATGCCTGGTGGTGGTGGCATGGGCAGTACTGGAGGCCTTGGCGGCGGGTTTGGCGGTGGCATGGGTGGCGGCCCCGCCGCTTGGGCCGGTTTCCCCCCGGCAGATCCTTTCTTCCGAAACTTCGACAGGCAGAACACCGGCAAGATTCGCAAGGAAGATGTCCCCGAATGGATGCGTGAACGCTTCTTCGAGATGCTCGATACCAATCGTGATGGCGTCGTTGATCGAGAAGAGTTCGCAGCCAACTACAACAAGCTCTGGGAAACGCCCACCAGCCAGCGTGCAGCCCGATCCACGGCTCGTGGCGAAGGCGGGCGACCCGGTCGAGCCGAAGCCGGCGGTCGGGGTGAAGGGGCTCCTGCCGGTGGTGGCGCATTTAACCCCACTCGTCCAGCGGGAGACGGTGATCCTCGTGATAACCGCATTGAGCAACTCGAAAAGGAGCTGCAAGACATGCGAAAGGCTCTGGAGGGGTTAAAGGGCAAAGAGGGTGGCGTGAAGCCGTAATATCGAAGTTTCGCCTGAATATCCACGCACCGCTGGTCTACTCGGCCAGCGGTGTTTCTTTTGGCAGCCAGAGTACCAGCACAAGGGCGATGAGTACACACAGCAGCGTAGCCATATCGACCAGCAGGCTGACAGTGTGAGCCGGGCCAAAGGCAGCATTGGCTTTCTCCGCAACCGCTGCATCGCTGGAATAGCGATCCACCCGCAGATCATGCACGCGGGGAGCAAGTACAAAGTAATTCATCGCTGCCCCACCCAGGGCCAGAGTGATCACCAGAACCCTTGCCTTGGCAAGCCAACCGGGTGTATTCCACCACCAAAGCGAGATGGCGAAAGCAATCAAGCCACAGACGCACTGAAACGGAAAGTAGCGGGTGAAGACCAGATCGAGGAACTCCCCTGCCAGGCGTGTGCCCTGCGCCTCGGTGGAGAGATTCAGCCAATTGCCCGGCTTCTGGGCAAAACGCTGCATGCTCTCAATAGTGGGCAGGGCCACAAAGAACGAGAAGAAGACCATCGCCCCCGACCACAGGGACAGAGCGAGGATGTGGGCGATCTTGAGGATGATGGGGAGCATGGGGGTATTCACGGTGTTTGTGCCACACTCCGGCGTGTACTCACGTCGGGGTGTGGTTTCTATCGATTGAGAACCACACCTCGTTGGAGTACCAACGAAGTGTGGCACAGTTGTACTACTTCGCCAGCCAGCTGATCATCGTCTTCGCAGCCCCGGCACCGAGGGTATCCATCGCCAGCGTGTTCTTGACGATCGCTGCCACCGTCGCTTCGCCATACTTGGCGAGGGCACAGACGCGGAACTTCTTCTCGACCTCGGCATCTGTCATCTTGTTGTAAGCATGGCCACGGGGGAACTCAACTTCTTTGACGAACGACTTGCCGTCTCTCAAGATCACGGTCAGCTTGTTGGGAATGCCCTTGGGGTAGCGGGCGTTGGCGCTGGCGTCCCGGTGCAGCTTCACCCGGTTGGTCAGTTCGAGCAGCGGTGAGTTCTTCAAGTGGGCATCGTCGAAGCTGTCGAGGCCGACATCGCCTTCGATGAGGGCGACAGCCACGCAGTAGGGCATCGAGTGGTCAGCGGTCTCACGGGTGGTGGGGCGGTACTTCTCGGGGTCTTTGCCGATGATATCGACAGCAGCGTCGAAGGTGTGAATATCGATCTTCTCGACCTGTTTCCAGTCGCCGATCTGGGGACGCAGTTGCAGGATAGCATCGACCGCGGACTGGGCGTGGTATTCCACAGGCCAGAACTTGATGTAAGTGTGGGTCATCATGAAGTCCTCATCCTTCTTGCTCGCACCCTTCTCAGCGCCCATAGGGGCAACCTCAAAGGTCTCTCGTGTCAGCAACTTCATGAAGCCAAGCTCACCTTCGAAGATGGGGGCGGGGCCAGTGAGACCTTCGCTGGCCAGCAGAGCCGCGAACACACCCTGCTTGGCAGCGTTGGCGAAGGCGCAGCCTTTCCACATGCTCATCTCGCCCGCACGGGTTTGCCGTAGAGCGCCGTTGCACACACCGGCGATACCGACCGCATGAGTCGTTTTGGTCTCATCGAGTTTGAGCAACTTGCAGGCAGCCAGGCAGGAAGAGATGGCGCCATAAGTCACGTGATCGATGCCATACTTTCGCAAGCTGCTGGCATCACAGAGCCGACACTGGATTTCGTATGCCAGCACCGCAGCGACGAGCATTTCCTTGCCGGTAGCGTTGACCATCTCGCCGACGCTGAGAACCGGAGCGAGGTTATCGCTGGGGTGAGCCGGCTCCTTGCTCAGGTAGGTGTCGTTGAAATCGAGGTATCGGATCAAGAGGCCATTCACGAAAGTCGCCCATTCAATGCTGCTGGTACCACCGCCCAGCAGGCTGCATGGCGGAGTGCTCGTCATCTTGCTCGCAACCTTCTTGGCGATGTGGTACGCCTCGGCAGGCATCGCCCCGACAGCGGTGGCGAAACTATCCAAAAACCGCCGCTTGGCTTCGTGCAGCACCCCGGCAGGGATGTGATCGTACTGAAGATTGCAGGCATACTGAGCAAAGCGACGGGCGAGGGGGAGAGCTGACATTTCGATATCCTTGGTCTGATTACTGGTTCACCAGAAAGGATACGGATGGGGCGGGGAAGGGGAAGCGTGGTGTATCGTGTACCGTTAGCACATTGCATCAATCAAAATATCGATAAGGCGTTGATCCCAGTGTCTTCTTGAACATGGCAATGAAGGCACTGGTGCTTTCGTAACCAACTTCCATCGCCACGGAAGTCACAGCCTGTTGAGCGGCCAACAGGCGAAGGGCATGCAGCAGCCGCAGTTGTTGCCGCCATTTGCCGAAAGTCAGGCCGGTCTCCTGCCGGAAGAGGCGTTCCAGGGTGCGGGCGCTGGAGCCCACTCGCTTGGCCATCTGTTTGATGAGCCCCGGGTCTTTGGGGTGGTTCCGGAGCCACTGGCAGGCTGCTTGTGCCCGCTCATCAGTGGGCAGGGGAAGTTGAAGCGGAATCGTGGGCAGCGCATTGACTTGATCGATCAGCACCCCCAGCAGCCTTGCCATCGCAGGCTGCCGACGATCCAGCATTCCCAGTGAAACACAATGACGGATCAGTTCTCGCAGAAGTGGGGAGATGTTCACGGCACAGCAAAGTGATGGAAAGGAAGCGGAGACGCCTTGGGCAAAGTAAAGCGTTTGCACGAGTACTTTGCCACCCATCTCGATGCTGTGCTGAACCTCGGCAGGCACCCAGACCGCGCGGTTGGGGGGAACTACCCAGTCGCCCTGGGCGGTGTGTACCCACATCACTCCTTCGCTGGCATAAATGAGTTGATGCCAAGCATGCGAATGAAGAGGAATCTGATAGCCAGCCTCGTACCGCACCGCAAAAGTACGGACTGGTATGCCACCGTCCTGTGAAGAACCGGCCGGAAGCTTCTTCGTCCTTTGACGCTTTTTCGACATAGATTGGCATTCTAGCGAAAGGCGCGCACCTGATTCAACGCTATGATAGCAAAGTCAATCTTTAAGTTTCTGAGGAGTTCACCATGCCAAGTAACCTCGCCTTCTTTGCTGTCCACGCCGACGATTTACCGCGCGCCCAGCGGTTCTATGAAAAAGTCTTCGGCTGGCGCTTCACCCCCTGGGGCCCGCCAGGCTTCTTCCTGGCTGCCACCGGCGACAAAAAAGACCCCGGCATCCCCGGCGCTTTGCAACAACGACATGACGTAGTGTCAGGCCAGCGGATGACCAGCTTTGAATGCACCGTGGGAGTAGATGACATAGACCAAGTTGCAGCAGCCATCGTCGCTCAGGGCGGCAAGATCATCATGCCCAAGTGCGAAATCCCCACCGTAGGCTGGATCATCAAGTTTCAGGATACCGAAGGCAACATCGTCTGCTGCAAGCAGGCAGCCAAGTGAGATCGAATCAAGGAGAAACAACATGACCCTGTGCTTGAATATGTTCTGCATGCTGATCCTGGGCGCGAGCGATGACGACGCCGTCAAGAAAGACTTAGCCCATTTTGAAGGCGTCTGGAGTTTCGTTGAAGTCATTGTTGACGGTAAGAAACAACCCGATGTGCCCGTAACGACTCATAAGCTCATCATTTGGAAAAACGGGCACTGCCTCGTTCAGCAGGGAACCCGGCTGACACGGAGCATCATCAAGATTGACCCTACACAATCGCCAGGGCACTACGATGTCAGTTTGCTAAGCGGTTCCAATTCCGGGATGACAAGTCACGGGATTTACGCACTGCAAGCAGACACCTTCCAGCTTTGCTTCTCCTTAAAGAGTAAGGAGAGAGCCACCCGTTTCGAGAGCGCTCCCGGCAGCGGACAGATGCTGCAAGCCTTCAAGCGTGAAAAGGTGACTGTGGAAGAAGCTCTCTTGGAAGCAGGGCGACTAGAACTGGCGGGAAGTTGGCAGGCAGTGACTTATTCCCTGAATGGTCAGGCTGCGTCGGAAGAAGACTTGAAGAAAGTGCGGCTCGTCATCGACAAGGACGGCAAAGCCACCGCCCTGAACGAGGGCAAAGTCTTCCTCGTCGGCACGACCAGGATCGATCTGACTCAACAACCCATGACTATCGATATCAGTTACAGCGAGGGTGAACTGAAAGGGAAGACTTCGCTTGGAATCTACCAGGTGGAAGGCAGCAAACTCACCATCTGCCGAGCTGCTCCCGGCCAACCCCGACCGACGGTTTTTTCTTCGAAGCCTGAAAGCGGTCATACGTTGATGAGTTATCGAAGGGAATGAGGCTGGCCGCTCCGGGTTCATTCCACAAAGTACATGGGTTTACCTTTGGGTTGAATAACCCAGGGCAACCATCTCTTACAGATTCCTTGCCCACTGCTCAGCCATCGGTACAAACACAACAAGCACTTGCTCGCTGCGACTATCAAGGCAGAGCCTCAATCGCAGTGCGTTCCCAAGCCGGAGCCTGGGAACGAGGTGTGTTTTCTTCTGGCTCCTGGATTCTGACTCCTGGCTTCTGGACTTATCATGGGCATCCTTTCCGACTGGCAGATCGAAAAAGAAATCAAGATCGTTCCCTTCGCCAAGGATCAGGTCGCCAAAGGGGTCGTCTCCTATGGCGTCTCCAGCTATGGCTATGACGTGCGCGTCGGCCGCCATTTCAAGGTCTTCACCAATGTCTATGGCGAAATTGTCGATCCCAAGGTCTTCAGTTCCAAGGCCTTTGTTGATGTTGATTCCGACTGCTGCGTCATTCCCCCCAACAGCTTTGCCCTGGCCGAGACGGTCGAATACTTTGAAATCCCGCGGGACATCCTGGCCATCTGCCTGGGCAAAAGCACCTATGCCCGCTGTGGCATCATTGTCAACGTGACCCCGCTCGAACCCGAATGGCGAGGCAAAATCACTATCGAAATCAGTAATACCACCCCGCTGCCTGCCCGGATTTATGCCAACGAGGGGATTGCCCAAATCCTCTTCCTGCGAGCAGATCAAGTGTGCAAGACCAGCTACGCCGACAAATCAGGGAAGTATCAGGACCAGGCAGGCCTCACCCTACCTTTTGTGCAAAAATGAGGCATCAATAGAGATTTCTCCTCGGCGGGAGACTATGATACTAGTCACGCTTAAGCCTGTTCGTTTTCACAATATGCTGGTAAAGTTGCAGAGGAACACATTCATGAGAAGCATCTGGACGTATACGACGTTTGCCGGCCTATCTTGGGCCCTGACGGCTTCGCCGTCACTGGCACAGCCGATCGGCGGCGCCGCTCAACCGCCAGGGAAGAACACTCCGAGTAAGGATCAAACGCCCGGCAAAGCTGGAACCACCAACCCTGCTACCACCGATACTAAAAAAGAGGGCGAATCTGAGAAAGACCCCATCGTTGATGAGGCAGCCAAGCTGTTCCAGGACAGAAAGGAAGATGAAGCCTATAAGAAGCTACAGGAAGCGGTCGCCAAGAATCCCAATCTGCCCCCGGCCCGGGTCATGATGCACCGCATGTATCTCGCTGCCGGTCGCGCCGTGGATGCCCGCCGTGCTCTGGAGCTGGCCGCGGTCGAAAATCCTGATCATCCCGACGTTTACATCACCTTTGCTATGCAGGCCCTGCAACAGGCTCGCCTGACGGATGCCTGGCTGGAGTTTGAGCGAGCGTTGCTCACCATTCAGGACACCAAGCGTTGGAACGACACCCAGCGCAAGAGCGTCATGCTCGCCTGCCATTCCGGGCTGGCCCAGACCGCTGAAGCCCGGCAACAGTATGATGTCGCTCGTAAGAACTATGAAATTGTCCTCGGCCTGGATTTCCCCAAGAACCAGCTCGCCGGCTTCCGCAATGCTCTCGGTCGCATGCTATTCATGCTGGATAAAAAAGAAGACGCCCTCAAGGCGTTACAGCAGTCCTACACCGATGAACCTGAAGGCGATCCCGCCGGTGTCGCCATGGCCAAGCTCTACACGAACAAAGCCATGCAGGAAAAAGACGCTGCCAAGCAGAAAGAGCTAGTCGCCAAGGCCAAAGAATGGTTTGAGTATGCCCTCAAGACCGACCCTAAAAGCTATAAGGCCCACATCGGTTATGCCATTTGGCTGTTCGATATGGCCTATATCGACAGGGCGTTTTATCAGTTGTCCGAGGAAGAACTCAAGGAATCCATTAAGCTCGATCCCAAGAAGTTCGACAACAAGATTCTTCGCGGTCTCATGTATCGCTGGACCGGCAACTACGAAGCAGCCGAACAGGAATTCGAATCCGCCTGGAAGGAAAACCTCGATAAGCCCGACAACTTCTTCGCTCAGAACCAGCTTGCGTTGGCCCTGGTCGAACAGAAGGGCAACCCCTCCAAGATGCAACGTGCGGTGCAGTTGGCGACTGAAAATGTCCAGAAGCATGGCCAGCGCTACCCCGAATCGAGCGCCACGTATGGCTGGGTGATGTTCAAGAACAGCCGTCTCGACGATGCTGAGAAAGCGCTGCAGGTCACCTTCCAGAGTGGCCAGTTCAATGCTGACGCCCTGTATTACCTGTCTCAGGTCTACCGCTATCGTGGCAAGCTGACCGAAGCAGCCGAGGCGCTCAAGCTCGCTTGTGCTCAGCCCGGCCGCTTCATGTATCGCAAGGAAGCGACCATCGATCTAGAACAGCTCAACGGCAACAAGCCGACGAAGCCATAACAAGTAGCTTGGAGCAACGTACTCACACAGCAGTATTTGCGAGGTGGGCCAGACATTCCTGTCTGGCCGGCACAGACAGGAATGTCTGTGCCACCTAATGACTTCTGAGGGATTGCCTGCAAGTCAGGAGAATAGAAAAGAATACTTGAGCCTGCGAGCATCGCTCGCAGGCTCTTTCTTTGACATCTCTGCCGCAAGAGTTACAATCAGCTTCGATTATTGTTGCCATCACGCTCCGCGTGATGGTCTGGGGTACCATGAACTTCGACCACCACAGCGAGATACCCTGATGCGTTGCATAAGTTATCTTTTTCTGACCATGTTGCTGTTCGCTGCCGGCGTTTCCGCTCAGGATGCCCCCTGCACCATTAAGAAGTTCGGCAACATGGTGGAACTGAAGATAGGCGATCATGCGGTGGGAAGGTATCTGTTCGACCCCAGTCAGCCTCGGCCCCACTTTCATCCTCTCTATTCTGCTGACGACAAGCCGCTCACCCGGGCCTTTCCGATGGTCAAAAAAGTACCCGGTGAAACATCTGATCACCCCCACCATCGTGGCTGCTGGGTGGGGCATCAGATTGTCGTGCTCGACGCCAAAGAGCCGGGCGGCAAACCGATCAACGCCAACTTCTGGGCCGAGGTGGTCGACCCTTTGAAACAGCAACTGGGCAAACAACTCTGCACCAAAGTCGAAGAACCTGTTCAGGGACCAGGCTCTGCCTCCATCGTCACCCACAACACCTGGCAAACCGCTTCGGGCACCAAGATGATGGAAGAGAAACGCAAGATTCACCTGGTGAACCTCGGCACTGCTCAGCTCATCATCTTCGATATCGATTTCCACGCCACCGAAGGCAACATCACCTTTGGCGACGAAAAGGATGGCTTCATGGCCATTCGAGTGGCTGATGTGATGGCTGAGAAAGCCAAGAAAGGCGGGCTGCTCGAAAACGCCGAAGGCAAGCAGCACATGGGCACCGGCGACAACAAAGACCGCAAGGGCTGCTGGGGCCTGCGTTCAGGCTGGGTCGATTACAGCGGCATTCTCGATGGCAAACCGGTCGGCGTCACCCTCTTCGATCATCCCAAGAACCCCATCCCCGCCTGCTGGCACGCCCGAGACTACGGCCTGCTGACCGCCAACCCCTTCGGCCGCCAAGGTTCCAAGTTCCCCGACGCCACCGGCGATGTGGTGAAGCTCAAACAGGGGGAGCATCTCCAGTTCCGCTACGGGGTGCTGATTCATCCAGGTAACGCTCGTGAGGGCAAAGTAGCGGAGCACTTTAAGACATTCATGGGAATGAAATAAGCAGACAGCTGATGGTGAATCCGGCAAATACACCGGATTGATCTGCATGTCTGGTCGTGATTTAGTCGGTCGATACGTTAATCCAGTCGATTATTCTTTCGTGGTTAACTTCGAAACACGAGTCAGGTCCATACCAGGGAGACGTCCGTTGATTGGTACTATTTTGTTTGGCGGCTTGCTGTTGTTGGTTGCAGGTGCGTTTGGCATTTATCGCGGAAAAGTGGTTATCAGTACGAAGCAAGTTTCCAATTCACTCAAAAGCTCACTGGTGACAGGAGTCAAAGGATATCAGGGCAAGGCTGCGGTAAAAATGGGAAAGCGTCTGGTGCTCCTCGGCTGGTGCCTGGCCGGATTGGGGGCCATTTTGTTAGTGCTTGGAGTCCTGGCATGGGCCGTCAGCCGAACCCCAGGCCGAGGCCCCTCCTTTTCCCCACCACCTCCTAGTTATGGCAAATAAGTGGTGCTAATTTCGTTGATGCGGGTGTGAAGACGTGCAAGGCTCGGGTGCTGCGGTTGATGAAATAATGTTGTGGAGTTCCTTATAGTGAGCGCATCTCCACATCTTCAATACTTGAAGTTGAACCAAACGGCACTATTCACGCGCGCACAGCACTGCGGCAGGTCATTTTGGCAGGGTGAGCTTCCAATCTCTGAAGTCTCACGACTTCAGCTACGCAATCGTCGGGCCCAACGGCTCCGCCAATCGTTTGAGATTGGCCAGCAGCTTATCGAAGGTCGCATAGTCAATTGTCTGGGCCGCATCGGAGAGAGCTTTCGATGGTTCGGGATGCACTTCAATCAGCAGTCCATCAGCGCCCGAAGCCAGGCCAGCCAGTGCCATCGCCGGGACACACTATGTTTGCGGCGATGAAGTAATTGCACCCCGCGGGGTCAGTTGCAATGCCATTTATTTGTGCTGTTACTCCAGTACCTCCTTCAGCACATTCCCGTGTACATCAGTCAGCCGGAAGTCTCTGCCGCCGTAGCGGTACGTCAACTTCTCGTGGTCGACGCCGAGTTGATGGAGGACTGTGGCCCAGAGGTCGTAGATGGTGCATTTGTTTTCGACGGCATAGTAGCCTAGCTCATCGGTAGCGCCATAGATGGAGCCACCTTTGACGCCGCCGCCGGCGAGCCAGACGCTGAAGCCCATGGGGTTGTGATCTCGTCCGTTGCTGCCCTGGCTGAAGGGGGTTCGGCCAAACTCGCCAGCCCAGACGATGAGCGTATCCTCCAGCAAACCTCGTTGACGAAGATCGGCGATGAGGGCGGCGATGGGCTGATCCACCTGCAAAGCCATGGCAGCGTGTCCCTTTTGCAGGTCGCCATGCTGATCCCAGGGGTTGGGTGCGCCGCCGGCGCCGATGTTCTGCGTCAGGCAACTGAGTTCGATGAACCTTACTCCCTTCTCGACCAGTCGCCGGGCGAGCAGACATTGCCGGGCGTAGGCAGCGAGTTCGGGGTTCTTGGAATCGACGCCATACATCCGCTTCGTTGCTTCGGTCTCGCCGTTGATGTCGCAGACTTCGGGCACTACGCTTTGCATACGGAAGGCGGTCTCGTAGTTCTTGATGGCTGCATCGATCTGAGCATCAGCAGCGGTGGCAGCCAGGGTGGATTGATCGAACTGGCGAACGAGGTTGAGCCGACGCTGCTGTAGTGTGTTAAGTTCACGAGGCCTGATGTTGGCAATTGCCTCGGCTTGATCAGCCTTCATGATCGACCCTTGATGTTGGCCGGGAAGGAACCCATTGCTGAACAGACTGACGCCGCCATGCGGGGCGACAGCGTGGCTGCTTTGCAGGACGACGTAGCCGGGCAGGTTACGGTTCTCGGTGCCCAGGCCATAAGCCATCCATGCCCCTGCACTGGGGTAGCCCATGATGGGGAAGCCGGTGTGGAGGAAAAAGTTGGCCTGGGCATGTTCGTTCAAGGTCGTGGTCATCGAACGGATCAATGCGAGTTCATCAGCCACCTTGGCGATGTGGGGGAACATGTTGCTGATGGGCATGCCACACTTGCCGGCCGGGGCGAAGCGGAACGGACTGGCCATGATGTTGCCGTTGTTGTTGAACATGGTGCGTTCAACTTTCACAGGCATCGGTTTGCCATGCTGCTTTTCGAGGTAGGGCTTGGGATCGAAAGAATCGATGTGGGATACGCCGCCCGACATGAAGCAAAAGATGACGTGCTTGGCCTTGGGGGCGTGATGGGGGTTGTTGAGAGCTGCGCCCTGGGTAAGATCGTTTGATCTGGCATGTGCCTTCACGCTGAACAGCCCGGCGAGGGCGACATCACCGAACCCGGTCGAGGCGGCGTGAAGGAGCGATCGGCGGGACATCGATTGCTGGGATGGTCGGAAATGGAACATTGATCAGTCCTGTTCTTGGGAGGGCGAGGCTCCTGCCGAGCTTTTCTTCAATGTTGACGGCTCGGCGGGAGCCTCGCCCTCCCATCATTGAACGTAGATGAACTCTTTCATGTTGAACAAGGCACGGGTCAGGTCGCTCCAGAGGAGCTTGACATCGATCTTGTCAGGGACGTTGCCGAGTGATTGTAGTTCAGACTGGAGTTTGGCGATCTGCTGACGATGTTGAGTTACCTGCTCCCTTGCCGTGGCGGAAAGAGCCGCCATGATCTGTTGATCGGACACGGCGAGGGGTGAGGCCTGGAAGCTGGCAAGGACTTCCTCAGCGGTGAGAGCACGATCATACAACTGGGCACGGAACAACTTGCCACTTAGCATCCGATTGCCGCCGGCGGGGAGATGGCGGATGCCGAAGCTGACGATGGCCTGCCCCGCCACGAACTCGACCGGCCCCTTGCTGCGGTAAGCCTGACCATAACGCTGGCCATTGCGGTAGGCGGTGATGGTGCCATCTCCAGCATAGGTGATGGCCAGATGCACGGGCCTGTCGGCGGCTTCCTTCTCGGGTGTGCCCTGGAAGGGCTGAGTGCGTTCAAAGAAGTTACTCCCCGCCAGCCATTGTCCAGATTGTTGTTCACCGAAGACGATGGCATCGAAGACGCCGCCATCGGGTGACTGCACGCTCATTACCCCTCCACCCTGTTGGTTCAGCGTGCTGAGTTGCACCCAGGCTTCGAGAGTCTTCTCTTTTATCTTGCGCGGTATTGGGTCGGTCAGGACGTAACCCTGATCAGCCAGTACGAGTGCGCCGTCGTGAACCCTAGCTCCATTCTTGGAAAGGCCATGGGTGGTGCCGAAGCTGTCCTTGGGGCCGGTGGTGAAATCCCAGCGACTGATAGGAACAGGTGTGGGCTTGGTGGAGACTTCCGGCTGCTTCAAGAGTTGTGCTCGTGCTGATTCGGTCAGGTCATGCACTTTCTTTTCGAGCTTGCTCACCTGGCGACGTAGCTCTTGCGATTGGTCACGCAGCTTTTCGTAGACGGCCTGCGTGTCCTGAAGATAACTCTTCATCTTGGTCACTTCATCCGTGGTGATAGTACGACCAAAAGCAGCTAGGAACAAGTGGCGTAGCCTGGCTTCATCATGGAGCAGTTGATTTTGACGGAGCAGGTTTGTCGCCCACACGGAGGCCCAGTCAGCTACCAGCGCATCGTTCATCAGCGTCAACGATTGGGCGGGAACGTTAGTCACATCGCGCTGGCCGGTGCAACTGAAGGGTTCGGGAAAATCGAACACGCGCAGGAACGGGTTGAGGGCGTTGCGCTGAACACGCACATAGATGCTGCGGCGGGGAGTGCTGCCATCGACGGGCGGGCCATAGAGTTTGCGATCCAGCTTGCCTGAATCAGCCAGCATGGCATCTCGAATCGCTTCGGCTTCGAGTCGTCGGACCAAGGTATGAGACAGGAGACGATTATCGGGATCGAGCTTCTGGGCTGTTGCGGTGGGCTGCGACGAGAGCTGCCAGGTTTTGGAAAGGACAATCAGTTTGATCATTTTTTTGAGTGACCAGCCCTGCTGCTGAAACTGGGAGGCGAGATAGTCGAGCAGTTCTGGATGGGTCGGTTCTTGTCCCAATCTGCCAAAGTTATCAGTGGTAGCAACAATGCCTCGGCCAAAGAGATGATGCCAGAGACGATTGACGATGACTCGGCGGGTGAAAGGGTTGGAGTCTTTCAGCAGATCGTCAGCCAGTTCGAGGCGTCCGCTTTGCTGTGTCTGGTAGGGCTTTGGGTTCATTGCTTCGAGGAAGCCACGGGGTACTTCGACGGTCGGTTTCCTGTGGTTGCCCCTATCGAGAAGAGGTTGATTACGAGCGATGGTTTCTTCGATGGAAGGAACGCGGGTCGGCACTTCGATGGCATTCTCCAACTGGCGATACTTTTCGATCAATGGCTTCGCTGCGGATAGTTGTTGCGTCTGATTCGCCAGTAGTCCCTCTTGAAGACACTGGTTCAGCAGTAGGGCCTGGGCATCGGTGAGGGTGCCAGCCTTCCAGGCGCGAAGGGCTGAACGAATCGACTCGATATAACCATCAGCAAGTTGCTCCAGAGACTTGACTACTGAAGCAGTCTCGAAGATTGGGTCGAGGTATTCTCTTGCATTTATCGGAGGGGCTTTTTCGCCCTTCTTGACGAGGATGGCCTTACGTACCCCGAACCAGGAACGGGGATTGTTCTTGGCCATCAACGGAGCGTCTTGAGCAGTGGTTAACTCAAGATGGATGTCGTCGCCGTTCCAGTAGATGAGATCAAACTTCTGCCAGTGCCACTGTGGAGTGATCTCATGCACGGGGTAGATGGAACCATCACGGGGATAGTCCTGCACGACATAGCGAGCGCTGGCTCCGCCATCGCCGATGACTTGCAGCCAGACATCGTAGATATCATCAAGGTGGGCGTACCGGGAAGTCAATCGGGCGGCATGTTTAGTGGAAAGCAGATGGGAGTAGACGCCGCTGGGATAGATGCCGAGCAGGCCTTTGTCGCCGGTGGGGGCAACCGCAAAGTCACCCACTGAGGACGGCTTGTCGGTCAGTCCAGTACCGGCGTGGAACCACTGCTCATAGTCCGCCACTTTCGACAGTTGCCAGTGTTGTTGATACGTTCGCTGGGCAAAGTCATGTCGTTCCTTTTGTTCCTGCTGCCACGAATCTACTTCTTTCTTCCATGCGGTCTCGAACGATTCTTCGCCTCGCATGCTATGGATTGGATCGAGGATGGACTTGCTCTTGGGATCGCTCTTCTTCGTGTTCAGCAGCCGGGGTTTGATAGATGGCAGTTCTTTCAACCATTCATCTGCCAGCGTAGTGCGAATCGTCTGCTTCAGTGAGGTAAGCTCCTCTCGATGCCGGTTCAGCTTCTCCGGCACGTCGATCGTGCTGCGGCCTGGCCTCGCTGACCCTATCACACCAAAGATCGCATAGTAATCACGCTGACTGATGGCATCGAACTTGTGATCGTGACAGCGGGCACAGGAAACGGTCATCCCCAGGAACGCTTTCGAGAAGGTGTTGATTTCATCATCGATGAACCGCACCTTCTCCTCGAGCGGATCGGTGGGGGCGAAGCCATGAAAGACCATCCGCCAATGAGCCGGGCCGATGGCTGATTCGTTGATACCTTTCTCGTGATTGATCCGGGGCGACTTCAACAGATCGCCAGCCACGTGTTCACGCACTAATTGATCGTAGGGCACATCGGCATTGAGGGCACGGATCAAATAGTCTCGATACTGCCAGCCGCCGACGATCTCCGGATCGCCTTCGGAGCCATGCGAATCGGCGTAGCGGATCCAGTCCATCCAATGGCGGGCCCAGCGTTCGCCATAGGCTGGGGTGGCGAGGAGATGATCGACCAACTGCTCGTAGCCTTCTGGTTGTTGAAGCTTGCTTGTCCACTGTTCCATCTCGCTCGGCGTGGGGGGCAAACCGGTGAGGACGAAGTAGAGTCGACGCACCAGCACCGAGGCCTTCGCTGGTTCCGAGGGTTCCAGTTGCTTCTCCCGCAGCTTGTTGGCAATGAAGGCATCTATCGGAGTCGTCGCCCAGCTTGGCTGTACCACCCTGGGTACAGGCTGCTCCCGGATGGGCTGAAAGCTCCACCATTGCTTTCGCTTTTCGAGCGTCGTGGCCCAGGAAGTCGTCTTCGCCAACTCCTGAGCTGTTGGTGGTATGTCCCTTGGGTCAGGCATGCCCATCGTTATCCACTTCTCGAAATCAGCAATGACCTTCGGATCGAGCTTGGGGCCATTCTTGGGCATGGCCATGCCATTGACTTCGTGGCGCAGGATGGGGAGCAGGCGGCTTTTGTCGGGCTTGCCGGGGATGGCGATCTTACCCTCATCGCCACCCTTGAGGAATGAGGCACGATCATCGAGAGCCAGCCCACCCTTGGCCGACTTGCTTGAATTGTGGCAGGCATAACAGTGTTCGACCAGCACCGGCCGGATGCGGGTTTCAAAGAACTCGAGTTGAGCGGCAGTGGGCGGGTCATCAGCCAGCGCCTGCAACGAGACCCCTACGCAGCCCAGGGTCAGGAGTAGAAGGATGGTTTTGATCGATGAAGCCATCACGAATCAACCTGGCAGACGGTAGGAATCACAGGCGGGAATACAGCGTTATCCTACGAGCATACCAGACTGGCTCCTGGACGAACAAGGGATTCCCAGAATTCACGACCACAGAACCCGGCTCACATCGTCAAATGACCGAGCCGTGCGACTCTACCGTCGTTGAAGAGCGTTTCGATGACGCCGGGGGTGTAGACCATGTCGGTTCCCAGATCATAGAACACCCCGCCCTTCTGGCACGATTCGATTACCAGTTGCGAACAGAAATAATCACCTGAATCGGTAGGCATCCCGTAGACCTGAGAATGGATGGCTCCCTTGGGGTCGTAGTTCCTGCCAACCAGAGTGTGAGCATACGAGACGATGGCTGACGCCTGGGTCGGCGTGATGCCGTTGCATCGGTAGACATCTCGCCTCATGGCCTTGCCCACGCTCTTGGCCACTGATTGCATCACCACACCGCTGACGATGGCCTCAATCACCATCCCATTTCCGTAGTACAGCCCCATGTGACTGTACTTGGAATGCGTGAACTTTCTGATCACTCCTGATGCAAAGTCCGAGGTGGTGGAGGCGATAATATCCCCCTTCTGGAGCTGCGAGACGGTAACGCCGCTGGCTGACATGGCTGGACTCCTGAGAGGCCCTGACGGATGATGTGAGGTGGAGAAGCAACACTTCGATCAGGGCTCCACTTTATCTAGCCAGCCGGCCGGTAGTTCTTGCACAGCAATTCGGGATTAATGAACCTCATCTACTGTTGCCCCATCCTGTATATTGAGAGCAAGATGCGCCCGTAGCTCAGCTGGATAGAGCAGCGGATTTCTAATCCGCCGGTCACAAGTTCGAATCTTGTCGGGCGTATTTCGGTTTCGGCATAGGGGCAATTTGCTACTAGCCTTACCCATGGTTGGGTAGGATTCGATGCTACGGAAAACTCACCCTGTCAACTCCCACAGGGGAAGGCGCGTGAGGATATGATGACCCACTACTCCTCATTTAGTATCTCTGATCTGCCCTGTTTGTTACGATAAGCAACGACTATCCTGTACAGTAATACTCTCGCATTCAAAGAACTGAGGAGCCTCCGCCATGCTGGGACCTGATCCTGTCGTACTGTTTATCTTACCCATGACGTTGCTTGTGTTTGCTGTAGCGTTGGGGTTTGGGGTCTATCAGCTTGCGAAGCATCAGAAGCAGCAGTAGAGAGCGGGCCTACGCCGTCACTCCGTTGAACTTGGCGATCCGTTCCAGGCTCTGAAGCAGATCGGTAGCCGTGGCAATGCGATCAACGGGGCGTTTGGCGAGCAGTTGCATTAATACCCCTTCGAACTGATCCGGAATGGAGAGTTGAAACTTCTTAGGCTTCACCGGATCGACGTTGCGAATCTTCTGAACCGTATCGATGAGCGAAGTGCCTTCTGCCGGGGGACGACCGGTGACGAGGGCGTACATCGTCGCCCCCAGACCATACAAATCAGACCGGCCATCGACGGTGGCCCCGGCACCTTGCGTTCGTTCCGGCGACATAAAGGGCAGTTCGCCCACCAGTTCACCCGGTTTGGTCACCTGTTGCGCATTCGTCCCTTCCAGCGCTTTCGCGAGCATGAGGTCGGAAAGCTTGGCGACCTTATCTGCTTTGCGCATCAGGATGTTGGTGGGCGTGATGTTACGGTGGATGATGTTCTGCTTGTGGGCATGTTCGAGCGCACGGGCAATCTGAATGCCCATTGACAGTGCATAGCGCCAATCGAGCATGTTAGCCACGCCGATGCGCTCAATGACCTTGTTGAGACTCTCGCCTTCGACAAATTCCATCGCCATCCAGCAGTGATCGACCTGGCGACCGGCTGCGTAGATCGTAACGATGTTGGGATGCTTGATGGGCAGCATCGTCTTCATGGCCCGGACAAAGCGCTGCCGTTCTTCATCGTTGGAAGTGAACGAGGGGCTGAGCACTTTGAGAGCGACGACCTGGTTCTTGTTATCGTCGTCGGTGGCTTTGAAGATGATGCTGGAGTTGCCACGGGCGATGATTGAGCCGATGGTGTAGTGGGAAAGTTTCTGTCCGACCAGGTGCATCATCGCGTCGACGTGGACCTGATGATCCTCCGCCGAGGGCGGCTTGACCATCATGGTGCTGGCTTCGTGTTCGGAACCGCTGCCGGAGAGCCAGCGGAGCTGGGTGCCGCCGATGTGGATGACATCTCCCGGCTTCATCACATGCCGGGTGATTTTCTTGCCGTTGACGACGGTGCCGGCGGCACTGCCTATGTCCGTGAGTACGACGGCATGGCCATCCTGTTGTAACTGGCAATGCCGACGCGAGACCTCGGGGTCTTTCAGTTTCGTGGTCGTGTCGGCACCCCGCCCGATGACCAGCGTCTGTTTTTCTTCGAGAACGTACTTGGTGTTCGTATCGGGCCCGGCAATGACAACCAGCGTTCCTAGCATCGTTCATGACTCCGCATTATTCTTCTGGGGCTGAGACAATTTTATAGCGTAGAGCGGGTTGATAAAACTATAATCCGTGAAAAGGTGAGCGAAATGGCGGATGCGATGAAAGTGAAGGTTGATGATCTCGTAGCAGTTTGGGAATCCAACAGGCAGCGCGGACTGTCTCTTTCTGCTGAAGAACTATGCAAAGAGACTCCGGAACTCTTGGATGCTGTGCGTATACACCTTACCAGGTATCAGCAGCAAACGAACGAAACTGTGCCTCCCGCTCTGCAGGAGGAAGGCACATTGCCGCCCAGCGGGGCTGTCGCGGAAGAGCTTCCCGAAGAGTTGCCTGAAATTGCCGGCTACCGGATAGAGCGAGTGCTGGGCAGGGGCGGCATGGGTGTCGTTTACCTGGCTACCGACCTTTCGCTCGGTCGGCAGGTGGCGATTAAGGTAGGCACCACGCAGTTGACCAAGGCCAATCGGGTACGCTTTCAAGCTGAGGCGGCGGCACTGGCCAGACTTCATCATACCCATATCGTCCAAATCCACGGCAGCGGGACGACTACCAAAGGACTCAACTACTTTATCATGGAGTATGTCTCCCAGGGGACGCTCGCTGAATGCGTTGGCAAGCAACCACAATCCCCCGAGGATGCTGCCCGATTGATTCAACTCCTCGCCAAAGCAGTGCAGGCTGCTCATCATCGCGGAATCATTCACCGGGATTTGAAGCCGGGCAACATTCTGCTCGCTCCGCCTTCGGATGAACCAGCTCTCAATTGCAAATGGGGCTGCCCAAAGATTGCCGACTTTGGCCTCGTGAAACTGGTCGATGAAACCAATCCCGATCACCAGGCCACGACCACCGGGCAGGTTCTGGGTACCCCCAGTTACATGGCTCCCGAACAGGCCCGCAGCGGCAAGGTCATCAGCCCTGCTACCGATGTCTATGCACTCGGTGCGATTCTCTATATGCTTCTTGCTGGTCGTCCGCCCTTTCAAGGAGGCACGAGTATCGATGTGATACTTCAGATGTTGGAAGAAGATCCGCCCTCGCTGCTGGAGTTACGGCCTGAGTTGTCGAAGGGGTTGGTGGCGATTTGCGAGAAGTGCCTGGCGAAGGAGCCGGGGCAACGGTTTGAGAATGCTGAGCAGCTTGCTCGTGCGCTGGATGAGTTTATTCAGACGGGTAAGTCGCGGGTTGCTGCACCCTCGAGAAAGGTTGCAGAAGCTGTAGAGACCAATCACCCAATAACTAGAATTGTTGTTACCTGTTTGGCTGTGATTCTTGATACATTTTTTGTATGGTTGAGCTTGCTGATACCATTTGTTCAGAAAGCTGGAGATTTTAATACATGGCCAGTGTATGTTCGAATACTAGTTCGTATTGGAGTGTTGGGCTTAACACTCTGGGGACTTTGGTATTTTGGGAAGTCCGTTGATATTGGACGATATCTGCCTGCTTTTGCGGAACACAATGCACCATTCTATCTCCCAGCGATTTTCATGGTCTTCTATGCATTTTGTTGGCTAGTCTACTTCTCGATAAGTGAGTCGATGGATGGGTCTCTAAGAGAATTACCTGTAGCCAAGAGAAGAATTATTTATCTTATGGGCTTGGTATTAATGGTACTCCTTGGTACTGCAGTCGTTTTCTTGATGAAGTACTTATCATGATCAGAGGAGTGAAGACAGCAACCCGATTCTCCCTGAAACCGAAAAACTAGCGCCATGACCTCTTCATGAGGCCGCTTGTCGTCATAGCTTGTGAACAAGCATTGCTCTACTCCCTGCTTGACAAGGGTGCCTTGCCGTATCACTATCATCATTGGTGTTCTCTGCGCTGGCGATTCATGAACCTCGAAGACCCTGTCACTCCTGAAAAGCTGGCGGCTCATGTGTTGCATGAGGCGGTTACTCTTGCGCCGACCTCTCAGACGCCCATCGAGATGATCGACCTGCTCGACTCAGGCATCAAGGCCATGCCTTCTGCCTTGCCTAAGGTACCGGGGTATTTGCTGGAAAGCGAGTTGGGCCGGGGCGGTATGGGCGTGGTCTTTCTCGCTCGACAAGTCCGGCTCAACCGGCTGGTGGCGCTCAAGATGATTCTCAGCGGCAATCTTGCCTGTGAAAAGACAAGGTTCCGGTTCCTGGCTGAGGCGGAAGCGATCGCTCGGGTGCAGCATCCCGGCATTGTGCAGGTGTATGAGTTTGGCACCTACGACAACAATCCCTACTTCGCCATGGAATACGTCAAAGGTGGCAGCCTGGAGAAGAAGCTGGCCGGTACCCCGCTGCATCCGCTGGAAGCGGCGGACCTCGTGCAGAAACTCGCCCGGGCCGTACAGGCGGCCCACGATCAGGGCATCATCCATCGCGACATCAAGCCGGCGAATGTTCTGCTCGCTGATGAGAATACCGGCAGTTCTACTTCTCATCCCAAACTGTGTGAAGAGAATCCGCAGCTTCGCAAGTGGCTGCCCAAGCTCACCGACTTTGGTCTGGTGAAGCAAGTCGGCCAGGACATGACCGTTACCGGCCACATCATGGGAACGCCCAGTTACATGGCTCCGGAGCAGACGGATAGCGACAAGGCGGTAGGGCCGGGGGTGGACATCTATGCTTTGGGGGCGATTCTTTATGAATGCCTTACCGGCCGTCCGCCGTTCAAAGCAGCGACCCCGCTCGATACGATTCTTCAGCTGGTCAACGAGGAGCCGGTCCGAGTACGGCAATTGCAGCCTCGAACGCCCAAGGGGTTGGAACTGATCTGCATGAAATGCCTGCAAAAGCAGCCTGGCAAGCGGTATGCCAGCGCCCAACTGCTGGCGGAAGATCTGGGACGGTTCCTGGCGGGTGAGCCGGTGCATGCTCAGCCGCCGCACCTTCTCCCGCGCGCTTCCGAATGGTTTCGCCGACATCCCTGGGCGCTCATTAACTTGTTTATTATTCTTTGCGGCTTCCTGATTGGCGTTACCTACGGTTTTTGGACACGAGCGGCGGAAGCTCACTGGCATCGATTGATTGCCGAGGCGAAAGTGGATCGGCTGGAAGAGCGGCACGAGAACGCGATGAGCAAGTTGATCGAAGCGTCCCGGCTCTATCAGGAACCTCGACTCTACGATGAAGCGGTTGAAACGTTGAAGCCCAAGTTTGCCGTCACGTTGAGTGGAGAAGATTATCGCAAGAAGCTAACGGCGACATCGAAGCCTGCCGAAGACCAACCACAAGCCGAGGATCAGCGCTGGGCGCGCCTTCTGGACAAGCCCCTCTATGCGATTTTTTCGCAAGATCGAAAGCAGATCGCACTTTCCGGAGAGAAGGAATCGAGCATTGTCATCCTTGATGCCGAGCGGGGAGTGTTGGAACGTCGACTGACTCCCGTGCCAGGACGACCGAAGCGATGGTTCGAGCAGGCGCATCACGACGAAACAATGTCGGTAGGTGGCAAGACGGTGTTTTCGCCCGATGGGCAATTCGTCGCTTCGCATCTGGTGGTCGAGAGCGCCGGCACTTCACGTCGTTACATCGTGATGTGGGGAGTGAATAGTGGCCAGGAATATCTGCGTGTACCAGATCAGGAGGGATCGACGCTAGGATTCACCTCTGAGGGTCTGGTCATTTCCGATAACACCGAGAACAAGGTAACTGTTTGGCAACCGGTCGCTCTGCACGATGCCTTAAGCAGTCGAAATGCGTTGGAGTGGATGCATGCCATGACCGAGAACCCCAGCGCGAGTCATTCCATGATCTTTCTCGATGACGCCGCCAGGTGGGTGGAAGAGAAGAGCATGATTCCGGCGTTCCTGGTCAGGCTGGGCATCATCTTTCTGCCCTGGATCGCGGTTTTGGTGCTGCGCCGCCAACTGGCACAGTGCAGAAAGCTGGGGAAGTTGCCTACCTCGACGCACCTCATCATTGGTTTTGTCATCGGCGTGGTGGCTGTGCTGATGGGCTTCCTCTATCTGTTCACCTACTTCAATACGCTTGGCTGGACCTGGGAGGGGCTGATCGCCGCCGGCAGTATCTACATCTGGTTCTTCGGATGCATCATGGCGGGGACGCAACTGCTGGTGCAGACCACTAACGCCTATCGAGTCGCTGAGTTTGGCGATGATTGGAAAGAGAGTACGCTCTTGGGGAGTAAAGGGAAGAAGAAAGCCTGACGAGAAATATTCTCGCGTCATCGCTGGCTCCCGTTTACGCTTGTTGTCATAGGAGTCTGTCCAAACTCTGAAGATGTGGCAGGGTTATGCATGACCCTGCGAAACTGCTGAGGTATTGCACATCCAGCAGGGTCATTCGGAGTACCGAATAACCCTGCCACAACTTATGACAGCAACGGCGCAGGCAACCCATGAATAACGATTCAACGAAACCAGATGAACCGGGCTTTGATTCGATCCTTGCTTCGTTGATCGAAGCTCAGGAACGAGCGAAGGATCAACCCGTCGATGTGCATGCCTGGACGGAGAAATATCCGCAGTACGCGGCCCAGATACAGAGCTTCTTTGCCAATCGGGGCAAGCTCGAAGAAGTGCTGGGGCCACGGGCGGTGGTCGATGCGGAAGCTCCGACCATTGGTGCCGTGGCCAAGCCTGGCGAAGCAAATCCGCGTATCCGCTACTTCGGTGACTACGAACTGCTCAGCGAGATTGCCCGGGGCGGCATGGGCGTCGTCTTCAAAGCCAGGCAGGTCAGCCTTAATCGAGTAGTAGCGGTCAAGATGATCTTGTCAGGTAACCTGGCTGGGCCCAGCGATGTGCAGCGGTTCCGTGCAGAAGCAGAAGCAGCGGCACATCTTGATCATCCGCATATTGTGCCGATCTATGAAGTGGGCGAACATGAGGGACAGCATTACTTCAGTATGAAGTTGATTGAAGGTAGCAGCCTGAGTTCGGCCAAGAACGATAGCCACGGCAGCCCAAAAGAGAAACAGCGCTGGGCCGCAGCGCTGGTTGCCCAGGTAGCGAGGGCAGTCCATCATGCCCACCAACGTGGCATCCTGCACCGTGATCTGAAACCGGGCAACGTACTCCTCGATCAAAATGGCGAACCCCACGTCACCGACTTCGGCCTAGCTAAGAAAGTCGAAGGTGGTAGCGATCTCACCAACACCGGTGCCATCGTTGGCACCCCGGCTTACATGGCTCCCGAGCAAGCCCGCTGTGAAAAGGGGCTGAGTACCGCCGCTGATGTCTACAGCCTGGGGGCGATTCTGTATGAGTTGCTGACGGGCCGTCCGCCGTTCAAAGCGGAGACGCCGCTCGATACGATTCTGGAAGTGTTGGAGAAGGAGCCGGCCAAGCCGAGTTCGATTGTTCCGACTGTAGATCGTGATCTGGAGACGATTACGTTGAAGTGTTTGGAGAAGGAACCGAGCCGGCGTTTTGGTTCAGCTGAAGCGCTGGCGGAGGAGTTGGAGCGATGGCAGCGCGGGGAGCCGATTACGATACGACCCGTGGGGCAGTGGGAACGGGGGTGGCGGTGGTGTAAACGGAATAGGGCTATCAGCATTGCAATTGTAACTGTAGCAGCAGCACTTTTGATTGGAACAGGGTTGGCACTCTGGCAAGCGAAGGTGGCAAGCGGGGAAGCGGAACGCGCAGGCAATGAGGCTGTTCGTGCCGGCAAAGCGGAAAAGCAGGCGGAAGAGCGGGCGGCGTCGATTGCCGAGGAGAAGCGGAAAGCCCAGAAACTTCTTGGGATACAAGCGAATCAGGAAGGGTTTCGACTGACTAACTTAGGAGATCGGTTCACGGGTTTGCTTTGGCTGACACAACCGCTGGTATTGGCTGCCGATCAGCTTGATGTGATAAAGATAACACGCGAACGCCTAGGGGCATATCGTGGCCTCTATAAGGACCAGATACTGTTGAGACATCTACTAGTTCATCAAAATTTCGTATCCTACGCCTCATTCAGCCCCAATGGCCGACGTGTGGTGACGGCATCAGGGGATAGCACGGCACGGGTGTGGGATGCAAGTACAGGTCAGGCAGTGACCCCGCCACTTCAGCACCAAGGGGATGTAATCGATGCGTCGTTCAGTCCTGATGGCCGTCGTGTCGTCACCGCGTCATGGGATAGCACGGCACGGGTGTGGGATGCGAATACAGGTCAGGCTCTGACACCGCCGCTCGATCATAGGTACCGGTTAAACCATGCCTCGTTCAGCCCAGATGGCCAACGTGTCGTGACGGCCTCGATGGACGGTACTGCACGCGTCTGGGATTCCACTACAGGTCAAGCGGTGACTACTCCGCTCCAGCACCAAGATGGCGATGTACTTTATGCCTCATTCAGCTTCGATGGGCTACGCGTCGTAACGGCATCACAGGATAAGACGGCACGAGTTTGGGATTCCACTACAGGTCAAGCAGTGACCCCTCCGTTCCAGCATCAAGACCAGGTAAACCATGCCTCGTTCAGCCCGGATGGCCGACGTGTGGTGACGGCATCAGAGGATAAGACGGCACGGGTGTGGGATTCCACCACCGGCCAGGCGTTGACCCCTCCGCTCAAACATCAGGATGTTGTTTTTTACGCGTCTTTCAGCCTGGATGGCTGTCGTGTCGTGACTGCGTCACGGGATAAAACGGCACGAGTTTGGGATTCCACTACAGGTCAGGCAGTAACCCCGCCGCTCCAGCACCAAGAGAGTGCTGTACTTTACGCCTCATTCAGCCCCGATGGCCGACGTGTGGTTACGGCATCAGGGGATAAGACGGCACGGGTGTGGGATGCAAGTACAGGTCAGGGGGTTACCCCTCCGCTCCAGCATGAAGACACTGTATCTTACGCCTCATTCAGTCCGGATGGCCGCCGTTTGGTGACGGCGTGTTATGATGGTATGGCGCGGGTGTGGGAAATGAGCACGGGGTCGACAATGACCCCGCCGCTCCACCATCAGAATTGGGTAGACTACGCCTCATTCAGCCCCGATGGCCGACGTGTGGTTACGGCATCAGGGGATAAGACGGCACGGGTATGGGATGCAAATACAGGTCAGGCGGTGACCCCGCCGCTCCAGCATCAAGGACCTTTGAAACACGCCTCATTCAGCCCCGATGGCCGACGAGTGGTGACGGCATCATGGGATAAGACGGCACGGGTGTGGGATGCAAGTACAGGTCAGGCAGTGACCCCTCCGTTCCAGCATCAAGACCAGGTAAACCATGCCTCGTTCAGCCCGGATGGCCGACGTGTGGTGACGGCATCACAGGATAAGACGGCACGAATCTGGGATGCGAATACAGGTCAGGCAGTGACCCAGCCACTCCAGCATCAGAATTGGGTATACTACGCCTCATTCAGCCCGGATGGCCGTCTGGTAGTGACAGCATCGAATGATGACACAGCCCAGGTATGGAATGCCAGTACGGGACAGGCTGTAGCTCCCCCTATTCGACATCAAGCGCATGTATCACACGCCTCGTTCAGCCCTGATGGACGTTGGGTGGTGACGGCATCTTGGGATCATACGGCGCAGGTGTGGGATGCTATCACCGGGCATGCGGTGACCCCGCCGCTTTATCATCACCTAGTGGTAACTCACGCCTCCTTCAGCCCGGATAGTCGTCGTGTCGTAACGTCGTCCTGGGACAATACGGCGCGGGTGTGGGATGCCGCCACCGGACGGCCTCTCACGTCGCCCTTGAAGCATCAAGATAGGGTAAATTCAACCAGTTTCAGTGCCGATGGTCGACATGTGGTGACTGCATCGGATGACAATACAGCACGGGTTTGGGATGCAGCCACCGGGCAACCCTTGACTCCGCCCTTGACCCATCAAGGCCGAGTAAGGTCAGCGAGTTTTAGTGGCGATGGCCTCCGTGTCGTAACGTCGTCCTGGGACAATACGGCGCGGGTGTGGGATCTTCTTGCTGAAACGCGTCCTACCGCCGACCTCTTCAAACTCGCTCAGTTATATGTCGGACACAAGATCGACGACACCGGTAGCCTCCAAGACCTCCTTACCGAAAAAGAACTCATCCCGTGGCACCAGGAAATGAAAGCCAAATACCCCGATGAGTTCATTCCCAAATACGAAGACACCCGCCGTTGGCGTCACGTGCAGATCGCTCAGTGCTTCAAGGAAGGCAACCTTCCGGCGGCGTACTTCCACCGGGATTGGCTGATTGCCGAGATGGTGCTTGAGGCGGCTAAGGCGAAGAAGTAACTGGGGAATGGCGTTACTTGTCAGCGTGGTCCACCCCCGGCTTGAAGAGCCGGGGGCTAAATTATGGGCAAAATATCAGGTAATATGTTGCCGATGCTTCACTACGTCGGGCTTGAAGTCGGTGGTGCGTTTGGTGCGGAGCAGTTCCAGTGTTGAGGCGTGCATCACGCCGTTGCTGGCCAGTATGTCGGGCCGATAGATGCTGCGGTTGCCATCCCAATCGGTGAAAGTACCACCTGCTTCCTCAATGATGGGCAGCAGCGCCGCTACGTCCCACGGGCTGACGCCGTACTCGATCATCATCTCGCCGGAGCCCTGGGCGACGAGCATGAAGCCATAGAAGTCGCCGAAGCCGCGCTGTCGTTGTGAGCGATGGGTGATATCGAGGAACGCTTCTTTGACGCCGCTTTCCATGAACCAGCTCAAACTCGAATAGAAAACCTGGCTCTCTTCGAGGGTCTTCACTTTCGAAACGCTGATTCGAGTCTGGTCCCGGTAGGCTCCGTTGCCCTGTAGAGCGTGGAATGTTTGCCCTTCCTTGCCGAAGGCGGGAAGGTAGCAGACACCCGCCACAGGCTGTCCCTGGTATTCGAGACCGACGAGAGTGCCCCAGAGTGGGATGCCTCGAACGAAACTGCGCGTGCCATCAATGGGGTCGATGATCCACTGATACCCCGAGCTGCCTTTCACTGTACCCGACTCTTCGCCGAGGAAGCTGTCCTGGGGGAACAGGCCGAGCAGACGGGACCGGAGAAGTTCCTCTGCCTTGCGATCAGCGACGGTCACCGGCGTATCGTTTTGTTTCCATTCGACGGCGACGTTGTTATCGAAGTAGCCCAGCGCGAGCTTGCCGGCATCGTGGGCTCCATCAATCGCGCGTTGGTATCGTTCACGGCTGGCAGGGTTCATGCGCTGGCTGGCCTTTTGAAAGCGAAGGCTGTGCCACACTCCGGCGTGTACTCACGTCGGGGTGTGGTTTCGAGCAATTGCAACCACACCCCAATCATTGGAGCGTGGCACAGTCTACTTGTCTTATTATCAATGAACATTGGAAATACCATCTGCAACTCACCCCGGGGGAACCGCTGCTACGGGCACCATCAACTCCGCCAGCTTGATGCCCACCCAGATGGCAGCAATGCCGACGATATTCTGTACCAGTACGTTCACCATCAGATAAGCCCACTGCTTGTCAACGATCATCTGTTCATTGTGAAATGCGAACGAGGAGAAGGTGGTAAAGCCCCCCATGAAACCGACGAGCAAGATGAGCCTCGTTTCCACGCTCAATGCCCCCCGGTCGCAGCTTCCCCAGACTACGCCAAATAACAGGCAGCCCACCAGGTTGACAATCATGGTTCCGTAGGGAAAGAGCTTCCCAAACCACGATTCCACCCATTCGGTCAGCCCGTACCGGGCCAGCGAGCCGATCCCTCCGGCCAGTATGATCCACCCGCATTTCCAGTACCATGCATGCATTTGCCCCTGCCTTTCGCGTGTCTTCATGTGTCACAATAATGACTTTGCCGTTCCCCTCATTACACTTCTTACCTAAAATAGGCTAACATTCACTTGAAATGCCTCCGGTGCTTCGAGGAGAATAGTATCAGGATCGTCAAGCGCTGCAGCACGAGCTGACAAGCAGGGCCGCTTCGTCGAACGCTCGATCTTGCAGGAAATGAGTGCAATGGCAGTCGTCACCAGTGTTGATAATTTTCTGGACGTCGTTCGCAAGAGCAAAGTGCTCGATGACGAGAAATTTTCTCAGTTCATTGAGCGATTGTCAGCGACGGAGCCTCCTCTCGATCGCCCCGAGCAGGTCGCTCAGCGTCTGTACAAAGAAGGACTGCTTTCCTACTTCCAATCCAGACAACTCCTTCAGGGCCGCTGGCGGCGATTCATCATAGGCCAGAAGTACAAGCTGATCGAACTGATCGGCCAAGGCGGCATGGGGGCTGTCTACCTCTGCGAGCACCTTTCGCTCAAACGTCCTGTAGCGGTCAAGGTGATGCCTGAAGACAAAGTCAAAGCTCCAGGGGCTCTAGAACGCTTCCAGCGCGAAGCACGGGCGATCTCTCAGCTTGACCACAATAACATCGTCCGGGCCTACGACATGGGCTGCGACGAAGGTGTTCACTTCATGGTTATGGAGTTTGTCGATGGCGTGAATCTCGAAAAACTCGTCACCAAGCATTACAAAGAGACCGGGCTGCCCATCTCCCGTGCGGTGCATTACGCCATCGAAACCCTGCATGCCATGCAGCACGCCCACGAGATCGGCTGGATTCATCGTGATATCAAGCCTGCCAATGTTCTCGTCGATCGGTATGGCTGCATCAAGCTGCTTGATCTGGGTTTGTCTCGTCTCTTTGAAGGTGATACCGATCAGCTCACCATGAAATTCGACGAAGGCAATGTCCTTGGCACCGCTGACTACATTGCCCCGGAACAGGCTCTCGATGTCAGCGCCGCTGACATTCGTTCCGACATCTATGGGCTGGGCTCAACCCTTTACTTCATGCTTGCCGGCCGGCCGATGTTCCATAAAGGCAGCGTCGCCCAAAAGCTCGTCTGGCATCAGACCAAGTACCCCGAACACATCCATACGGTTCGGCCTGATGTGCCCGAAGAGATCAACGAGATCATCTTCCGCATGATCGCCAAGAAGCCTGACGACCGCTACCGTGAGCCGATTGACGTCGTGAGCGCGCTGATGCCGTTCATCACCGAAGAAGTGAAGCCGCCGCCCGAAGAAGAAGTGCCCTGGCCCAGTCCTCTGGTCAGGCAGCTCATAGCTACCACCAATTCCAAGCAACTCCAGCGACCCCGTCGTGGCAGTCCGGCACCCTTCAGAGCCAGTGCCTCCAACGACGCCATGCGGATTCTTCCTCGGCCGCATTCCGATGTCGATACTCTCAAGGACGAAGCCCAGAGCAAGTCGCACACGAAGAAGACCAGTCGTTCCAAGAAGCTCAGCCCTGGCATTACCAAAGGGGAACTTATCACGATTGCCGTCGGTGCCGGGTTGGTTACGATTGTTCTTACCGTCGTCGTGATGTGGTGGATTCTGCGGGGTTAGTTTGGGGAGGGCGAGGCTCCTGCCGAGCCGCCT